>DATFDJ010000048.1:0-51604 GCA_035252115.1 Nitrospira sp. | reverse complement strand
ATCTATTTCATCGCAACTGTACGAACATGGCGGAATGTCGTAAGTCCCCTCAGGACCTTTTTAATACCATCTTGGATGAGAGTGCTCATGCCGTGCTCCATCGCAGCGCTAAGGACTTCTGCGGTCGTTCTCCTAGTTTGGATCAAATGTTTCATCTCGTCAGAACCGATCAGCAGCTCATGTATCGCCACGCGCCCCTTGTGACCGTTTCCATTGCATGAGTCGCATCCGATTCCTCTATGCAATGTCCATTTATTTGTATAACCACACCTTTCCCAATGAGGCTTTCCATAGCCTCGTATCAGTTCATCGATCTCCATTGAACTCGGCTCGTACGTCTCTTTACACCGTGTGCACAAACGTTTGCAGAGTCGTTGGGCAAGCACTCCAAGCATTGCGTCGGCAAAGTTGAAGGGATCGCAGCCAAGATCCAATAGCCGCACAACAGCCTCGACTGCGCTATTGGTATGGAGTGTACTCAACACGAGATGTCCGGTCAGTGAAGCTTCGATAGCGATGTCCGCCGTCTCTTTGTCACGCATTTCACCGATCATGATCACGTCCGGGTCTGCTCGCAAAAATGCTCGCATCGCATTCGCAAACGTTAAGCCTATTTTCTGATGAATTTGCACTTGCCTAAGACCGTCCTGCGTGATTTCGATCGGGTCCTCGGCTGTCCAAATCTTACGCTCTTCGGTATTGATATGCTTGAGTATGGCGTGAAGCGTCGTGGTTTTCCCAGAACCTGTCGGTCCTACGCAAAGGATAAGGCCGTGAGGTTTCTCCGCAATTGTTTTGAGCGCATTCAATGTCTCGGGTGCAAACTCCATCACGTCGAGCGGCATCGGTTCTTTAGCGGTCAGGAGACGCAATACCACATCTTCGTCATTGCCTGAGGTCGGAAGTGTCGCGACACGAAGCTCAATGTCGCGATTCCCCTGGAATCTGAAGCGGATTTTTCCGTCTTGAGGCTTGCGCCGTTCCGCGATGTCCATATTGGCCATGATTTTCAGACGCGAGACAACGGCACGTCGATACGTTGCGGGAATCCTCATAAAAGTGAAGCACGAACCGTCTACGCGGAATCGCACTGCCGTTTCCTTTCGATCAGCATACGGTTCAATATGAATATCAGAGGCACCTTGTCTATCAGCTTCCACAATCACGTGATTGGCGAGACGGACGATCGCCGAATCGTTCTCGTCGACGGCTTTATCGCCGGCATTTTGAATCCCAGTGACGGGAATATCTTCAATTAATTCGTTTAAGATCGTGTCGAGCTGCAAAGCTCCCTTTCTGTCTCGCTTCACCGAAGCAAGGAACTGTTCGATGTCGCACCGGAGACCCACGCTATAGCGAATAGTCGCCCCGGGAAATGCTCTTCGTACATCCCATCCTTTATCAGGGTCGTTGGGATCCGTGGTCAGGACGTCTAACAACGCGCCCTGCCTCGAGATCGGAATCCACAGGTTCTTCTTCAGGTAATCGAAGTTCAAGGTCTTGAAGAGATCGACATCGATGAGCGTTCGCTCATCGTATGGTAGGTAGGGACACTGGTAGAAGTCGCTCAGAGCGGTTCCCAATGCCGTCTTCGAAACGTGGTATCGACTGAGGAGAAGCGATTCAAGATCATTTACTCCGCCTTTTGCGGATTCCTGGGCCGCTTCCATGTCTCCCTGAGAAAGAACTCCTTTGAACACCAGCGCATCAAGGACGTTTTGTTCGATCGTTTGTCGGAGACGTGCAGCCACGCGGCTTCCAGCTTGACTGAATCGCTCATAGGAATCCTCGCACGATTCCATGGTCTTTCTTCACGTCTCGACTTCGGCGGGCATTGAAGGCTTTCATTGACGAACTACAGCACCCGCCACGTACCGGGCACCCGGTACACAACGGGGATGCCACGGAACAATCCTTTCGATAAATCTGCGTTGTACCAGACTTCGAGGTTGGATCGGTCTCCTTGAGTCACAATTGTTTCACCTGCCATTATTGCTCCAAAGACTCGAACGGATCGCTCGATGGCAACCGTACCGGCTGCTACAAGAAGGCCTTGAAGGTGTATTCCCGACAGTTCAACAGGAATTCTCGATCCCAGAGAATTCGTCCCATCAGGAGCGGGGCTTAGCACCGGAATGGAATGTCCTCCGTCGCCCGGCCTAAGAATCACATGGCCTTGCACGATGAGCAGGGCTTCCAAGTAACCCGCTTCCAATATCAAAGTTCCCATATTGTCCGAGCGAGGAGGTTGTCCATCAACCGTATCGACAAAGACGAGACCTCTGTGGTCTCCCACTCCCTGCGACTTAAGCACGTCGGCCGCAGCCATGCCCTCCCCTTCCAAATCCTCTTGCGAATGAAGTCTGCCCTGACGGTCTAATCGATAATAGTTGCCGTGGCGCAGCGATAACTTTTTGATCGAATCGTACTCCCATTGGTCCAATCGAACGCCGGGCGATGGAATTTGGTGGTTGTGAACGTTCGGAGGTAGAAGAGGATGATTCGTCGCGCCTGGCGGCGGGGCCGTAACCGTCACGTCGCCTCCAATCCAATATTCGGTCCAACGATCCAAGGCTTGCTTTGCCGGGTCGTAGGGAAATCCAGTGACTGGAGCGGAAGCAGTCTTTACCGGCATATGTTCCAGCATTCTGACGATCAAATCGCCCACGACGCGTTGATCGCCCCAGTGGACACGCACTCCAGACTCTCCATTGGGTTGAAGACTTCCCAACCCACGTCCAATCTGCACCGCCGCTCGAACTGCGGGAATGGCGAGCGCTCCTAACTGAATTTGCACGGTCCTTGCCATGGATTTGGCGCCGGTTGTTGCTGCCGTTACCTCCAATGTCGCCAGTAAACCGGGACGTAGCGGACGGTACAACTTCATTCTGGTGACGCGGCCCAAGCCACGAAGCGCGACTGGAAAGCCACTGGGTGGGGTATTTAGTATATGGTCTTCAGTAGGATTGTTCGCGTCGAGCAGCACGTCGGGAAGATCGGACGTTCCTACAAACTGTGAACGGTGGGCTGTATCGAAATAAGATGGTCCACCCGCCGTATCACCTTGCCGTTTAGCTAAGAGTCCGCTGACATAAACTGGTGTCGCACCCGGATCGTGGAACCACGTGACGACGAGTTCCGCTGCCGCATCAGCCAATTGCTGTGCCGTTGCTTCTTCCTTCATCGCATAGATGCCCGGCACATCTTGGCCGGCAAGATAGAGAGACGTCATACCGAGGAGCGAGAGCATCATGATCAACATGAGCGCGGTCAAAAGAACATGTCCGTCTTCACCATGTCGGCTTTCAGAAGTGTGAGAAATTGGCATCTGTACTTTCCGATCCCGGCTCAGACACGAAGGCTGATGTCTCTGACCGCCACGCTGGAACGTCCTGGCAATTCAATCTCAACCGTAATAAGCCTAACCAATCCCGAGCGATTAGCTGGTCGGCCTTGTTCAGTCCAATAGAAGAAACGCACCTGACGAATTTCACCGATTAGAACGCTCGCACCGCCATCGACCTGCCGTAGGAATCGCAGGGTGCCGTTATCATCATGGTTGCTGTAGTACCGGACGGTATTCCTCACAGTTATAGAAGCGCCCACAGGGATCGCCGCGTTAATTGGTTGAGTGACGGTGAGAGATGAGCGTTGACCGTCTCGCGCCAATATCATCGTGTCACATCGGTCGTTCCAGCAAACGACAATGGTTTTCCCTTTTGGCCATCCACGTCCATCCTCGACCGACACGGTCGTCTGACCCGTTCCTACTGCAAGCGTGACGGTCGTCGACAAGCCGTTGATGTTTGCACCGAATTCGATCTCGTCCTGGGCCATAACGGACAGGGCGTCCGATTCAGTGAGATGAAGCTCCTGCTCCAACAATTCAAGACTGAGCCGAACATCCTGCTGCTGCACGAGCCTCGATTGCTGGTTCGAAAACTGACGTTTGAAGATTGAGAGACTTTCAATGGTCGCCGCCAGAACGATGAGTCCGGCGGCTGTAGCGACAACTAACTCCAGCAAACTCGTTCCGATTTCAGATCGTCCGATAGACTTCAGAATACCGCTCATGTCCATGGTTAACGACTAGACCTATTGACCGGTAAAAAATGGGTTCGCTCTCATCGTCGCGAGCCCGACCTCATGATGTCCTGCATCGGTCTCGTATGAGGCGTGAGCCTCGATCACGATGAAACCGGAACCACGAAGATCGCCTATCCGACTCGGCGTGACCATCCAGGTCAGCCGAATTCCATCCCGTTCCTCTATTGAGGAATAGGTTCCATCGTCAGAGGCCGCATCTCCATCTTGTCCATCGTCATGCATGACGATATCCGGCAGACCATCATGATTCAGGTCATCCTCCAGCAAGCGCCCCCATTCTGTGGCTCGCTTGGCTTCAATCCGCGACTCAGCCGCCGCTAAGGCACGACTTGCCATCGTATCTTTCACAATGGCTTTCTCCGCGGCATGGAACGCGCCCATGGCTGCCATCAATCCGATCGACATGATGGCCATCGCAACGAGAACCTCCGAGAAGCTTGCGCCGCGACAAGCGCTGACTAGATTGCGAATCGTCATGAGATTTTGACTCGTCCCGTCAGACTCACCGTGAGTTTCGTCGGCCTTCCCTCTCTATCCACTATGGTGATGGTAGTCGCCGTAGCAGATCGCCCACTGGGATGAAACAGCACATCGGGCCCTGCCGTCGGTTCCGGAATAGTGACTTTCTTATCGGCATACGCATAAGTTTCAAGTATCTCTCCGGAATCTGCGCGGCGAAACGTCAGGCTGCGCTGCACGTCGTCGAATCGGATAAGCAGACGTTCCCGTCGTGCCATGGCCAATTGCCTTGCCATGCGAAGCTGGGATGCGACTTCGGCCGCAACTGACTCGGACTCTCCGCGCACGACCATAGTCTTATAGCTCGGCACGGCCATGAGCGCGAGCGTTGCCGTAATGGCCAAGGTTGTCGCCACTTCAGTCAACGTCACGCCCTTGCCCCCGAAATTATTTTCCTGAAGTTCGGGTGATTCACGAGGATACACGCCTGGAGCCTTCTTCCAAGAGCCATGCCTTCCTTTGATCGATCCTCCAGAATGTCGCTGTCCACAGGATGTTATCCAAACATGCCAAGGCTTCACATTCTTTTTCGATCCAATAAGAGTCGAGAGGAAGCGGAGGAATGAAATCGGATTGGATACAGATGCTACAGCGAATCAGATACAGTAAGCAGATTCAGCTCAATAGGGCGTGGTGAGGAAGTGCTGATACCAATCAAGTATTGGCTGAGAAAAAAACATCGCTACAATCGCCCCAAGCACGAGGAAGGGCCCAAATGGAATGTATTCATCTCGTTTCACAAAGCCCAGACCCATTAAGCTAATGCCGACAATGGAACCGGTGAGCGATCCAACGAGGATAGTAATTAACGCCAGCTTCCAGCCAAGAAATGCACCGATCATGGCCATAAGTTTGATGTCGCCTCCTCCCATTCCCTCTTTGCCGAAAAGATACGGACTTGCCCAGGCAAGCATCAACAGAATCCCGCCTCCAAACAACACCCCGAGGACGGCATTGAACCACCCGACTGGGAGTACGGTGGTGGCTCCACCGAGCCCGATCATAATGCCAGGTAGCGTGATCACGTTTGGAATAATTTTGTGGGAGATATCAGTCCCGGCAACTACTAGTAACGCCGAAAACAAAACGGCGTATAGAGCGGCCGTCCATCCAATACCGAACGTCCACAGTATAAAGAGATAGCCGACAGCATTGATGGCTTCGACCGTCGGATACCGAACTGAGATGGGTGACCGACACCTACGGCAGGCCCCGACGAGCCAGAGGTAACTCAACAGGGGAATGTTGTCGTAAGATTTGATTGGTTTCCCACAAGCAGGACAGTGAGATCCAGGCCATATAACGGATTCTCCGCGCGGCAATCGATAAATACATACATTCAAAAAACTACCGACCACGGCGCCAAACAGCCCAACTGCCACAGAGAGCCACCAGTTTGTCATGATGTCCGATTATTCCGTCAGAGGCAAATCTACGTACATTCACTAGATCCGTATTGCTTCCATTTACAGGACATGAAGCCGCCTCCTATAATTTTCTGATGTGCCTAGGGTTTGTTCTCCGGTGTTTTCACGTGCATTCAAATTATAGCGGACTTCCTGACCGCGCAAAGGAGAACGTCGGACATGACACGAGCTGCGAGATTGAGAACGAGACCGTCCTTGGTCGATTTGACTCCTCCTCCGCGCAAAAAACGACCCGAATCGTTGACGAGTCGAGAACAGGAGATCCTTGAGCTCATCTGGGCAGGCTTCAAAAACAAAGAGATCGGCCAGCGGTTGAAGATCAGCGTCAAGACTGTCGAGGCGCATCGAGCCAATATGATGAAGAAAATGCGAGTCTCCAACACCGCTCAGCTCCTGAAAACCGCTATTCAGGGTGGCATGATTCGGATTCGCTAGCTCTTCCAGTCGCAAGAGCTTTTACTGTTCTTTGGCGCACGGTTTCAAACAGTGTCACGGCCACCGCTGCTGAGACATTTAACGACTTGACCTTGCCTATCAGAGGAATACGCATGCTCGCGTCGCACTCTTTTAGCAGGCCTGGCCGGATCCCTTCGTTTTCGCCTCCCGCTACCAAGGCGAGAGGACCTGTCATGTCGACGTCGGTGTAGGGCCGACGAGTAGACGGATCCAAGGCATAGATCCACAGTCCTTCGTCTTTCAATTCATTGAGTAATCGTGTCAAGTTGGTTACCCTTGCGACGAGTATATGGTCGAGCGCCCCCGCTGACACTTTGGCCACAGCCGAGGTCAATCCCGCAGCCCGGCGCTCGGGAATAAAAACCCCATGGACACCCGCCGCTTCTGCCGTCCGTAGCACTGCGCCCAGATTGTGCGGGTCTTCCACGCCATCCAGGATCACCACGAGGGCGGGCTCCTGCCGTAGGCGAGCCCGCCCTAAGATCTCCTCTGCGCTGCTGTAGGATTTTGCCGCGACAATGGCGACCACACCTTGATGTTTGCCATTCGGCACGAGACGATCAAGCGCTGCGAGCGGTTCCACATGGACGGGAATCCGTTTCGCCTTGGCAACCTGCACCAACTCACCGAATTGGCGATCGGTCCTCAATACCAAAATACGTTGGAACGGTCTCGTTCCGGCCTTGAGCGCTTCGCGAATGGGGTGGAATCCGTACAGGATCCCTGTTGGATCAGCGTTTCCAGCGGCTGGTGCCATCCGGTTTGTCCTCTATGGTGATACCCTTCAATGCGAGTTCAGATCTGATCTCATCGGCACGCCTGAAATCTTTCCTCTTTCGTGCCGCCAAGCGCTCGGAAATCTTCGTTTCGATATCGGCATCGCTGAGTTGCTCTTGCCTCGTGTGTACCGCAGGTTGACCAGAAATCTGAGATTCCCCGGAATCAGGCTTGAGGGTGTAGTGCCATCTCTCCAAATTAAACAGACCCATGACACTTCCTATCGCTCGAAACTCCTCTCGAATTCTGATCCGTGTATCGGGCGAAAGCCCTTGTGGAAGCAGTTTGTTCACATGAGTCTTCAGTTTCTGCAGCTCTGCGATGGCTACTGGTGTATTTAGATCGTCATCCATTGCTTCGACAAATGCCGACCGGCATCTCTGGACCACATCTGATGAATCTCTATCACTTGAAGAATTCGCGTCAGGCTCACCCAGACGCATGAATAGGTCATAGAATCCCTCCAACGCCTGCTTCGCTTCTTTCAACGCCTGATCGGAGAAATCCAACGGGCTGTGGTAGTGCGTAGAGAGCAGGAGGTATCTGAGCACTTCTCCCGTCACTTCTGTCGACCATTCCGATTTGTCAAAGATTTCCCTGATGGTAAAAAAGTTTCCCAGTGACTTCGACATTTTTTCCTTATTCACTTGCACGAAGCCGTTGTGCACCCAATACCGCGCGAACTCTTTGCCCGTCGCACCGCATGACTGCGCGATCTCATTTTCATGATGGGGGAAAATGAGATCCATCCCTCCGCCATGGATATCGAACGTCTCGCCCAGATATTTGATTGACATCGCGGAGCATTCGATATGCCAACCCGGCCTTCCCGCTCCCCAGGGACTCGGCCAGGAGGGTTCACCGGGCTTGCTACTCTTCCACAGCGCAAAATCCATGGGGTGACGCTTTCGTTCGTCGACTTCGACACGCGCGCCGGCCTGCAGGTCTTGGAGCTTGCGCTTCGACAGACGACCATAAGCCGGATACTTTTCAACCTGGAAGTAAACATCCCCGTCAACCGGATAGGCCAGTCCGTTCTTGATCAGGACATCCGTCATGTCCACGATATCGGGGATATGCTGCGTTGCCTTTGGTTCCACGGTAGCCGGTCCGATTCCCAGTTTTGCCATGTCCTCATAATACGCCTTGATATATTTTGCGGTAACTGCCTCGCACGAGACCCCCAACTCGTTCGCTCGCTTGATGATTTTGTCATCGACATCGGTGAAGTTCTTGACGAAGACCACCTCGTATCCGCTGTACTCCAGATATCGTCTCAACACGTCGAACACCAGCGCGCTTCTAGCATGTCCGATGTGACAATAGTCGTAGACCGTCACACCGCACACGTACATTCGGACCCGGTTCGGCACCAGCGATTCGAAAGGTTC
Source organism: Nitrospira sp. (assembly GCA_035252115.1). Classification (GTDB taxonomy): domain Bacteria; phylum Nitrospirota; class Nitrospiria; order Nitrospirales; family Nitrospiraceae; genus Nitrospira_C. Next base: position 42,927 of record DATFDJ010000048.1, on the reverse strand, counting down.
TTGCCGCCCGGTCAGCGTGTTGAAGAGTGTCAACATGATCGTCAAGCGCTGGGAGTGTCAGTGCGTTTCGGCCAATGAGACCACAGGAAATAACCAGCGGCCAACGCCAGGAACAGGCCCACGACGAGATCGAATCGATGGAAGTAGTCGCGGAGTCGTTCCCATTCCTCCCCCATGATTACGCCAATATAGGCGAGCAGATAACACCAGGGCAGCGCGCCGATGAAGGTGAATAGGACAAACCGGGGAAAGTTCATGCGCGCGATGCCGGCCGGTAAAGAGATAAATGTCCTCACGACGGGCAACATGCGGCTGAAGAATACGGCCGCTTCACCGTAGCGGGCGAACCACCGATCCGCGATTTCCAGGTCTCTTGGCGACACGAGCATGTACGGGCCATAGCGCTCGACAAAGGGCCGGCCGCCTCGGACACCGGCGTAATAGGCGACAATGGATCCAAGAACGTTGCCGATGGCACCGGCGAGCGTGACTCCTATCATTGAAAATTCGCCTCTCGTCACGAGATACCCCGAGAACGGCATGATAATTTCGCTCGGCAAGGGGATGCAGGCGCTTTCGACTGCCATGGTGAACAGAATGCCACCGTATCCGAAGGTCGATATGGCATTGATCGTGAAGCGGCTGAGGATGGTGATGATTCCCTCGATCAGTCCTCCCATTGTCTCAACGCCTCGTCCTTAGGATATTGGCTCGATGTTTCGGCGTCCGGCGCAAGAGAGGTTCCCACGTACGGAATCGATCCAGCGCGCCATAATGAGTGTTGTCGAGACGTATTGGAGTCAGAGAAGCCGCTCCTTCGGCAATCGCTTCATGATCCGCGTCCTTGCTACGGCTCCACGAAATTCGGGCACCTGCGATCCAATAGTACTTACGTCCATGAGGGTCCACTTTTTCGATGATGGGATTGTCGAACCGTCTCCGACTCAGACACGTCACGCGCACTTCCGTCAGGCTTTCCAGCGGCCGATCCGGCACGTTGAGGTTCAACAGCGTTTCTTCCGGTAGGCCCTGCTGCAGGATGAGCCGGGCGACGCGACACGCCAACTGAGCACCGGTCTTGAAGCGAAAACGATCTCGTCCTTCCTGGGACACGGCCATGGAAGGAACCCCAAGGATCGTTCCTTCCACCGCAGCGGATACCGTGCCCGAATACAGCACATCATCACCGAGATTCACTCCCTTGTTGATCCCAGAAATGATGAGATGCGGTCTGTTCGGCATGATATTGAGGAGGGCAAGATTGACACAATCTACCGGGGTGCCGTTGACGGAATAGATCCGCTTGCCTTGTTGCTGGACCCGTAGGGGCTTGTGCAGGGTAACAGCGTGAGCCACCGCGGTTCGCTCGCGATCGGGGGCGACCACCCATACCTCTCCGAGCTTCTCGACAGCGCGCGCCAGTTCAACGAGTCCCTTGGAAAGGATCCCGTCGTCGTTCGTCACCAGGATGCGGACGGGCCGGTCAGGCATAAAAAAAGCTGCTCTTCGGCAGCTCTTGATCAGAGATGGATTCGGAAACAGGATGTTCCGATCTCAGTCCTCAGAACTCATCAGTGTTTGTTTGGTCGGGGCGAGCCGATTTGAACGGCCGACCACTCGCACCCCAAGCGAGTACGCTACCAGGCTGCGCCACGCCCCGACGCTCGCATTGTGTCCTTTGGGAGCCCACGAATGCAACCTTCTCACGTGGGTCCGACGATCAGCCGAGACATCAGTCTGAATGCGACTCTAAAATCTTGAGAATGGCCTGTAGATTTCCCCTCAGTTTCTGGGCCAATTCCTTGGGTCTCACTCGCTGTGCGGAGATTCGTCCACGTCTCGCCCAATACCGCTTCACACCCTCGAGGGTATGCCCTTCCTCATAGAGCATTCGCTTGATTTCCAGCACAATCTCGATGTCTCGCTTGACATAAAGTCGTTGATTCCCCCGACTTTTCTTGGGCTTGAGGAAGGGAAATTGCGATTCCCAAAAGCGCAGGACATAGGCCGGCAACCTCGTCAATCGACTGACTTCACCGATTTTATAGAAGACTTTGCTCCCCAGCCGGGGCTCGTTCCCCATGACCGGTCCTCGTGGCAGGATAACCGAAGGTGAGTAAACGGCGGTTACGAATTGACGTACTTCTTAAACACCTGACTGGGACGGAAGGTCACCACACGGCGAGGCGTAATCCCAATTTCTTCGCCTGTTCGGGGATTTCGACCTTTCCGTGCGCCCTTGCTCCTCACGACAAAATTTCCAAAACCGGCGATCTTGACGGATTCCCCTTTTTGGAGGACGGCCTTGAGCATGTTGAGTACGAGTTCGACGATATCGGCTGCTTCGTTCTTGGAAATACCGACCTGCTTGTAAATCTCGTTCGCAATATCTGCCTTTCTCATACTTCCCCCCTACGCAACTATCTGAGGCCCACCGATCATCTTTTATGCAGACGAGAGCCGCTTTCGCCATAAGTTACGTGAGGTTAGGTGGGCTGTCAAGGATAATTTGGGGGGAGCAGCTTATCGATCCCTCGCCAATAACTTGTATTCGATACTGTCGGCCAATGCCTGCCAGCTTGCTTCCATAACGTTTTCGGAGACGCCGACGGTTCCCCATTTGTCTTTGTGGTCCCCTGATTCGATTAAGACGCGTACTTTAGATTCTGTGCCCTTATTCGCGGAGAGGACCCGAACCTTATAGTCCAATAACTTCACCTCTCGCAGTTCGGGATAGAACTTCTCCAGTGCCTTTCGAAGAGCATGATCAAGGGCATTCACCGGACCCGCGCCTGCGGCCGCCGCATGTTCGACGGCATCGCCGACCCTTACCATGACCGTCGCATCGGACATCGAGTTCCCATGATCCTGTCTTTTCTCGACAATGACACGGAACCCCATTAACTGGAATGACGGCTTATGGGTCCCCATCGCCTTTCGCATGAGGAGTTCAAATGACCCTTCCGCCCCTTCGAACTGGTAGCCTTCGCTCTCACGCTCCTTCAGAGTCGCAATGAGTTCCTGCACTTTGGCATGGTCCTTATCCAGTTTAATGCCGAATGCTTCCACCTTGTCCACCAACCCACTTCTTCCGGCATAGTCCGATACCAGCATTCGCTGGCGATTCCCGACCAGCGAGGGGACGATATGCTCATAGGTTGCCGGATTCTTCAGAACTGCGTGGATATGCACGCCACCCTTATGGGCAAAGGCCGAGTCTCCCACGTAGGGTTGATGCTTGTTCGGCATCAAGTTCGCGATTTCGGTGACGAAGCTCGATACGTTCTTCAGATGATGCAGCCGTTCACCCAGAGCCGGACGCTTCATTTTCAACTGGAGGTTTGGAATGATGGAACAGAGATTGGCATTGCCGCAGCGTTCGCCGATGCCGTTGATCGTCCCCTGGACCTGCATCACGCCGGTTTCAATGGCCACCAGCGAATTAGCTACCGCCATTTCACAATCATTGTGCGCATGGATTCCCAGGGGAACCGGACATTCTCGTCGTACGATTTGACAGATTTCTTTGATCTCCCATGGCATTGTTCCGCCGTTGGTGTCGCACAGAATCACGCGTTCCGCTCCTTCGGCCACGGCACGCCGGATCGTCTCCATCGCATAGTCCGGATTGGTCTTGTAGCCGTCAAAGAAGTGCTCGGCATCGTAAAAAACGCGCCGGCCCTTGGATCGCAGATGGGCCACCGAGTCGGCGATGATTTCGAGATTTTTCGACAACGGAATGCTTAAGGCATCGCTGACGTGCAGCGACCACGATTTTCCGAACAGGGTAATGATATGTGTTTCGGCATCAAGCAAGGCTTGGATATTGGGATCTTTCTGGACCGGGTTACTGGCCTTTCGGGTCGAACCAAATGCCACCACGGTGGCATGGCGCAGCGGCGTTTCCTTGATCATGCGGAAGAATTCTATATCCTTCGGATTGGCGCCTGGCCAACCTCCTTCGATGAACTGAACGCCCAGTTCGTCAAGCTGTTGCGCGACCCGTACCTTGTCTTCGGCGGAAAAACTGACGTCCTCGGCCTGCGCCCCGTCACGGAGCGTAGTGTCGTAAATCTCCAGGAGTTTCGGTTGTGGCTTCAGGGACACGGGTGTGCCGGAGCGAACACGGCCCATGCTTTTCCGAGACCGCCTGGGAGATGGTTTCGCCATGGAGAAAAGGGTAACAGGTGAAGGACTAGTCTGTCGACACTCACCGTGCTACGCAAACACTAGCTTACAATCCGGGCACCGTTTGGTGCGTGGTCCAATCCGAATGCCGAATGTAACGAACGCATCGCCAACTCAAGATACTTTTCGTCGATCACGCAGGAGATCTTGATTTCCGATGTGCTGATCATAATGATGTTGACTCCCTCGCGTGCCAGAACCTCAAACATTTTGGCGGCCACGCCGGAATGGGACCGCATGCCGACCCCGATGAGCGACACCTTGGCGATTGCTTCCGTCACCGACACCGACTTCGCTTCAATATCCTTCGCCGCATCCTGGATGATCGGCATCGCTTTCTTCACATCTCCTCGCGGGATCGTAAAGGAGAAATCGGTCAGTGACGCATGGCTCACGTTCTGAATGATCATATCAATCAGGATGTTGGCCTTCGCCACCGGCCCCAGCAGGCGTGCCGCCACACCCGGTCGATCCGGCACCCCGACGATGGTGATTTTGGCTTGATTACGGTCTCCCGTGACTCCAGAGACCGCCACCGCTTCCATGTCTTGATCTTCACGTGTCACGAGCGTTCCCTTCCCTTCCTTAAAGCTGGAATTGACCTCCAACGGCACGTTGAATTTCGCCGCGAACTCCACGGAACGACTTTGCAGCACCTTGGCGCCGAGACTGGCCATTTCCAACATCTCTTCATAGGAGATCTTGTCGATCCGTTTCGCCGACGGCACGATATTCGGATCGGTCGTATAGACTCCATCGACATCCGTAAAGATCACGCAGCGACTGGCATTCAACGCCCCCGCCAGGGCGACTGCGGTCAGATCGGAGCCTCCCCGTCCCAAGGTCGTGACATCCGACCGCTGGTTGATACCCTGAAACCCCGCGACGACCGGTATGACGCCCTTGTTCAGCGATTCACGAATGCGTTCCGCCGTCACTTTTGTAATCCGGGCCTTGGTGTGGGCATCGTCGGTCATGATGCCGACCTGACGACCGGTGAATGAGCGGGCATCCAGCCCTCGGCCTCGTAATTCCATAGCCAGTAACGCAATGGTTACCCGCTCACCGCTGGACAACAACATGTCCAGTTCCCGTTCATCGGGCAATGCGGTGATATCGTGCGCCATTCTCAGCAGGCGATCGGTCTCACCGCTCATCGCAGACAGCACGACGACGACCTGATGACCTTCTTTATAGGCCTGCTCCACGCGATCCCCGACACGATGAATTCGCTCGATCGTACCCACCGATGTACCACCGTATTTCTGGACGATCAGCGCCATGGCGTCAGGAACCTTTGGTGAACAGTCTCGCGACAAATTTGGTTGCGTCACGAGGAGGCAGCGCGGATGCCTGTGCATCAGCCTCGGTGAATCGACGATTCATAGAAGCGGACTTGGCAGTACTGTCGTAATAGGCATAAAACCATTGGTTTTCCACGGGCCTGATATGTTGGACGACGCCCGGATCGCACACGATGATGAGGCGGTACGCCCCGAGTTTACTCAGTCCTTCAAGAAATGGTCCGATGAATTCTCGGTCCACCTTGTCGATGCCGCTCACTTTACCTTTAACGTCGACGTTGTAAATCACTTCGTCTGGCAACTCCACATGAACATAGGCGAAGTCTTTCTTCGTCAGTTCGTCGAGTGCCACAGCCGCCTGCGTGCGGAGATCCCCCCCATGTAATCGCTCGGTTTCGACTGCGTCCAGTCCCGCGAACAACCCCAGGCCACGATGGACATCGCTCGACGCCACCACAACTCCAGAAAGATGGAACCGCTCCGTCAGACTCGGCCACGGGACGGCCCGGCCTTCGCCCCACAACCACAGGCAATTGGCCGGATTCTGACTTGCGGCCCGTCGCTCGTCGTTCACCGGATGATCTCGCAGAATCAACAGGGACGCCTCCATGAGTTTACGAAGCATGTCGGCTCCATCACCGGTCGGTAGCGCATCGACAATCGGCCGGCCGACCACCGACTGCGGATCCGCACACACCGCCCGCGGCTTGCCGTTGACCCACACCATCAAATGTCGATGCCCTGAGCCGGGATAAAATTGAATGACTTCCGACCCCAACTGCTCATTCACGGCATCGATCAACTCTCTCGCTTCTTCCGTAGAAATCAGACCGGCGGTCGCATCGTGCATGACCACATGCGGGCCCAATTTTTTGATGTCGCTCATCGCGTTCTTGCCGCCTGCGGAATTCTCCATCCCGAGCGTGACCATTGTGCAGCGATAGACGACATCTTGTTCGCCGACCGTCACGCCGAGACTCGCTGCCTCGAGGGGGCCGGGACCTTGAAAATATTTCTTCGGCTCGTAGCCTAACATGGACGTACCGGTTAGCCCGCTCCCGTGACGCCCATTCTCCAGCGCCACAGTGAGAAGACCGACCTCGCCGATCTGTGCTATACGATCGAGATGAGGAGTTGAAGCGGCTTGTAGAGGAGTCTTTCCATCCAATTCTTGCCGTGGATAGTCAGCCAACCCGTCGGCATGCAGGATCACGTATTTCATCGACCACACACTCGCATCGTGCCTCATACCCTCAGGAGACGAGCGACATCCTCCTTAGTCGCCTGTACGGTCTGTGGTTTCACCGAGACGCGAATTGCGGTATCGGCATCTTTGAGTCCATGCCCCGTCAGGGTACAGACGACCGTTTCGCCTTCGTGGAGAATTCCTCCCCGGTGCAGCTTCACCACACCGGCTACCGAGGCGGCGGACGCCGGTTCGCAAAACACTCCCTCCATGCCGGCGACCAGCATGTAGGCTTGCAGGATCTCTTCGTCGGTCACAGCATCGATTGCGCCCGACGATTCTTTGATCGCCGTCAGCGCCGATTGCCAACTAGCCGGATTCCCGATCCTGATGGCGGTGGCCACCGTCTGCGGATTTTCAACGATATGCCCGAGTACGATGGGGGCGGCACCCGCGGCTTGAAAGCCCATCATGCGGGGGAGCCGTGTGGTCTGATTTGCAGCACGATATTCGCAGTAGCCCTTCCAATAGGCCGTAATATTACCGGCATTACCGACGGGCAACACGTGGACGGCCGGTGCATCGCTGAGTTGATCGCACACTTCCATCGCGGCCGTCTTCTGCCCGTCGATGCGGAACGGATTCAGAGAGTTCACGAGGTCGATGTTGTGCTGCGCCGACAACTCCTTCACGATGGACAGGGCTTGGTCGAAGTTTCCGTCTATCTGAATGACCGTCGCCTGGTGCATCATCGCCTGAGACAGTTTGCCCATCGCAATTTTCCCAGCGGGGATCAACACATAGACGGCCAATCCTGCGCGCGCGCCATACGCGGCGGCTGATGCGGAGGTATTCCCCGTCGACGCACAGATCACGGCGCGGGCGCCGGCCTCCACCGCTTTCGAAATGGCCAGCGTCATGCCGCGATCCTTAAATGAACCGGTGGGGTTGGCTCCCTCTACCTTCAAATACAGGTCGACACCGGGGGCGATGTGTTTGGCGAGCCTCGTAGCCCGGATCAGGGGAGTGTTGCCTTCTCCCAGAGAAACGACCGGCGTGCGAGCCGTGACGGGAAGAAACTTGCGATACTCCTCGATCAATCCTCGCCAGCGGTTCATCGCCTTACTCGTCCCTGCCTTCGACGCGGATCAAGGTAGCCGGCTCGGACATGAAGGCCATGCGATTGATTTCCCGTAACGCGCTCTGCACGTCGCGTTCCTGGGCCATGTGAGTCTTAATGACGATGGGCACGGTTTGGCCGGCTCGCCTTCCTTTTTGCAGCATGGAAGAAATGCTGATCCCGCAACGTCCGAGTTCGCCTGCAATCTGCGCCAGGACACCGGGACGATCGAGCACCATGAAACGCAGATAGTACAGTGAGTGAATCTCTTCCATCGGCCGCATTCGAAGAGGGAGCCGTTGATCCTGCTGGAACGACGCGGGCGGAATCCGCCCGACACCGCCTCGAACGAGATTCCGTGCGGTGGCGATAATATCGCTCACCACGGCGCTGCCGGCTGCCATGTCCCCGGCTCCGCGGCCGTACAACACCACATCGCCGACCGCGTCTCCAATCAGTTGAATCGCATTGTAGACGCCCTCCACCGTGGCCAGCGGCGCATCGGCCGGCAACATCGTGGGATGAACCCGCGCTTCTACTTCGCCTTCAATCAGTTTCGCGATGCCAAGCAACTTAATGGCGAACCCGAATTCCCGCGCATACGCAATGTCGTGTTGCGTAATGTGCGTGATTCCTTCGGTATAGAGTTCCTTGAAATTGATCGGAGTGCCGAACGCCAGATTCGCAAGGATGGCAAGCTTATGAGCGGAGTCGGTCCCCGCGACATCGAAGGTCGGATCTGCCTCCGCATACCCTGCCTGTTGCGCTTCGGCAAGGATTTCCGAGAACCCCTGCCCCTCGTCCGTCATCCGGGACAGGATGTAATTGGCCGTGCCGTTAATGATACCGTAGATCGATTGAATGGCGTTGGCCGCCAAGCCCTCGGTCAATGCTCGAACGACCGGGATTCCCCCCCCGACACTCGCCTCGAACCCGAGATCCACGCCCTGACGCGCCGCCGCCTCGAAGAGCTCCTCACCATGTAAGGCCAGAAGCGCTTTATTGGCAGTGACCACCTGTTTTCCCGCTGCAATGGCGTCCATGATCAGGCGCTTTGCGAACTCGTAGCCGCCGACAAGCTCCACGACGATATCGACATCGGGGTCCGCGAGTACCTTCCCGGCATCGTTGATCAGCATGCCGGGCGGCAATGTAATGCCTCGATCCCGCGTAAGATCGAGATCCGCAATGCGGATCACCTCGATCGGCACACCGACACGCCGCCGGATGAGTGCGGCATTCTCCATTAAAATTTTGGCGACTCCAGACCCGACCGTGCCGAACCCGATCAGGCCCACCCCGATCCTGGACTTCATTCGTCCGATCCTTCCAGTTTCAATGCCTTCCGGATACCGCGAACCGCCTGCCTCGTACGATGCTCGTTCTCCACAAGGGCAAACCGCACATATTCATCCCCTCCCTCGCCGAACCCAATGCCCGGCGAGACGGCAACCTTCGCATCGCGCAACAGCAGTTTCGAAAACTCCAACGACCCCATGTGCCGGTACGGCAACGGAATTCTGGCCCAGACAAACATGGTCGCGAGCGGTTTATTGACGTTCCAGCCGATGCGGTTCAGTCCGCTCACGAGCGTATCGCGCCGTTTTTGGTAGCGTGAGACGGTTTCCTTCACGCAATCCTGCGGTCCATTGAGTGCGATCACGCTGGCAATCTGAATCGGCTGGAAAATGCCGTAGTCGAGGTAGCTTTTGATCTTGGCCAATGCGCCGACGACTTCACGATTACCAACGCAGAAGCCGACGCGCCAACCGGGCATGTTGTAGGCCTTTGACAGGGTGTAGAATTCAACGCCCACATCTTTTGCCCCTTGCACTTGGAGAAAACTGGGAGCCTTGTAGCCGTCGAACACCAAATCCGCGTAAGCCAGATCGTGGATCACGATAACCTGGTGCTCTTTTGCGAACGACACGATCTTTTTGAAGAATTCGAGGTCGACAATCGCAGTGGTGGGATTGTGGGGAAAATTGATGACGAGAATCCTCGGTCGTGGAAATGTCTGCCGATAGACACGCTGGAGATCGTCAAAAAAATCGCTGTCCTGACGGAGCTCGATCCCCCGGACTTCTCCACCCGCAATGATGAAACTGTACATGTGAATCGGATAGGTCGGCGTGGGTGTCAGGACCACATCTCCCGGCCCGATCATCGCCAAGGACAAATGCGCCAACCCTTCTTTGGACCCGATCGTGACGATGGACTCGGTTTCAGGATCCAGATCGACGTCATAGTTTCGCTTGTACCAGCCGGTGATGGCATGGCGGAGTTTGGTAATGCCGCGGGAGGCGGAATATCGATGGTTCTTACCTTTCCGCGCCGCCTCGATCATTTTTTCGACGATCGGGCTCGGCGTCGGTTGATCCGGATTTCCCATCCCGAAGTCGATGATGTCTTCGCCGCGATGACGCGCCTCGAGTTTGAGGCTCTGCACTTGGGCGAAGACATACGGCGGGAGCCGTTTCAGCCGGTAAAAATGGTCAGCGAGTCCCATCGTGTGCGGTGGTCGTATTGGTTATGAACGTGCGTGTCAGGATGGATCGACCCCTTGCCGGCCGAGTGAGGGGCTATTCTAATTGCGCCGGGGCAGGCGAGTCAAATTGTCGTATGATTCTGTGGGGTTCCGCATGTCCAGGATCGAAGGATTCAGGTCGCGCGGAGGATCATGCCCGGTCGTCCCATTCTTGCTCCGCTGAAATGTTTTCTGCTACAAGTGCTGATCCGCTCCTCCCATCGCATAGCCTCTTCTTGCCGATCGGATTACACGGAGGTCATGTGCCGAGGCTCGGCGTTAACATCGACCACGTCGCTACAGTCCGTCAAGCCAGAGGCGGCCCGGATCCGGATCCGATTGCCGCGGCTGTGCTGGTGGAATTGGCTGGTGCGGATGGAATCGTCGTTCATCTGCGAGAGGATCGCCGGCATATTCAAGACCGGGATCTTGAGCTTCTCCGTCAGACGATCCATACCAAATTGGACCTCGAAATGGCAGCCGATGAGACCATGGCCAAGATCGCGCTCACCGTCAGGCCCGATATGGTGACGCTTGTCCCGGAACGGCGCCAAGAGCTCACGACGGAAGGCGGACTTGACGCGGCGGGCCTGAAGGATCGCATTCAGCATATCGTCGCGCTTATGCATAACGGTGGGATCCCTGTGAGCCTGTTTATTGAGCCGGATCTTGCCCAGGTCAAGGCAGCACACAAAATCTCCGCCGATTTTGTCGAACTGCATACGGGCCGGTACGCGAACGCGAAACGAGCCAAGGAGGCGGACGCGGAGATGGAGGCCATCACACAGGCGGCGAGACTGGCTTTCAAGCTGGGACTCGGCGTCAATGCGGGACACGGCCTCAATTATCAAAACGTGAAGCGCCTGACCCACGTGCCCGAAATCGTCGAATACAATATCGGCCACAGCATCATGGCTCGAGCCATGCTGGTCGGTCTTGATCGCGCCGTCCGCGAGATGAAAGCGTTGCTCAGTTGAGCTGAAGACGAATCACCGTTCTTTCCTTCTCGTCGAGAATACAAGAAGTCATGAAAATCGTCACGGCGGCGCAGATGCAGACGCTCGATCGACGCACGATCGCCGAAGCGGGAGTTCCCGGAACGGTATTGATGGAACGAGCCGGCGAAGGGATCGTCGCATGCATCGAACGTCGATTCGGGCCGCCAAAGAAGAAGTCGATCGCCATCTTCTGCGGGAAAGGCAACAACGGCGGCGATGGCCTCGTCGCGGCGCGGCTTCTTCACCGGAAGGGAGCCAACGTCCGCACGTGGCTCCTCACCCCAACCTCGGATCTCAGCCGAGACGCCGCAGTCATGTATCGCCGCCTGCTTCGTGCAGGCGGCCGGTCTCTGGTGGCGCCGTTCACATCGGACGACCGGATCCAAGCAGCAGTCCGCGACAGCGACCTGGTGATCGATGCCCTGCTTGGAACCGGCCTCGCATCGGAAGTCACGGATCAATACAAGGCGGCCATCGCGCTTATGAACGAGAGCGGTAGACCGATCATGGCGGTCGATATTCCGTCCGGTATCCATGCAGACGATGGCCGGGCGCTCGGAATAGCCGTTCGGGCGTCGCTGACCGTCACATTCGGGCTCCCCAAACTGGGCCTGTATCTGAGGGCGGGAATCGATCATGCCGGAATGATCGCTATCATTGATATTGGCATTCCTGCCTCCTACGTCGATGCGATCGACAGCCACATTGTGTTATTGACGGATGAAGCGGTGCGACAGACGTTTCCCGAGCGTTGCCTTTCTGCGCACAAGGGTACGTTCGGCCATGCGGGCATTATCGCCGGCTCTCTGGGCAAAACGGGTGCAGCGGCACTTGCCGCTCAAGCGGCCCTTCGGGTCGGAACGGGCCTCGTGACCGTCGCCACACCGAGCGGCGTCAACGATGTGCTCGAGGCCAAGTTACTTGAGGTCATGACCTTCCCACTTCCTGAAACAGCAGCTCGGACACTCGCTCGCTCGGCTCTCGACCCTATTCTCTCTTTCATGCAGACACGCAACGCCGTCGCGATCGGCCCCGGTCTTTCAACACACCCCGAGACGGTTGAATTGGTCCAGTCACTCATGAGACATCTCGATCGTCCCGCGGTCCTCGATGCAGACGCGCTGAATGCCCTGGCCGGCAGGGTGCCGCTGCTGACGGAATGCAAAACTCTTCCGGTGTTGACCCCACACCCTGGAGAAATGGCCCGCCTGGAACCCGGTGCAACAGCTCAGTCGATCAATGCGGACCGGATCGGCACGGCGAGGCGGTTCGCTCGAGATCGGGGCGTGTTTCTTGCGCTGAAAGGCGCAAGAACCGTGATCGCACGGCCGGACGGCCTGGTGGCGATATGTCCGACCGGCAATCCGGGGATGGCCACAGCCGGGACAGGAGACGTCTTGACCGGGATGGTCGCCGGTCTCCTGGCGCAAGGAGTCTCCCAGTGGGATGCGGCTTGTGCCGCCGCGTATATCCACGGAGCAGCCGGAGATCTCGCTGCACGGAAGGTGGGACAAGCCGGTATGATTGCTCGCGATGTCATTGCGCATATTCCCGATGCCATCCAAAACCTCGCCGGGTAGGCGTCAAAAGGTCACTCGGGCGGGCCGACCCGGGCAATTCGTCCGTAGGTCATGCGCTATAGAATTGTGTTCTTCTTCTCTCGAAGAGACCGACCGGCTTGGTCGGCTCATTGGTCGCTCGCTCCATGGAGGAGAAACGCTCGCCCTGTTTGGGCCCCTCGGATCCGGCAAGACGGCCCTCGTGCGCGGCATCGCGGCAGGATTGGGTGCACCTCCGAGCGACGTCAGCAGTCCGACGTTCGTCCTCATTCATGAATACCGAGGAAGGCTTCCGCTGGCTCACGTGGATCTCTATCGTTTGGAGTCCCCGTCAGATTTGGAATCAACAGGGCTGACCGAATACCTATCCGGCCCTACCGTCACGGCCATCGAGTGGGCGGTGAAGGGCATGTCGTGGCTGCCCGACGATCGGTTGGAAATCGAGCTGTGTCACGTTGCGACAGAAAGTAGAAGGATCAGCCTGAGAGCCAATGGCCCCGTTTCCGGTACCGTCTTGTCCGAAATCGAACGCCGAGTGCGTCGAACGCGATTGTCGGCCGGTTGAGAATCGCCCAAACTGAGGAAGCGTAGAAACGTGGTCCGACTCGTTTTGGTGGGCGTTCTTCTGCTACTGTCTCTCGCCTTCTTCCTGCAAAATCAGGAACAAGAGGTGACGCTTCGCTATTTCTTCGGACTATTGGAAGCGTCGACGCCCATTTACAAGCCGATCCTTGCCGGGTTCGCCATCGGGTTGCTCGTCGCCGGCATTCTTCTCTTCCCTCCATGGGTGAGAGGTCGCATCGAAATCCGGCGAAAGACCAAGGCGCTGCAAGAGGCGGAAGTGGATTTGGAACGTCTGCGGCACTCACTCGAAAAACTTACCGGTAAGACTGCTCCGCCACCCCCCGGTGATCCAGCACTTCGGGAACGGTCCGATGCATGATACAGATACGACGCCGCTGATGCGGCAATATCGGGAGATCAAGCGGGGCTATCCCGGAGCCATTCTGTTTTTCCGCGTCGGCGACTTCTATGAGATGTTCGATGAAGACGCCAAGGAGGCGTCATCGCTCCTTAGCATCGCGCTGACTTCGCGCGATAAAACAAGTGCCGTCCCGGTTCCCCTCTGCGGAGTCCCACACCATGCGGCGCAAGGATACATCGCCAAACTCCTGAAAGCCGGACGCACGGTGGCGTTGTGCGAACAGGTCGAAGATCCCAAATTGGCGAAGGGACTGGTGAAACGAGAAGTGACTCGGCTTTATACACCCGGCACGCTCGTGGAAACCGAATTCTTGTCGCCGGGAGAATCGAATTTTCTGGCGGCCGTTTCCAGTTTTCCCGAACGAGCGGCAGTGAGCGGGAAGGGTCCGGTGATCGGATTGGCCTGCCTCGATGTCTCGACCGGCGAGTTTTGGACGACGGAATTTCAAGGGACCAACGCCCAGGCACAGCTTATCGACGAATTGACGAGACTTGACGCCAAAGAAGTCCTCTATCCCGAAGCAGAAGAGGCCATAAAGTCTTGCCTCGCAGAATTGGAGACCAGATTCTGCCCGCAGCCGGAAGAGGCCTTTAACGCAACGGACGCGGCGGCCATGCTCCAAAGGCATTTCGCAATCCACTCGCTCGATGGATGGGGCTGTCGTGGATTGACGGCTGGTCTTGGCTCTGCCGGAGCGGTCTTGCGCTATTTCCGAGATACTCAACCGGCTGCCTCGCTGCTGCACATCCGCCGTTTACAGCGCCGGTGGAGCGAGGACACCATGCACCTCGACGCCGTGACCATACGGAATCTCGAGCTCATCCGTCCGCTGACCGGCGGAGACGACCAACCGGGGCAGCGTGGCGGCACGGTATTTTCCGTCATCGACCGGACTTCGACCGCGATGGGAAGCCGCCTGTTGCGCGAGTGGCTTGTTCGTCCGCTGCTGAATCAGCAGGCGATTCAGAACAGGCTCGAGGCGGTCGCCGAGTTGAAAGAGCGCCTTTCACAACGTGTCGCGGTGCGGGCCGCTTTGCGGAGGGTCCAGGACCTGGCCCGGCTGAGCACCCGCATGACCCTTGGGCTTGCCGGACCACGCGAATGCCTGGCGCTGAAGCAATCTTTGGCGGCCTTACCGGAACTGCGCGCGCAGCTCAAGAATTTCGACGCCACATTGCTGAGGAGCGTTCGTGACGACTGGGACGATTGCCGGGACCTGGAAGAGTTGATTGAGCAGGCGATTCACCCCGATGCCCCGATATCCGTTGCTGATGGTGGCGTCATCCGCGAAGGCTATCATGCCGGAGTGGACGAGCTTCGCAAGGCTCGGACCGAAGGCAAGACCTGGATCGCAACCTTAGAAACCAAGGAACGTGAACGTACCGGTATTGATTCGCTCAAGATACGTTACAACCAGGTGTTCGGGTACTACATCGAAATCACCAAGGCGAATCTGTCGAAAGTCCCCACGGACTATATCCGCAAGCAGACGCTGGCGAACGCAGAACGGTTCATGACGCCGGAACTGCGAGACCTGGAGGAACGGGTTACGGGGGCAGAAATCAGGCTGGCCACACTGGAAGAAGAGCTATTCTCCCAGCTTCGTGCCCGAATCGCCAACGAAGTTCCTCGTCTCCAAGCCATGGCCCGGTCGCTCGCATGGCTCGACGTCGCCGCCGGGTTGGCCGAGACTGCAGCCCTTCACCGCTATGCGAAACCGACGGTCGACCAATCGGGCACGATTCAAATCGTCGAAGGCCGCCATCCCGTCGTCGAGCAATTGAATTCAGACGTAGCTTTCATGCCTAACGACACCTACCTCGACCTTGACGGGAACAGGCTGATCATCCTGACCGGCCCCAATATGGCGGGGAAAAGCACCTATCTTAGACAGGTTGCGCTGATCGTCCTTCTCGCACAAATCGGGAGTTTCGTCCCCGCCACCGAGGCTCATATCGGGCTCGTCGATCGAATCTTTACCCGCGTTGGAGCCTCGGACAACGTCGCCGCCGGACACAGTACCTTCATGGTCGAGATGGTCGAAAGCGCACAAATCTTGAACTGCGCGACGCATCGCAGCCTGATCCTTCTCGATGAGATCGGTCGTGGGACGAGTACGTACGACGGACTCAGCATTGCGTGGGCGATCGCCGAACATATTCATGATCGAAGTCGCTTGGGTGCCAGAACGCTCTTTGCCACACACTATCACGAGATGACTCAGCTCGAATCTCTGCGAGAGGGGATTCGGAATTACCGCGTGGCGGTGCAAGAACAGGATGGAGACGTTATCTTTCTTCGAAAAATCGTGCCGGGAGGAGCGGACCGAAGCTACGGGATTCACGTAGCCAAGTTGGCTGGGCTGCCGTCGCAAGTCATTGCCCGAGCGAAGGAGGTGTTGGCACAACTAGAAGAGCCCGCCCGACCCGTAGAACGCCACGAAGTACCAGCGAATCAGGGCGATAGCCCGTCGCTTCTTCCTCAGCCTCATCCGCTCATCGACGAAATGAAGCAAATCGATTTGTTTTCTCTAACACCCCTCGACGCGTTGAACTGCCTCGCTGACCTACAAAAGCGTGCGACCGAGAGCAATCTCAACTCATAAGAGCATCTCATCTTAAAAAAAGAGGCGGCAGCCCCGCCGGGGGCTACCGCCTCTCCATTCACGAACACACCCTAAGCTTAATGAGAGCCCATATTATATTTGGCAGTCCAAGGAATCAGGCCGCCAAGGGGCTTCTTGTCCGGAGTCAATACGTCATACTGCATTGGTGTCCCATCTGGAGTCTTTGGAGACGTATTCAACCCCTGCTTTGCTGCATAGCAAGCGGTATCCATTTCATTCTTCCCCACGCAATCCTTCAGGCGAAGCGCTGAGATGCTGACCGGCTTTCCCGGTGCGCCGGCAGTCTCTGGAAGCTTCTTCACCGAGGAAATGACGCGGTGATTCTGCTCGGTTTCGGTCACGGTGAACTCGACCAAGTCGGTCGTGCTGCCGGGCGGTACTTCTTTCGCCGCCGCCGGTCCCGCATGCACCCGGCCCATCTTCTTCAGCTCTTCCCATGCACCCTTATCGGCGTAAAACTTCAGCGTTTTCCCTGGATGGATCCTTTGCCAAAACAAGCCGCTTTCCGCATTTCCGCCGAACACCGCGACATTGATCCAGACCGCTTCATCGTAAGGATCGAGCACGATAACGCGCCCTTGGAGCGTGGTCGGCTTGGTCATATCGCCCCATTCAAACCGTTCCTGGAATGCTTCAATCGCCATGGCAGTGGTGGCCATGGAAACCACCAGCGCGACAGCGGCCACGAGGGCCCAGCCTTTCGTATGAAACTTCATAATCGCGTCCTCCTTCAACAGTATGAAAGAATGGAATCTTGTCGAAGTCGATTACTTGAGTACCTTGAACCCGGTGATCGTACGCCCGTCGAGACTCACCTCCATGGCGACGAGATCCTGGGACGCTTTGATAATTTGGTCCATGAGGGCCTTGTCCTTGACCGCCAAACGAACGGTCGTTGCCGCATGATACCAACCCGAGTACGGATTATTTCGATCGGTCCCGCCAACGAATCCCCATGCACAGCAAGTGAACAAGGGGTCCGGCGGTTTCACATCGAGGTCGGTAGAGGTACGACCACCCGGTGTGCCAGAGGCCGGCTCAGCGGTGTTCCAATATTGGATACCAAACAAAAGCTCATTGTCCGGATTGTCTGCCCACTGTGACCATACGCGACCCTTTAAAGTCTTGGTCACTTCACCCTTCATCGGCTTTCCTCCGACGATTTGATCCGTCGGGCCTGCGGCACCCGGGGCGTCCGCGGCGGCGGCGAATTCAGCCGTCACCAAGCCGAGCACAGAGCACACTGCAACTGCGGCTAGAAGTACGACCCTTTTCATACCCAATCCCTCCTTCATAAAAGTACGACCACGACTATGAACGCTCAAGTTAGAGTACGATAAAAAACACCGGTCTGAATACCTAGCACTCACGAGAGCGATTTAACTCCACCTCCTTTGTTCTCTCTCGCGTGCCGCGTCCTATGGGTTCACTTTTTCAAAACGAGGAAAACGGGGTTCATCGTACTGAAACGGAAAAATGGAGTCAAGGAAATGTTTGAGCTGTGGATATACCGCGAATATTTTAAAATAATCTCTTATTTTCAAATACTTGAGATATCGACTGGCTTACGATCCAACTTGCCATTTTGCCTCGCCACGCCACATCCATTAGAGATTTCTCATCTGCAGCTCTCCAGTGTGCGGAGCGCGACAGGTCCAAGTCCTGTGATGGCCAAGCGGTCCAGCTTGAAGAATTGCCGTCCGGCGCTATGAACATGTTCCGGCGTCACGCTGTCGATTTGTGTGAGGATCTCTTCAAGCGAGGTCCGTGATCCGTAGATCAATTCATCTTTCGCCAATTTGTTCATGCGGCTGTGCGAGCTTTCGAGACTCAGCATGAGACTGCCCTTCATTTGATTCTTCGCTCGTTCCAGCTCTTTCTTTTCTACGCACGTTCTGGCGAGGCGGGCGATCTCGCGGCAAATGAGTTCGACGACGCGCTTCACCTCTTTAGATCTGGTCCCCGCATAGACGGTGATCGTGCCGGCATCCGAATAACCGGACAAGAACGAATAGATTGAATACACGAGCCCTCGCTTTTCCCGTACCTCTTGAAACAGCCTCGAACTCACGCTGCCGCCGAGGATGTTATTGAGCGCAAATACGGCATAGCGGTCCTTGTGTCCTGCGGCGATACCTTCGAGCCCAAGGCAGAGATGGACCTGTTCGAGCGGCTTCTGTTTCACTAAGACCCCGCCCCGCATTTCAGGCGGGTGGCGGGCATGCTTCACCGTCGAACGGAGTGGATTGGTCTTTCCGAAATACCGCACCACCAATCGCTGGACGGCCGCCTGCTCGAAATTTCCGGCGATGGCGACGATCACTTGAGCCGGATCGTAATGCATATCGATATAGTCCAGAAGGTCGTGACGCCGAAGTTTGCGGATCGTTTCTTCCCGGCCAAGAATCGAGCGACCGAGCGGATGGCTGCCCAGAACTTGGCCGGTATGCAGTTCCTGGACGAAGTCTTCCGGATCGTCCTGAACCATCCGAATCTCTTCGATGACCACTTGCTTTTCCTTTTCGACTTCCCTGGGATCCAGACGAGAATGGTGAAAGAGGTCGGACAAGAGTTCGAGTGCACGGGGCAATTGTTGATCCAGAACTTTGACGTAGAACGTGGTTGTTTCGCGAGTCGTGAACGCGTTCATCTCGCCTCCGAGCCCGTCGATCTCGCGCGAAATATCGGCGGCGGACCGTGAACGCGTCCCCTTGAAGAACATATGTTCTATGAAGTGGGAGTAGCCCGCTTGGGACGGCCTCTCGTCCCGTGATCCGGTATTGACCCAAATCGCGACGGTCGCGGACTTTAGCGTCGGAATCCGCTCGCTCACGACCCGCACACCGTTATCGAGGACGAGCTTGCGGTACAAGATGCTTACCCGGCCGACGAATCCTTCGCGCCGGCCCCAGTGGGAGCCGGCATCGTTTCCTTACGGCTCAAACGAATTTTGCCCTGTCGATCTATTTCCAGAACCTTCACCAGGATTTGATCTCCCTCCGCCACTTCATCGGCGACAGACTTGACCCTGTGATGCGCGAGTTGCGAGATGTGCACGAGGCCGTCGGTGCCCGGCAAAATCTCGACGAATGCGCCGAAGTCCATGATCTTCCGTACCGTGCCGAGATAGGTTTTGCCGATCTCCACCTCTTCGATGATTCGATTGATCATTTCTTTCGCCTTTTCCAACGAGGCTTCGTCGACCGATGCGATGGTCACCACTCCGGTATCTTCAATGTTGACTTTGACGCCGCAATCAGCCTGAATGCCTCGAATGGTTTTCCCCCCGGGGCCGATGACCTCGCGAATTTTGTCCTGTTTCACCTTCATCGTATAGATGCGCGGAGCAAACGCCGACATCTTTTTTCGTGGGGCGTCCAATGCCTTCAACATGCAGCTCAAGATATGGAGCCGTCCTGTCTTGGCCTGTTCCAGCGCCTGGTGCATCAAGGCCGGTGTGATGCCGCCGATCTTGATGTCCATCTGAAGCGCCGTCACCCCTTGTTTGGTTCCGCAGACCTTGAAATCCATGTCTCCAAGGTGATCTTCCAGTCCGAGGATATCCGACAGGATCATGACCCGCTCTCCCTCCTTGATGAGCCCCATCGCGATGCCAGCGACCGGTTCTTTGATCGGCACCCCGGCATCCATCAGACCCAATGTTCCGCCGCACACCGTCGCCATCGATGAAGAGCCGTTCGATTCGAGAATGTCCGAGACGATACGCAGCGTATAGGGAAAGACATCTTTGCTCGGGATCACAGGTTTTAACGCCCGTTCCGCCAGAGCACCGTGGCCGACTTCCCGGCGGCCGGGGGAACGCAAGGGTCTGGCTTCTCCGACGCTGAACGGCGGAAAATTGTAATGAAGCATGAAGGTTCGGGTATATTCGCCTTCCAACGCATCGATCCGCTGTTCGTCATCTGTAGTGCCCAGCGTAATGACCGCTAAGCTCTGCGTCTCTCCCCTGGTAAAGAGGGCTGATCCATGGGTCCGCGGCAAAACCCCCACTTCACAGGTAATCGGGCGGATATCCGCCGGTCCCCGCCCATCGGCCCGCGATCCTTTCTCCAGGATCATGTTGCGGACTTCGGTGTATTCCAGACCATGGAAGACGATCTTGACGTGCCGCTCGCGGCTCGGGTCCTCCGGGTTCTTCAATTTTTCGATCGCGTCCTGGAGAATCAAGTCCAGTCGTTCCTGGCGCGCCGTCTTGTTCGGAATCATGATGGCCTCGCGGATACCTTGAGCCACCAATGCCTTCACGTGATCGGCCAACTCCGGCGCGATGCGTTCCGTCACCACGGTACGTTTCCGCTTCCCGGCCTTCTCCCGAAGTTCGTTGATTTTGACGACGATCCTCTTGATCTCGGCGTGAGCCAATTCAATGGCCGCCAGCATGGTGGCTTCCGGCAGTTCATTGGCGCTGGCCTCCACCATCATCACGGCATCCGCCGTGCCGGCCACGACGAGATGGAGTTCGCTCTTTTCGAGCGTTTCGAGATCGGGATTGATCACGAACTGACCGCCGACGCGCCCGATCTTGATGCCGGCCACCGGACCCTGGAAAGGAATGTCCGAGATCGCCAGCGCCGCAGAGGCCGCTGTGATGCCCAGAATGTCCGATGACCCGGTCTTGTCGGCGGAAAGTACCGAAGCAATCACCTGAGTCTCGAAATAATAGCCTTCGGGGAACAAGGGACGGAGCGGACGATCGATCAATCGGCTGGTGAGGACTTCCTTTTCCGACGGCCGGCCCTCGCGCTTGAAATATCCGCCGGGGATTTTCCCCGCGGCATAGGCTTTTTCCTGATAATCGACGGTGAGGGGAAGAAAATCGACGCCCGGTTTGGCATTCTGCGAGGCGACGGCGGTGGCCAACACGACCGTATCTCCGTAAGAGGCCCAGATCGACCCGTCAGCCTGTTTGGCGACGCGACCGGTCTCGAGCCGCAGCGTCCGTCCGGCGATGTCGAGATCAACTGAATGTGTCATCTATGGTCTCCTCTTGTTGTGCTCCACAGATGCCCACAGAGATGCGCTCACCAACGAGTGTTTAGTTTTGAGTGATAACCGTTGAGTTCTTGACCGATCACTCAAAACTAAACACTCACAACTAACAATTTGAGAGGTGAGCGCATGTCAGTGTTCACCTGTGCAGCGGTCTGCCGACGTCCGTGCACGCCGCGGCGAATCTGTGACTACTTTCTAATACCCAAACGATCGATGACGGCTCGATACCGTGCATCGTCGACGTCGCGGAGATAATCCAGCAACCGGCGACGGCGACCGACCAGTTGCAACAGTCCCCGTCGCGAATGGTGATCTTTTTTGTGGAGCTTGAAGTGCTCGGTCAAGTACGAGATCCGATTCGTCAACACGGCGATTTGTACTTCTGGCGAACCGGAATCGCGCTCATGCTGGCGGTATTGCTTGATCAACTGTGTCTTGGCTTCTTTCAGCAATGCCATGACGTTCTCCTCTCTTCTTCGTGTCCACCCACCGACCAGTTAAATGTCTTTCATATCCTGACCGATCAATACTTTTTCAACCGTGACAACCGAATGGCGTTCTCCCAGATATCGACCGATGGCCAACAACCTTGCCTCAGTGTCACGGATCCGAACGGCTGTACCGGACTCGGTGGACGGTTTCAACCATCGCAGGCAAGAAAATGGAACCGGACTCCCATGTCTCACTCGATTGGACGTCGGTCCGTCGACTTCGACACAGGGCAGGTCTTGTAACGCGTGATCCATCGGCATCAAATAGTCTGAGAGGCGACCGAGCGCGTGATGGGCCGCCGCCTCTTCCACGGTCATGGCTGCATCGACAGTGAGAGGCCCGACACGCCGCCGTTCGAGCGATAACAGATGCCCCCCCACCCCAAGGGCCGAGCCAAGATCGGCGCACAACGTCCGCACATAGGTCCCTTTGGAGCACAGAATGCGAAGGGTCACGTCGGTTCCATCGACCGTCAACACATCAAGCGCGTGGATCACAACGGTCCGCGCTTCCCGCTCAACCGTCTTCCCGGCCCGTGCGGATTTGTAGAGCGGCGTACCGCCGATTTTCACCGCGGAATACATAGGGGGAACCTGTTGAATCGTTCCGCGAAAGCGTTCAACCGTCTCACAAATGGCGCGATCCGTCACGGCGGACGCGTCATGCCGGGCGACCACGATCCCCGTCGCATCTTGCGTATCGGTCGTCACCCCCAGGCGCAACACCGCTCGGTACTCCTTCTCCCACCTAATCAGGTATTCCGCTATCCGGGTACCGCGGCCTATCAGTATCGGAAGTACGCCCGTCGCCGCCGGATCCAGCGTGCCACCGTGCCCAACCTTGACACCTCCCAAGATGTGTCTGATCTTTGCCACCACGTCATGCGAAGTCCAACCAGCGGCCTTTCTGATCGTCAGAACACCATCGGTCGCGCCGCATCGTCGCTCCGCACCGGTCATCGAACATGTCGTCATCGATTTCCCTTTTCGGGTAAGGAGTCGTACTCTCCTTCCGTCCGACCATGCAGCCCGTCGAGCAATTGCAGCACGCGATCACCTCTGGGCCCGCTGATATCTTTCACGAAGACCACCTCGGGGAGATACCGAAGCGTAAGCCGGCGGCCCAATTCACTTCGCACGAACCCACTGGCTTTCGACAAGCCTGCAAAGACATCTTTTGTTTCCTCTTCCGATTCCAAGGTGGTCACGAAGACTCGTGCAAGGCGGAGATCGTTCGTGAGTTCGACGTCGGTGACCGTCACCAACCGCACTCTCGGGTCCTTGATTTTCCGCATGAGGATATCGGCCACCTCCATGCGAATCTGATCGGCGACCCGGTCGGCCCTGCTGTACCCGGTCTTGGTCACGGGTGTCGTTCCTTTGATCGGTCAACCGACCCGCAGATCCACGCCTTCATCGTCACAACAATTCGATGCGGGTCTCGACAATCTCCACAGACGGTTCATTCCGGATCAGGTTGATCGCATGGTCCAACACCTGATTGCAGTGCCGTCCCTCGTTCGCCACGCAGGCCAGCCCCAGCACCGCCTTCTGCCAGAGATCGTGCCCATTAACTTCGGCCACGGACAGATTGAACTTGTCCCGTAATCGATCTTTGAGGCTTAGCAAGACCTGGCGCTTGTCCTTCAGCGACTGACTGCCCGAAAGGAACAGCTCGACCGTGCACACACCGACGATCATGCCTCTTCAAGACGGTGAGAAAAGTTGTCCGACGTGCGACTCAGCTTGCGACCCTCGTTTCCAATATCTTGCACCTGCACGGTGGCGAAAGCTTCCCCGCCCGCTCTGGGACGCTTTTCGGCTAGAGCTTTGCGGCTATTTTATCCACCGCATACGCTTCGATGATATCGCCGGTCTTGAGGTCGTTGAAATTTTCGATGCCGATCCCGCATTCGTACCCTTGCTGCACTTCGCGCACGTCGTCCTTGAACCGCCGGAGCGAACCGAGTCTGCCTTCGTACACCACGACGTTGTCTCGAATGACGCGCACGCCGGCGCTGGCGCGGGAAATGGTGCCCTCCGTCACATACGAACCGCCGATTGTCCCGGCCTTCGAGACGGTGAAGACCTGACGAACTTCGGCTCGGCCCAAGACGCGCTCCTTGAGAGTCGGTTCGAGCAAGCCTTCCATGGCGGCTTTGATGTCGGCCAAGGCGTCATAGATGATCGTGTACAATCGAATGTCGACGCCTTCCTTTTCCGCCAGAGCGGAGGCCTTGGGTTCAGGCCTGATATTGAAACCGATGATGATCGCATTCGACGCTGCGGCGAGCAACACGTCGGATTCCGTAATGCCGCCGACGCCATTGTGAATGACGCGCAACTTCACGAGATCGGACGGTAATTTTTCCACGGCCGCGGCGAGAGCTTCGGATGAGCCTTGCACATCGGCCTTGATCACCAAGGACAATTCCTTGACCGATCCTTCCTGGATCTTGGCAAACAGATCGTCGAGCGAAACCTTGCCCGCTCCGGCCAATTCGGCGGCTCGTTGCTTCCGGGCTCGATCTTCGGCGATTTCACGAGCCACTCGTTCGTCTTTGACGACTTGAAAGACGTCGCCCGCCGAGGGTACGCCGGGCAGACCGATGACTTCCACGGGAATGGAAGGGCCGGCTTCCTGGACCTTCGCGCCGGTGTGGTTGATCAGGGCTCGAACTTTGCCGCTGAACGATCCGACAACGAAGACATCTCCGACATGCAGCGTGCCGCTTTGCACGAGGACCGTGGCCACGGGGCCGCGGCCCCGTTCGAGTTTCGCTTCCACCACCGTGCCCTTGGACAATTGATACGGATCGGCCTTCAACTCCAACACCTCGGCCTGGAGCAGAATCATTTCCAGCAAGTGCTGGAGACCCGTTTTTTGCTTTGCCGACACCTCGACCATGATGGTGTCGCCCCCCCACGCCTCCGAGATGAGGCCATGCTCGGACAGCGCGTTTCTCACACGATCGGGGTTGGCGCCCGGCTTGTCGATTTTGTTGATTGCGACAATGAGCGAGACGCCGGCTGCTTTGGCATGACGGATCGCCTCGATCGTTTGCGGCATCACGCCGTCGTCCGCGGCAACGACAAGGACCACGATATCGGTGACCTTGGCGCCTCGCGCGCGCATCGCGGTGAACGCTTCATGGCCCGGTGTATCGAGGAACGTGACCTGCTTGTCATGCACGGCGACCGTATAGGCGCCGATATGCTGGGTAATGCCGCCGGCCTCGCCTTCCGCGACTTTCGTTTGGCGAATCGCGTCGAGAAGAGAGGTCTTACCGTGATCGACGTGGCCCATGATTGTGACGACGGGAGGTCTCGGCTCGAGGCGGACATCACCGGTCGTTTGCATGACTTCGTCCAACAAGTCCTCCCCGGCCTTTTCGACGGATACGTCCACTTTGATACCGCTTTCCTCGGCGATCATCAGGGCGACATCGGGGTTCATCGGTTGGTTGAAGGTCAACATCTGACCCATGTCCATCAGCTTTCTCACGATGTCCGCCGGCCTCTGTCCGATCGATTCGGCAAACTCCTTCACCGTCGTCCCCGGCGTCAGCTTGACGCTTTTCTTGCGCGGCTTGGTGATTTCTCCCGGCGTACTATGATGGACATGTCTTGCACGATCTTCTCGCCGCTGCACGGGGATGGCGCGGAGATCTTGCCACCGGGCCGCATCTTCACGCACCCGCACGTCGTCTTCATCCCGAGGGCGTCCCGGCTTCCGGACTTTCTTCAACTTGTCTTTCAGTCCTTCCGCCTGCAGCTCTTCGAGCGCCTTTTTCTTCCCGGCGAGCGGCTCTGCTCCGAGGACGGCGGCCGGGTTCACGACCGTCGCCTGACTTGCCATCGGCGCCGGTGCCGGTGGGTGTCCGCTGCCGAGAGCAGGAGGGTCATGGTGCGGCGCGGGGGTCCCTTCCGGTTGCGGGGCATGCAGAGGAGCGTGAGGAGGAGACGCGGCTTCTGACGGCGCGGCAAAAACCGATGGCTCGACGCCCATCGGCGCCGGTTCATCAGCCGGTGTTTCCTCGGTCTTTTTCCGCTTGATCAGGATGCGACGCTTGTCCGGCTTGGCCGGCTCCTCCACTCCCGCGCCGGCGGAGACTTTGGTGGCCGGATGGGTCTCAGAGTCTCTGTGCCGATCGCTCTTGCCGGACTCCCCGTCTTTCGCCGCCGTCTTCGAAGAGGTCTTGTATTTGGAGCCGAGTTTCTCCAGCACCTTTTGCACGGCATCGTCTTCCAGCGCACTGCTGTGAGAAGCAACGGCAATACCGAGGCGCTTGAGCTCCGGGATGAGATCCCGGTTTTCCATCCCGAGCTGTTTGGCTAATTCATACACACGCATGGATCGTCGATCGGTATGTCCCGTGTCGGTTGTCAGCCGGCCGCTTCTTCCTGAGCTTTCTCTTGTTGGCGGGCTTCCTCCTGCTGCCGCTGAGCTTCCGCTTCCTCCGCCAAGGCCGCTTTGATTTCCTTGTCCCGTTCGGCTTTCTCTTTTTCATACTCCGTCGCGCTGATGATGTCGATCTTCCATCCCGTCAACCGAGCCGCAAGACGGACATTCTGACCGTTCTTGCCGATGGCGAGGGACAGCTGAGAGTCGGCCACGACGACCAAGGCGGACTTCTTCTCCTCGTCGATGCCGACCTTTTCAATGGTCGCCGGGTTCAACGCTTCGGCGATGAACACACGGGGATCCGAGGTCCACGTAATAATATCGATTTTCTCTCCGCGCAGTTCACGCACGACGGCCTGGACCCGGGAACCCTTGATGCCGACACAGGCCCCGACCGGATCAACCGCCTTTTCACGGGAGGTCACCGCAATTTTCGTTCGATCGCCCGGCTCGCGCACGACGGCTTTGATTTCAACGATCTTCTCCATGACCTCCGGCACTTCCAATTCAAAGAGCTTCGAGACGAACTGCGGATGGCTGCGCGTGAGGATGACCTGGACATCCTTCGGCGTCCGCCGAACCTCGAGCAACATCGCTTTGACCCGATCTCCACGCCGGTAGGTCTCGCGCGGGATCTGCTCCTGGATCGGGAGAATGGCCTCCGTTTTCCCAAGGTCCACCAGATAATTTCTCCGTTCCATGCCGAGGATGATGCCGTTCACCAGGTCACCCTGCCTGGTGGAGTATTCTTTTTGAACCGCCTCCCACTCCGCTTCACGAACCTTCTGAAAAATGACCTGCTTGGCGGTTTGAGCCGCAATCCGTCCCAACTCGTCCATCTCGATCAGTGAACCGATCTCGTCACCGATCTCCGCTTCACTGTCATATTGCCGGGCCTCTTTCAGTGAAATCTCGGCCTTCGGGTTCGTCACACTGTCGACGATTACTTTTTTCGATACGACCGAGATTTCCCCCGTCTTGGAATCGATCTCAACTTGGATGTTTTCCGCTTGTCCGAAGCGTTTCTTGGCCGCTGTCTGGAGAGCCGCTTCGATGGCTCCGATGACCTTGGTCTTATCAATACCCTTCTGTCGTCCGATTTCGTCAATGACTGAGATGAGTTCCCGATTCATATTGGCCCCTCCGGGTCCGATGCCCTACCAGCTCACCACCAGCTTGGCCTCGGCGATCGCTCCGAATTCAACCCCGACGGTTCGTTCGGGCGGCGGATCCGTCACCGCGACCGTCACCGTCTGATCCGCCACCGCCGTCAATGTTCCCACCAGGCGCCACTGTCCGGCAAGAGGCTGCCGGAGTTTGAGGCTCACGCGTTTTCCAAGAGCTCGGCGATAGTCCTGAATCCGTTTGAAGGGCCGATCCAAACCCGGAGAGGACACTTCAAGCGTATACGCGTGAGGGAACGGATCCGCGACATCCAATGCCGGACTCAGTGCGACATGAGCGCGTTCACAATCGTCGAGCGTCACACCGTCCGGCTTGTCGATAAATACTCGCACAACCGATCGCGGTCCCTGCCCTACGCAGAGGACATCGACCAATTCCAGGCCCAATGTCCAGAGGATCGGAGAGATCGCCTCACGGATGCGGTCAACCACCGGTCGGGACTCATTCGCCGACACCACTAACCCTGCTTGTCTGGCCGGTCCTTCACGAGATCAAACAAAAAAGTGGGCCTGAGCCCACTTTCTGCGGCAGCACCATAACATGCCGCACCAGGCAAAGCAAGGGGATCGATCAGCCGGTCCGTTTCAAAAATAGGTCGGTGAGCTGCCGCGTCAACGACCCCGGCGTTCCTGTGCCTATGATCTTGCCGTCGATTTTCGTCACGCCGAGCACTTCGACGGTCGTACCGGTCAGAAACACTTCTTCCGCTTGGTGCAGCTCCGAGCGGGACGCGGGCCGTTCGTCCACGGAGAGCTGGGCCGCCCGGGCGAGTTGGAGCACGACGCTGCGGGTCACACCGGAAAGAATCTGCGGTCCTTCCGGAGCGGTTCTCAAGGTTCCGTGGCTCACGACAATGACATTGCTGGACGCCCCTTCCGTCACCATTCCGTCTTTCACGAAGATCGCTTCAAATGCACCGGCCTGTTTCCCTCTCTGACGCGCCAGTACATTGGGCAACAGGTTGAGGCTCTTGATGTCGCATCGTCCCCAGCGAAGGTCTTCCGTGGTGATGGTTTCGACACCGGACGCCCGCATAACGGGGCTCAAGGGACGCAATTCGCGGACCGTCATGACCGTGGTGGGAACGAGATCCGCTCCATACGCATGATCACGAGGAGCGGCGCCTCTTGTGATCTGCATATAGACTTTGGCCTCGGGGAAGGCAGCCCGACGGATGCCCTCCTCAATGAGGTCCCGCCAGCGCGCATGCGGATAGGGCTGGACGATCCCTAGCGCCATGGCGCTCCTGTCGAGCCGGACCAGGTGCGCATCCACCTCGAATGGCCGTCCATGATATGTCCGAATGACCTCGTAGACACCATCCCCAAATTGAAACCCGCGATCGTCAATGGACACCACGGCGTCGGCGAATGGAAGGAACCGACCGTTGACGAACGCCACGTCAGGCAAGACTATTCGCTCCCTTTGACCGGTTCGAACACGGTCACTTGGAACACTCGCCGATCCTCCGCGGTAAATTTCCAGCCCATACGTTTTTCGAAGACGACTCGATGATCTCCCGGCTTGAGCGCCTTGAACTCGAACGTTCGCCGTCCATTGTCGACGGCATTGTTGCCGGCGATGCGCAGATACTCGTCGGAGAGAAGCGCCAGTGTTGACGGATCGTACGATGGCACCCACAGTTCGCCCCTCGTCCGGTCTTCCCACAGATGAATGGCAATCGGTTGATCGAGTCGCCCCTCGATCACCTTGGCGGCTCCGGCCCCCGATCGAACGCCTCCTTCTTCCTGCTTCATGATCATGTCGTCGCCACTCTACACAACTCAGCTCGCTGAGCCTGCAATCAGGTCTTCCGGCGAGGACCGACGAATATCTCGTCGTTTTCTACCCGAACCTCATAGCTGCCCACGCAGTACCCGCCTCCATCCGTTCCCTGACCGTTTCGAATATCGAACGCGAGATCATGCCACGGACAGGAAACGACAAATCCTTTCACGCGTCCTTCGTTTAACGGCCCTCCTTCATGAGGACAAATGTTATAGATGGCAAAGTATTGCCCCTCGATGTTGAACAACGCGATCGAACGGTTGTTGACGGTGACCACTTTGGATTGTCCCGGCGGGACATCCCCGACGTGAGCGACAGACTGAAACCCTTCCAACGTCACTACCGAATCCTCCTCTTTTCCCGTACCTGAGCCAGTGTCACATCCGGAGCGTATATTTCAACTCATCCCCGGCTGAGAGACCTTGCCGTTTCACGAAACCGGCTTCAGTTTGGATCACATATCGAACCGGGTCGCGCGGGGGTCCGTACCAGGGACAGGGTTCTCGCCGGCACGGCTCTACGTTTTCCGTCATTTGGACGATATGGTGGCTCTCGTCAATCCAAATGATATCGACGGGGAATCGATATTCTTTGGTCGTCACGCGATGCGGGCCGGTTGCGTCAAAGATATAGATCATTCCTCCGTTCGGCGGCAACGCCTCTTGAAAGGCCAACCCGAACAAAAGCTTCTCCGGCGTGTCGGCCACCTCCGCTTCGAGTTCGGTTCCGTTCGGGAACGTCACAATGATGGTTTTCGTCTCATCCCGCTGGGTCAAGAACATCGAAGCGCTGATGAGCAAGATGGCGAGAAGAACAAGCGTGATGAGGCGCTTCTTCCTCTGTTCGCGGTCAGAAGACTGCACGGTCATCATGGTCGAGATGGAACAACCCGCCGCGTTTTCGAATCGCAAACTGGGCCCAAAGGCCCATCATTACAACGGTTCTAGGCCTTCTGAGCCGCCGCCGTTCTGTTGACTTGGAAAAGAGCAGCAGAATAAAATGGCGCCAAGTCGCCACTATGTCGCGGTGTGGCGGGGTTGTCAATCGTGTTTGTTTTCATCGTGCGAGAAGGAGGCGAGGGTCATGGCGCTGTTGATTACGGATGAATGTATTTCCTGTGGAGCCTGCCTGCCTGAATGTCCGAACGAGGCGATCTTTGAAACTCGTAGCGACGCGGAGTCCAAAGGAAACCATGTCGGCGACGGTCAAGGGGTCGGCGACAATATTTATGTGATTACACATGATCGGTGTACCGAATGTGTCGGGCATTTCGACGAGCCTCAATGCGCAGCGGTTTGCCCCGTGGACAACTGCTGTATCTCCGATCCGGCGTATCCGGAAGCCACCGACACGTTGCTGGAAAAAGCAAAGAAGCTAAACCCGGATAAGAACATCGATCCCGCAAAAGTCTGGAGCGGAGTTCGGAACTGATATTGATATCTCTTCTCCGAGGGCGTCCCGTTTCATAGCCGGGGCGCCCTCGGATTTCGTCCTCTCACAATTTACTCCTCTTCATAGACATCCGAGCAGTCCGGCAGTAGAATGAGAGATAACTTCCAATGGACCTCTCTTTCCGGAGAGTGGTTGCGCATTCCCACCCTTTTCCCATGGAGGTGGATCATGGGGTACCGCTGGGCTCTTCTCGCGACTCTTCTTGGATTCCTCTCCTTACCGGTTGCCTCTCCTGCCAGTACCGGTGATGTCGGGAACATCATTGAAAAATTCGTCATCCATCAATTTCCCCAATCCGTCGGACATTACTGGATTATCAATGAGACCCAGTGGGACGGTGACGAGATGATCGTGGACCTGCACACAATCGTGAAGGAACGGCGCGAGATGGATCCTACGCTGAGCCGCTACCTTCTGCTCATTGTGGCTGGAGAACTCAAAGGCGTTCAGAACATTCCCTTGGAACCAGGGACAGAATGCAAGGCTGAAGAAGAAGCCTGAAGACGGTCGGTAAAAGTAAAAAAGGAAACGCCTCTGCCGGTGAACGGCAGAGGCGTTTTTCTTTGGGTCTTATCTCCTTTACTTGATCATCTCAAGTGTGCCACCGACGTGAGCCGGGTGCAGGTGGCAGCGGTACGTCAGCGTGTTTCCCCTGGTGGCATAGAACAGGTCGCTGGTAGGAATACCGATGTATTTCGTTTCTCCGGGCTTGAGGACCAGTTTTGCATTCACTGCCGTCGGCGCAGCCTGAGTCGTCGGGTCGGTCAGCAGGAACCCGTGCTCCGAGCTGCTATTATTCGTGACCTTCAATAACACGGGCCGGCCGGGTCTCACTCTAAAATCAATGATCGTGACCGGTGGATACCAGGTCTTCAAATTCCCGATATCGATGGAATAGAGATCTGCATCCACTTCCAATTCCTTGAACGGCTGACCGACGACGGAACCGGTCTCCCAGTCCCCGACTTCCACTCCTCCAGCCTGGTGCGCCAATGCAGCAGACGCGCCAGCTACGAGCATAACGAGGCCGAAGAGGACCCCTAACATCGTCTTGCCCATGACTTACCTCCTTAAAAAGAAGAAGAGATGTGATTAGGTTGGTAAACAACAACTACTGCCGGCATCAGGTAGCCTCGACCGCTCCGACAACCGCGTATTATGATGCTTCCAAATAAACTCTGCTTGGGATCTTCGCAAGGAGTGATCCTTATATCACAGGCTAGAAAATGGAAGCAAGAACCTTGACGCGGCCCGACGAAGAACCAACTCACCATTCAATGAGTAACTTATCAACAAGGGAACTGGCGCCTTTTCAATGTGTTACTCGCCAAATCATGGCGGCATTCCTTCACGGACGCTTGCCCCGATCAGCAAGTCGTACGGGGCAAAGTCATCCGTCAGGATGACGCCGCTTTCCCAGGGGTGTGTTCGTCTCGTGTTGAGCAGGGCGACCGCCTCGCCGGGAAGCTGGTGTTGCTCGACCATGGCGGAGACTCTGCCGGCAAAATCCGCGTGCCCTTCTTGTTCGACTGGGCTACCGGCAAAAAATAACAGGTTCTCGGCTTTCGATTGCGTTTTCCACGGGCCTTTGACGGCGTAGGACTCGATGGTTGGAAATGAGCGTCGCATCGTCTCTACCACGGCATGTACTCTCAAGAGGTCTGCTCCTGCCCCTGAAGAGGCCAAATTCACCACCAGCACACCGTGCGATGCCAAGTGTTCGCGAAGTTCGGAAAAGAATTCTGCCGTCGTCAGATGAAAGGGAATCATGTGCCGCGCAAAGGCATCGACCCAGATAAAATCGTACCGACGGTTCGTCTCGTTCAAGAAGACTCTCGCATCACGGACATACACATGGTGCTGAAGAGGAGGGCGATAGTTGAAAAACTCTTCGGCCATTCGAACCACCACCGGATCGAACTCGACGATGTCCAGTTCGAGATCGGGCCAGCGGTCGGCCAGCCATTTGGCCAGAGAGCCGCCCCCATGTCCCAAAATCAATCCTCGTTTGGCGTCAGGCACCATGGCCAGCGACGCCACCATCAATTGGCTATAAGGAAGAAAGAGGGTGACCGGGTCCGCCTTCCACATGACGGCGTGGAATGTCCGATCAAGGATCAAATATCGAAACAAGTCGTCGTCTCGGATCCTCACTTGTTGATAGGGACTGTCCTCTTGATAGACCGGCGGATTGAGCATCTGGACCGGATGGAGAGCTCCCGCGCCTAATCCGCCTAGGAGCAGCGCCAGCACCGCGAGACCGAGTGGGCCGACTGCCGCACCCCTGATGATCCACCATACGGCAAGACACACCTGGATCGCGCCCAGCCACGCAACCATCGCCTGACTGCCGATCCAGGACAGGAAGAAAAACGCCGTCCCCCATGTTCCCGCCAGGCTGCCGACCGTCGAGAGAGCGATCATGCGGCCGGTGTGGCGGCCAAGATAATCGAGATCCGAAATCGCCAATCTCAGCATCGCCGGCAAGACTCCGCTCAATCCCACCGCGGGAGGTGCAAGCAGGACCGCCGCCGCAATGCAGGGCCCCCACCGGGGATCTTCAATGGCGCCGGCCACTCGGAACAAGACCGGCTGGCTCACCCACGCAATAAGGAAGGTCCAACATCCCGAGAACAACAGGAGCCCCGCCAAGACTTTCCCGGCGGCATACCGGTCTGAGAACCAGCCCCCAAGCGCGTAGCCGCCGCTCATTGCGGCGAGGATGACGCCGATCAATGCGCCCCACACGAACAGGGAGTTGCCGAAGACCGGAGCCAGAAGGCGGCTGCCGAGGATCTCCAGCGCCATGACCACGGCGCCGGTCACGAATGCGGTCAGCAGCAAGAACCACCGCGGAATATGGGACGGCTGGGCAGAGACACTCATGCGGGAAAATCTATGTTCCGGGCTCTGAACCGCTGGCGCATGACGGTGTTGTATGAAGGGCGCTCATCGTACTCAACGCCGGGCGGGCCTGTCAATGAACCGGAGATGATGGCTCGGCTGAAATCCAGAACATTCATTGCCCGCTGTGCGGAACGACGTTATACTGCATTTCGTTCTGTTTCCAGTCGGCAGCGAGGAGGAGGAGAGTCCATGCAGATCAGCGTGATCGGAACCGGCTACGTGGGACTTGTCACCGGCGCCTGTTTCGCCGAATTCGGCGTCAACGTCCTCTGTATGGACACGGATGCCAAGCGGATTGCCAAGCTCGAAAAGGGCGAAGTGCCGTTCTATGAGCCCGGGATTACCGAATTGGTCGCGAAGGGTCTCAGCCAGAGCCGCCTGAGCTTCACCACCGATCTGACCAGAGCGGTCGACCACGGCCAAGTCATCTTTATCGCCGTCGGCACACCGCCCAAGAAGGACGGATCGGCGGACCTATCCTTCGTCGAAGAAGTCGGCCGGGGCATCGGCAGCCGCATGACCTCATACAAGGTCATCGTCACCAAGTCGACCGTTCCGGTCGGCACGGGGGAACTTCTTCGCAGGGTGATCGCCTCCAGTCAGCCCAAAAAAGTTCTGTACGACGTTGCGTCCAATCCCGAGTTTCTGCGCGAGGGCTCCGCCATCGAAGATTTCATGCGCCCCAATCGAGTGGTGATCGGGGCCGACAGCGAACAGGCCGCACAGGTGATGAAGGATCTGTACCGCCCTCTATATTTGATCGAAACGCCTTTCGTCGTGACCGATGTCCCGACGGCTGAGATGATCAAATACGCCTCCAACGCCTTTCTCGCGACAAAGATTTCGTTTATCAATGAGATTGCCACCCTGTGCGAACGGGTGGGAGCCGACGTTCAGATGGTCGCCAAGGGCATGGGGCTGGATCATCGGATCGGGTCGAAATTCCTGCACGCCGGGCCGGGATTCGGCGGATCCTGTTTTCCAAAAGACTTGGCCGCCCTCGTACAAATGGGCGAACGTGCCGGCTACCCCATGCAAATCGCCGGTGCAGCCGCCACCGTGAACCAACAACAACGCGAGCGGATGGTGAAGAAGGTCATGGAAGCCCTGGGCGGCGCAAACAGCCGCGTGATCGGCATGCTCGGTCTTTCGTTCAAACCGAACACGAACGACTTGCGCGAGGCGCCTGCGCTCGCGATCGCGCACGAGCTCATAAAGCAAGGGATGACGGTTCGCGCCTACGACCCGGCCGCCCTTGAAGAGGCGACGCAAGTCCTTCCCGGGTTGGTTGCTTGTCGGGATGCGTATGACGCGGCAACGGGAACCGATGCGGTGATTGTGATGACGGAGTGGAACGAGTTTCGAAACCTGGATTTCGCCAAATTGAAGACGCTCATGCGGGACGCGACACTCATCGACTTGCGAAACGTCTACGAGTCCAGCCGCGTGACCCCTCATGGATTCCGGCACATCTCGGTCGGACGCCAGACGCGGGAGCCGGGCCAATAAACGGCCTGAACTATGTCAACCGAGGCACCTCTGTCGGTGCCGTCTCCTTCGACTTCGGCTTGTACCCCATTCGGTCCAGCACCTTGAGGACCCTGGTCTTCAGACGATCGTCGGCCTCACTCAGAGCCGTCGCCAGCGGCTCGACAGCCGGCTTGCCGATCTTCCGGATGATTTCCGTGACCGACTGGCGGAGTTCGTCTTCGTCGGAGACGAGCAACGGAATCAAGGACGGCACCGCGGCTCCCCCGATTTTGATCAATGAATCGTAGGCCCGTTGCCTCACATCCCCGACTTCATCCGTCAGTGCCTCCACCAAAGGCCGTACCGCCCGGGCATCTTTGAGCTCCCCCAGGACCTCCGCCGCATACTTCCGATTGAGCCAATGACTATCCTTCAGATCGAGCAACATGGCGTCGGCACGCGCCGCGTTCGGATCCTTGGCGCGGATGCGGAAGCTCTTCGCGACACGCCGGCCCCCTTCTTCGACCACACGAATCGTGGCCCCATCGCCGACTTTCAGTTGTGTCAACGCGTCCAGTGCTTCTTCATCGACGTCCAGGATGACGGTCTTGCCGTCATAGGCCAGTAATTCCACCTCTATCTGTTTGGCCTCGGGATTGACCGCCACCACCCGTTCGGTCACCAGGTTGAACCCGTCCTTTTTGACGCCGCCCTTCGGACCGATTTGAATCAACTTCACCGGAGCTTCTTCTGCCATGATCGTCGTCCTTTATGTGAAAAAGAGAAATTACGAACCGGATTTCCAGCCCAGGCTGGTCAGCACACCCTCCACCGTTTCCTGTACCATGGTATTCTCGTCTTCGAGCAGCGGCAGCAGAGGGTCGATCGCTTCTTTCGCGCCAAGCCGCGCCAGCGACTCCGCTGCGTTTCGGCGAACCAACCAGTCTTCATCCTTCAGCGACTCGATCAACGGACCGACGCCGCGCTGATCACCGATCTTCCCGAGCGCTTCGGCGGCATGACGGCGAACCATCCAATTGTTCCCCAACAATCCGTCGATCAAGGCCTCAACCGCCCGCGCATCGCCGATTTTCTTCAGCACGCGCGCGACATCCTCCCGGACCGTGCCATCGGTCAAGGCTTCCACCAAACCCGGTACGGCCCGCGAATCACCGACCCGCTCCAACGCCCACACCGCCGCCGTGCGCACGGCTCCATCTTTGTCTTTGAGCGCGCCGACGAGCGGCTCCACGCCACGGGGATCTTTGAGCTTCCCCAACGCCGCCGCCGCCTGTTCTCGGACCGCCCATTCGTCGTCTTCGATCGCCTCGATCATCCGATCGACGACGGAAGGACCCATCCGCACGACCGCGGCCGTGGCCGCTTCCCGGATCAGGACGTCTTCATCCGCCATCAAGGCAATCAATGGTTCAATCGCCTCGTCTCCCATTTGACTGAGCCCCGCGATGGCATGATCGCGAAGCGCTTCATTCTCATCGCGCAGGGCGTTGATCAATTGTTCGATCCGGTCCGGCCGTTCTCCCTCACTCATGCTGAGTCCCTTCGTGATCCCCGGCATGGACACCGGCGAGTGCTTCCAATTTATCGGCGATCAGCCCGGCATTATACGCGACCAAGCCGTCTCGATCGGTCCGGAGACGATCGAACAAGTCTTTGTACGGCCTCAAGACTTCGACGTCCTTAATCTTTGCCAGGGCTTCCATGGCATAGACTCTCAGCGGCCTGATGGGGATGGCTTCCAGATACAATTGAGTCGGACGAGCATCGCCGATGAGACCCAATGCCTTGATCGCGAGTTCCTTGACTCCCGTATCCTTGTCTTGTTCCAGGCGTTTCATGAGCGGTTCGACCGCCCGCACATCGCCGATCTTCCCCAACAGATCCGCGGCCGCCTCCCGCACCAGCCAATCATCGTCGTCCAAATACTCGATCAATATCTCCACGCTGGGGCGGCCGATGCCCAGCAGATCGATCACCGTCGCCATGCGCGCTTCTTCTTGTTCACTCGCGCCCTCGACATTGCGCAGGGCGTTGAACGCCTGATCGATCCGCTCACGAATCGCGCCCAGCTTCTTCAGTGTCCCTACTGCGAGGTCTCGAACCGCCCGTTGTCCCATCGCCTCGATGAACGCATCGACCGATCGCGGATCCAACAGATGATCCAGCATAGTGGCCGCGGCCACCTGGGCCTCGGGATCGGAGTGCTTCATCATGTCGCACAGCGGCGCCACAGCGGTCGGGATAGCTCCGAGAAGATGACTCAGCAGGCCCTTCGTGCCTTCCTCTTCAACTCTGGGAAGCAGGGCCACGAGTGCGGACGCGGTTTCCGTGTTCAAGACGCCTGCCATCTGCTCCAACGCTCCGGCCCCCGACTTCCGCACCGCTTCGTCCGGATCTTCCAGCAGCCCGACGAGCGCGACGCCGGCCTGCGGATCTTTAATACGAGCCAACATGGCCGCCGCTTCCTTTTTCAGCTCGGAGGTCCCGGTCTGCAGGACTTCAATCAATGCATGAACCGCTTTGGGCCCGCCGGCCAGACAAGCGGCCGTGGCCCGCATCCGCCGCCAATCTTCCTCATGGACCAATTCGGCAACGAGCGTTTCAATGCTTTCCTTCGGCATAGTTTCTTCGAAACCGGCAAGAGGCTAGCGGCGAGGGATCTCTTGCCTCTAGCCTCGGAGCTCGAGCCCTATTCAAAGACGGCCTGGTCTCCAGCCCACCTTGGCCAATGTCTCCTTGATGTGGAATCGAACATTATCGTCGGTCTCCTCCGACAGGAGTCCGAGCAAGGGAGCGATGGCCTTTGATCCAAACCGGCTGAGTGCCGATGCGGCATCCGATCTCGTCACCGTATGGCGCAGCGAGGCGATGAGCACGGGAATGGCCGAGTCGTCTCCCAACACACCGAGTGCCCGGACGGCCGCTGCTTTCGTCATCATCTCCTCGTCCCATTTGTCTCCGCAACCCGCGACGACTCGGGACTCGACCGGCCGGTCGATCCCTTCGACGACCTTGATCAGCACCGGCACGGCGCGCCGGTCGCCGATGTGACCCAACGCTTCCACCGCCAACGGGCGCAGCCCGGGCTCCTTCATAATCGTGACGAGAAAATCGACGGCCCGGCCGTCCCCGATGAGACCCAAGGCGCGCACGGCGTCTTCCCTGATTGCGGCATCATGGTCATTGAACAATAAGGACAACAACGGTTCGACTGCGGCCGGCGATCGCATCTTTCCAAGCGCTTCGACGGCATGCAGCCGCACGAGCCAATCCGCATGCGCCAGCGCCGCCAAGAGTGATGGAATGGCTGCATCCCCGATTGCGGCCAGCGCCGCCGTGGTCTCCTCCCGTACCGCCTTCACCTTGTCCTGCAATAAGGGCAGCAACGGCTCGACCGACTGCGGGCTTTTAATGCGGCCTAACGCTTTGGCGGCATGCATCCGGACAATCCAGTCGTTATTGACCAGCGATGCGGTGAGCGGTGCCAACACACGCTCATCGGCTATCGAGGCTAGGATGGCCGAGGCCGCTTCTTGGACCGCCAGTTGGGGATCCGACAGGCAAAGGCCGAGCGCGGGGATGGACGGCTCTCCGATCGCCGTCAATGCCCCGATCGCCGCTTCCCTTACCGCCCGGTCGGAGTCCCGCAAGATCGACACGAGCGGCACCACCGCCCGGGGATCGCGGAAACCGCCGAGTGCCGCGGCGGCCTCTTCCCGAATAGCCCAATCCTCGTCCTTGAGCGCCGCAATCTGCTCGGCCACTACGTCGGCCATTTCGATTCCTCGCTCGGAACTGGTGAGCGTAACATAGCCATTTTCGTAGGGTCAACGGACAGCGCCCACATCAGACGCCGCGAAGCCGCTTCTCGCGACGATCCGCGCGCGATTGACTCCTTTGACATCCCCCCGCTACCATCTCATCGTTGTTCTGTAGTGAATTTTCAGTTACGAAAAGGAGGCCCTATGAGTCGCCCCACTTCATCGACGATGTTCCGGTTGCTAACCGGCCTGACTCTATCCGGCCTCCTTTTCGGCATCGGGACCCATTCTGCGGAAGCCTACGAAGTCTGGCTGACCGATCAATCGGATACCGGGAAAGAAAGCGGGGGGTTCCTCCATATCTACGACGGGGCTCAACTTGCGGCGAATCCCACCTCAGCGAAGCCGATACAGACTATCGACTTCTCAGCGGAGATTGGAAAATTCTGCGAGGAAGCCACAAAGAAGCCGGTCCGGCGTCCGCACATGCTGTTCTTCAACGCCAAACAGGACCATGCGATCATCTCATTTCTCAGCGGACAAGTTTTGTTTATGGAAGCCGCGACCAAAAAACCGGATGCCTGCCTCTCGATGGGCAAGAACGTCCATGCGGCTTGGCCGACGCCCGACCAGAAGATGGCCATTGCGGCCAATATCTCCGAGAAAAAATTCATCAGGATTTGGACGGACTATGGGGCTCACAAGTTCAGTTTCGATCCCGAGAAAGACGTCCTCAATCTCGGCGCCATGGAAAGCGGCGAACGTCCCGATACCGCGCCGATCTGTCCCATCACCGAATCCACCAGCAAGTATGCGTTTGTGACGCTGCGCGGCGGCGGTCTTCTCGCGGTGGACGTCACGCAGACCCCCATGCAGGTGGTGGCCGCCTTGGACAACAATCAAATCCATCCGGCCGGCTGCGGCGGTATTGAGGTCGGCGGCACCATGTACATTAACTCCGGAGGTGGATGGCCGATTGCCCCGCTGTCCTACGACATTTACGCACTGGATTTGACGAACCTACCGAAGTCGCTTTCAGCCAAGTTATTGTCGCAGCGGGACAGCCAATTTGCGGATTCTCACGGCATGGCCGGGGTCGGCCGGTATGTCTGGAACATCGACCGAGCCGCAAACAACATCGAGATCATCGATACGCTCAGCGATCTGAGCGTCGGTTCCGTCGATCTCGTCACTGCGGCAAACAACGACCCGGCTCCCGATCTCATGGATGTCGCGCCCGACGGACAATACGTATTCGTCGGGTTGCGCGGCGCGGCCCCGCTCACCGGCAACGACAAGAACGTCAACAATGCGAAGGGAACGATCCCGGGGGTGGGCGTCGTCCATGTCGACGCCGGCGGCCGGGTGGGTCACTACAAGGGACAGGCGTCGATCACCAACATGAAAGATGGAAAAGAGACCGCGGATACGCACGGCATCGCGGTAAGGAAGTAGGCGAGGCTAGCCTCTGGCGAAATCGCCGGACGGTCCGAATCGCCCCACGTCGCCCAAGGGCCGGTCGACTCTGGCATTGTCCACTGAACTGGAGTCCAGCGTCTCTTCCTGCGGCAAGATCCACCCGAGCTTCTCCAATGTCTCCAGCACCAACTGCCGCAGCGCGTCTTTGGCGCTGAGGCGGATCGAGGCATAAGACAGGACCCGCTCGCCTTCCAACGAAACCTCCGACGCCTTCGGATCGTACAGAAACGAAATCAACGGTTCGATTGCGGCATCACCGATTGCGGCCAACGCGGCGCTGGCCTTTTCCCGCAGGATTCCGTCCTTCAACAGCATGATCAGATCCGGAATGACGCGAGGATCGCGGAATTGGCCCAGCGCCGTCGCCGCCGCTTCCTTGATGAAGGCGTCCTCGCTCACGATACAGCCAGGAGTGGGCGTGCCTTCCTGCTTGATGCCCTTGCCCTTCAACGCATCGAGCACGGGCGGGAGGGCGCGCGGATCGCCGATCATGCCGAGCGATGCGATGGCATGGCGTTTCACCGCCCCGTCCTTCATCGCCTCGATCAAGGCGTCGATGGCGCGCGGATCCCCGATCATGCCCAGGGCAATGGTCGCGTCTTCGCGGACGGCGCGGTCCGGATCCTTCAGCGCATTGATCAAGGCGTCGACCACTTTCGGAGCCCGAACCCAGCTCCGGCCGATTTGATAGTCGGTCGTCATCCCGCCGAGCGCCCGCGCCGCATGACAGCGCACGACGAAATCCTTGTCCTTGAAACATTCGATCAGCGGATCGACGGAGGCCTCGCCGATGTAGACCAGCGCGGTCCCCGCGGTTTCACGGACGATCTTGGAGGTATCGCGAAAGAGCTTGATCAAGGCCGGCACGGCTTTCGGATCGCCGATCTTGCCGAGTGCCTCCGCGGCCGCGCTCTTCACGGCTCCATCCCGATCACGGCACGCGACGATCAGCGCATCGACCAATCCTCGGTCCCGGATTTCGCCGCAGGTCTTGGCCGCATGCTCGCGGACCCGCCAGCGCTCGTCCTTCAAAGCAGTCGCCAAGCGCTCGAGCAGGACGGCGCCCATTTTTGCCGCCCCCTCCACCGCCTGGTTGCGGACCTCCATGATCGAATCGTTGAACAAGCCGACCAGCGCCTCCACGGCCCGGCCTCCCCCGATCTTCGCGACTCCGATCGCCGCATAGGCCCGCACGGACCAGTATTCGTCGCCGCAGGCTCCGATCAAGGCATCCAAGCTTTTTGGATCGGCGATCGCCGCGAGGCTCTTGGCCGCTTCTTCACGCGTCGCATCGTCCACGTCCTCGAGTGCGTCCAACAGATCGTTTAATGCCTGCGCCATGACAATGATCCTCTATTGATAAGTGTAGTCCGGCTGACCGCCATGCGGATAGG
This sequence comes from Nitrospira sp., assembly GCA_035252115.1. Classification (GTDB taxonomy): domain Bacteria; phylum Nitrospirota; class Nitrospiria; order Nitrospirales; family Nitrospiraceae; genus Nitrospira_C. The sequence goes on along the minus strand of DATFDJ010000048.1, from coordinate 1,068 downwards.
TCCGTTTGCATCGCACGACGAGGGTCTGAGTTCCGCGGCCGCCGACACATTGATCCAGGGATTGCGAAAACTCAATCTTACCGTCCAAATTGACCGAGAAGGGAAAGTCGAACGTAAAGCTCACGAACTTGTATTTGCCCGGCTTCAGCGACAGGGTGCGCTTGTCGCTGGTTTTATACGCTTCCATGGATTCCGGGTCGGAGTTCCAGATCGACGGCGTAATGCCCGGGACATACCACCACGAGGGAGGCTCCAGCACCGTCGAATCGATCGTAATCGCATGTTCGGTCGTATAGGTCGGCGGCGGACCGGCTTGCGCGAAGGAGAAGAACCCCAGGACGGCAAGAAGGCCCGCAAGGGAACCGCGTCTGATCCGGACCGGTCTCAAAAGATTCTGCTGCGTCATCGCGACCTATTGCGGCACATTGGCATTCGGCGCAGCCGCGACAAAGGCGTATTGGAAAATTTCCTCAACCGGCTTGCTGTCCCACTCGGTGTGCGTTCGAAGGCCGAGGGTCCGCATCACCGTCGCCCCCGTATCCATGATCGAGACGGGCTGATGGATGGCATGCCCCTGCTTGATGCCGACGCCGGAGGCAATCCAGGGCACGACCGGCGTCGCGCCATCCGGCTGTTCCCGGTTGGCATCCTTCCCTTCCGCAGTCAACGACGTGACGAAGACCGTGGTGCGCTTGAGCAGTCCCTGCTCCTTGTAGATATCCAAGACGGACGCGACGGCCTTGTCCACGGAACGCAACGCGTCTCGATATTCTTTCGATCCCCATCCGCGCGCTGCGCCGACCCGACCTGCTTCAGGCAGGTGGACCACCAGCAAGTGGGGCAGCGAGAGAATGGCATGCCCATACCCCTCGCCGCTGGTGGCCTTCTTGAAATACTGCTTGATGTAGGAAACCACCCGCTCCGGAGTGCATTCCGGCTTGAGCGGTCCGCACATTTGATAATCCGTGTAGGGTTCCGGCCGGGCCAGTTGATAGAGCGACTCATCCATAAAAAAAATCGCGCTGTCACGACCGCCGCTCAGATCGAGATAATCGAACACGCTCGGCG
>DATFDJ010000047.1:0-25590 GCA_035252115.1 Nitrospira sp. | reverse complement strand
GCCACGTTTTCGAACACCGAGAGCGAGTCGAACAGCGCGGCGCCCTGGAAGAGCATGGAGAACCGCTTCCGTACATCGTTCAGCCGTCTGCCTTTCAAGTGCGAGATTTCTGTATCGCCGACCCAGACCTCGCCACGGTCGGGTTGCATCAGGCCGATCATGTGTTTGAGCAGAACGCTTTTGCCTTCTCCGCTGCGTCCGATCACCGTCGTGAGCTTGCCGACGGGAATGGACAGATCCACGCCTCGCAGCACCGGCTGCCCGCCCAACGTTTTTTCTACGCCGACAAGTCTGATCATAACAACAGTGACCGGTGACGGGTGACGTGTGACAAGTGCAGGGAGCCCTCCGAATACTTGTCCCGTGTCACTCGTCACCTCTCACAGAAGCACCGACGTCAAGAAATAGTCCCAGACCAGGATCAACACGGACGAGAGGACCACGGCTTCCGTCGTCGCGGTGCCCAGCCCTTCTGCGCTTTGCTTGGTATAGAACCCTTTGTAGCAACAGATCCAACTGACGATCAGTCCGAAACTGATCGACTTCAGAATGCCTCCATAGACGTCCTTCCATTCCACGGCGGACTCGATCGAATTCCAATAGGCGCCGCCGTTGCCTCCGAGCAGCTCGACGCCGACCAAATAGCCGCCGTAGATGCCGACCACATCGAAGATGGCGACCAGCAGCGGCACTCCGATCAAACCGGCCACGAGTTTCGGAGCGATCAAGTATTGCAACGGATTGATGGCCATCGTGTCGAGCGCGTCGATCTGCTCGGTGATCCGCATGATGCCGATCTCGGCCGTCATGGCGGAACCCGCTCGGGCCGTGACCATCAGAGCCGCCAGGACCGGCCCCAATTCACGGATCATGCTGAGCGCGACCGCCGAGCCCAACAATCCTTCGGAGCCGAACTTTCTCAAGGTATAGTAGCCTTGCAAGGCCAGGACCATGCCGGTGAAGCCTGCGGTGAGAACCACGACAAAGGTGGACTTGTATCCGACGAAGTGCAGTTGCTTGATGATTTGAGACAGTCTGAAGGGCGGCCTCGCCAGCCAGGCAAACGACGAGAGCACAAACAACAGCATCCGGCCCATCTGTTCTATGACGCTGAGGGCTCGGCCTCCCAGTCGCCGGATCGACTCGATCATGATGATGTGATGGCCTCGCTCGATTGACAGATGCCGAGGTAACGGGCAAACAGGTCCGTCAACCGATCCGCCGCCACACGGCTTTGTTTCCGAAGGCGATTCAATCCTGCGAAACCGGCCGGCTGAGCCAGCAATGTCTGCACGCCACGAAACCAGCCGCCCGGTTGTAAAAACAGGTTGAAATCGAGCGGCAGATCTTCGTCCAGTACATCGGATACAGTGCGGATGACGCCAAACGGCACGCCTTTCGACAGGGCCGCGGATCCCAGCGCCGCGCTTTCCATATCCAGCGCTGCAGCGCCGCTGAGACGGGAAAGCCGCTGTTTGTCATTCGCGGATCCGACGACCACCGATGCAGAGACTATCCGGCCGACCGTCACCGGCAGATCCGCTTGCCTGGCGGCGAAAAGAAATCGCGACCTCAGCGCGTCGTCACAAGGGACGGAGTCCGCTTCCATGGTCCAGTCTCCGTTTCGTCGAACAGCCGTCACATCGGTTCCCACGATGACGTCTCCTACCCGAGCCGAACCTAAGGCACAGGCGAAGCCGGTCGACCACGCCCATCCGAGAGGCTGTGCATCCATCACCGTCCTCGCGATACGTTCCGCGACATCGGGACCGATGCCGGTTCGGATGAGCCAGTAGGTCTGACCGGCCGCCTGTCCGACGATACAGCGGAGACCCGCAACCGTTGTGACGCGAGCGGTCGGGAACGCACGGTGAACGGCACGGACTTCCCATCGACTGGCGGCGAAAATCGCGACGGGCTTCACAGAATTTCTCGAGAGGAGCCGTTCACGGCCAACGGCCGACGTCGCAGAACGATCAAGTATCGGACCGATAAGACCCGTGGGACAGCACATGCTGGCGGACTTCGTCGGCTCTCATTTTCCCGCGCGTTCTCAGATTGCGGTACATGGACAGCGCCCACAACGGGAAGTACTGACAGTACCAATGGTAGCGGAGATAGAACACGCGCGGGAACCCTGTACCCGTGTGGCACACTTCCTCCCACGATCCGTCCTTCATTTGATGACGAAGCAAATACTGGATTCCCCGGGCGACGCTGAACGCATCCGTCATGCCGGCGGACATGAGCCCCATGACGGCCCAAGCCGTTTGGGACGGCGTGCTGTCCCCCCTTCCACTCCATTCGGGATCCGCGTAGGACAAGCACGACTCTCCCCAACCTCCGTCCGGATTTTGTTTGGATTCGAGCCAGGCCACGGCGCGACGGATATAGGGCTGAGAAAGATCTTCACCAATCGTCCTGAGACCGGCCAGTACGGACCATGTCCCGTAGATGAAATTCACGCCCCAACGGCCATACCAGCTTCCGTCCGACTCTTGCTCGCGCTTGAGGAAGGACAGAGCCGGCGCGACTGCCTGATGCGAGCGGTCGTACCCCAAGGCGCCCAGCATCTCCAGACAGCGCCCAGCCAAATCGGACGTGCTGGGGTCCAACAGCGCGTGGTGATCGGCAAACGGAATATAGTTGAAGACAATCCGGTTGTTATCCTTGTCGTACGCTCCCCATCCTCCATCCGATCCCTGCATGGCAACCACCCAGGCGGCGCCACGCTTAATGGCCTCCTCCAAGACAACGGAGTCTGCCATACGGATCTTGGACAGTGCCATCAACACCACTGCCGAATCATCGACGTCCGGATAGAGTTCATTCTCATGCTGGAAATACCAACCCCCTGGTTGCGCCTGCGGCGACGACACCGTCCAATCACCGACCGCCTTCGTTTGACGGGAGAGAAGATAGGTACAAGCCCGCTGCAGTGCGGGATGGTCCGTGGCCATGCCGCTCTCAATCAACGCGTTGACCAAGAGCGACGTGTCCCAAATCGGCGAATGGCAGGGTTGGAGATGCATGGCGTCGACACGTTGGTCTCCGATCGTCACCTGATCATAGATCTCCAGATCCTCGATTTCCTGCAAGGCCTTCCGGACCAAGGGGTCGTCCACCTGATAGCCCAAGCAACGCAACGCCACGATCGAATTCGCCATGGCCGGATAAATGGCTCCGAGTCCTCCGGTACCCTTGATGTGCTCCAACATCCATGTCGCAGCCCGATGCAACGCCTTTTCCCTGAGCCAACTGAGCGGCATCCGATCATAGAGCTTGAGCACGGCATCCAACACCACGAAGACATTGTGGGGGGTGAGCCACCCTTGATCTTTGTTGAACGGCGGGTGCTGCCGATAACGGATCGCCGCCCGCGGGGAACAATACAATTCATCGATGCCTTGCTCCTTGGGAATTCGGCACACCGGTTGATTGGCAAACACGATCAACAACGGAATGAGTACGGCACGGGACCAGTAAGAGATGGCATAGATATTAAAATAAAACCACTTCGGCAACAGCATGATCTCCGGAGGCATGCTGGGAATGCCTTCCCAATCGTACTGGTCGAACAATGCCAGCGTGATTTTCGTGAAGACATTGGCCTGCACGACCCCGCCCATGCCGAGAATGCGATCGCGGGCACGCTGCATGAATGGCTCTTCAGCCGAGATGCCGCTGATCTTGAGGGCAAAGTACGCCTTGACGGAGGCGCTGATTTCGGAAGGCCCGCCATAGTAAATCGGCCACCCGCCGTCCGGCAGTTGGGCCGACCGCAGATACCGCACGGCTTTCCGCTCGCGCTCGGGATCGACGCGATCCAGAAAACGCCTGAGCATCAAGTATTCCGACGTGAGCGTCGTGTCGGCTTCGAGCTCGGCCACCCAATAGCCCTGCGTCGGGTTCTGCCGCGACAAGAACCAGGCCTGGCTCCGCTTGATCGCATCGTCGATCGCGTCGAGATGACCACCCGCCTGGCCGCTCGCCCGCCGGACATGAGCATCCGCAATGGACGACGCGGCCGACTTATCGGAGACAAGCCGCAACGACGGCGTATGCGACAAATCTCTCACGAGCCTGATTTTCTCCGGAACGGAGACGAACAGACTATCAGAGAGACGATCCAGTAAGGTTCGAATGATGCTCATCGTGTGCTGTAACGGGGAAATGCACCCGGAGGACCCGGTTTGTTAACCCCTCACCGGCACACCGGGTCGACGACACGCAGGCCGAGGGCGTTAGTTGTTCGGGATATAACAGACACCCTAGGCGAAGTCAAGCAAGAGGAGATCCGAAGTCCTCTGAAGTACGAACATTTTTCCAGCTCGACCCTTACGCCGGCTGCAAATCCGCCAGCCGCACGGAGACCAGTTTCGAGATCCCCGGCTCTTCCATCGTCACGCCGAACAGGGAATCGGCGATGCCCATCGTCCGCTTGTTATGAGTGATGACCATGAACTGGGCGTCCCGAGCCAGTTCGCACAGCACGGCGGTGAACCGTCCGATGTTCTCTTCATCGAGGGGCGCGTCGATTTCGTCCAGGATGCAGAACGGCGTCGGTCTGATCAGAAAACTGGCGAACAGGAGCGCCATGGCGGTCAGCGTCTTCTCCCCGCCTGACAGCATCGTGATATTCTTCAATCGCTTGCCCGGCGGCTGCGCCACGATTTCCACGCCGGGCTCCTGCGGCCCCTTCCCTTCCTCCGACTCGTCCGCCGACGCCTCCACCAACTGCAGTTCCGCCCGTCCACCGGGGAAAAATTTCGCGAACACGTGGCCGAACGTCTCTTGAAGTTCCGCAAAGGTACTGGCGAACATGTCTTTGGTGGTCCGGTTGATGCGTTGAATGATTTCCTTCAGCGACGCGATGGAGGCCGAGAGATCCTGTTCCTGCGTCGAAAGAAAGCGATGGCGTTCTTCCAATTCCTGATGCTCACTGATCGCCGCCAGATTGATGGGACCCATCCGATCGAGCCGTTCGCGGATTTTTTGGAGCTGCTGACGGAGTTCTTCATCGCTGGGAGACGTAGGCTCCACCGCGACGGAGTCCGAGCGTTCCACGGACGGATGCCGGTTCAACAGCGTCGCGGGATCGAGTTGATACGTGCCTGACAGTGTGGCTTCAACCGTCGTCAATTGCGTGCGGACTTCCGCCCGCCTCACCTCGAGAGTCATTCGGTTTTCGCGAAGAGACGACACGGTCTTGCGTACGTCCTCCAGCTTTGCTTCGATTTCTTGAGCTTGAGTCATATCTTCCGCTTGGCGTTCCTGGGCCGCGATCACGTGTGCCTTCAGGCGATCTGCCTCAACGCCGAAGTCCCGGCACAGCGCTTCCTGTCGCTCTCGCTCTGTACGGCTCTGTTCGAGGGAGACATTCAATTGATCGAGCTGCCGAATCAAACTGCCGAGACGACCCGCGCCTTCTTGCTGCTGTTGGCGCAAGCGCTGCACATCCCGTTGGTGATGGTCGCCGGTCGTGCGGATGGCTTGGACCGACAACTGCGCGTCCGTCACCCGCTGCTGGAATCCATGAATCTCCTGATCGATGTGATGGATGCGGGCCCGCACCTGTCCCAGAGCCTGTTCCTGGCCGGCCTTCTCCAGCACCCATTGCTGCAGTTGACCTTCGCCGCTCAGTTTCTCCTGATGGAGGCGCTGCACCTCTTGCGCCCCGCGCTGCGCCTCTACGGTAAGGGCGTCGATACGTTGCGCCAGGTCTCCCAAAAACTGCTGGAGTCCCGTCTCGTCCTTTTGAAGCGACAGGCCTTGCATTTCGGCGTCTCGCAAGGCATCAATGAGCCGCTTCGACTCTTCGCGCAAGGACTGACATTCGGCAACGAGTTGTTCTCGACGCTGCCGCCCGTCGTCTACAGCCTGCACGAGAGACCTTCGGCGTTCTTCCAACTCCAAGACTTCTCTCCGGCGTTGCAACAATCCACCGGTAGAACCTGTCTGTCCCCCCGTGATGACACCGGCCGCGTCCAACAGTTCCCCGTTGCGTGAGACAAACAAGGGTCCATCCGCGCCTGCTGCCGATTGTTCCCACAGCCGGACCGCATCCGACAACGTTTCGACGAACACCACGCGACCGAAGAGATAGTCCCTTGCAGCGGATCGATGCTCATCCACTCCGATCAAATCCACCGCTCGGCCGATGATACCTGCCTGTCCCGCCAGCGACGGCCACCAATCCGCCGACGCGGGTGGAGTCCATCGAGGAGCCTGAGGAATGAACGTCCCCCTACCCAGATCCTTGCCGGTCAAGAATTCAACGGCACGGCATGCCGTGTCCGGACCATCCACAAACCATCCGCGCACCCGCTCCCCCAAGACCGCTTCCGTCGCCCGATCGAGGCCGGACGGAATCACCAGCCACTCCGCGATGGCTTCATGGACCCCGTCGCACGACTTGAGCGCCGTCGATTCTTCGTCCCCGGAGCGTCCATATCCCATGTCTTCTTGCAGCACGCCTTCGAGCGCCCGCAGATGAGAATCGGCGGCGGCCAGCTCTTCGGATTGACGGGACAACCGCTGATCGACGTCGGCCAATTCGAGCGACGCCCGTTCCGATGCGTGCTCAACCCGTTCTTGTTCCTCGCGAAGATGAAGCACCGTCCGTTCCGCTTCCTGACAGGAATGCAGGAGTTCTCCGCGACGACCGAGAGTCGCGTCATGCTGCGCCTGGATTTCTTCCCGCTCCCTTACCAAGCGGATTTCGCGTTCTGAAATCTCCTGCGCGCGCGCCGCCAGTTGAACCAGGCTCTGCTCCGTATTTGCGACCAGCACGGCGAGGTTCAAGACGTCCAACCGACCACGCTCTTCTTCCTGAATTGCGGCGGCCCGTCGATGCATCAAGGTTTTCATGTCCTGTTCGAGATCTTGCAGCGCCTGTTCGCGCGACTGAAGGTCCCGTGCGAGGCTCTCCAATTTCTCCTGGAGTGCCGCCTCTGCAGCCGCGACCTCCTCCTGCTCTTTCCGTAACCGCTCGATCTCCTGCCGGCATTGAATGATTTGTTGGTCATAGAGCTCACGACGATTCCGCTCGACCTCGACCGCAGTCAAGGCCTGAGCTTGTTGCTGCTCGATCGCGGTCAGCTCATCCCGCCGCCTGCCGATGAGCTCGGACCCGGCCGTGATCTCCAGCTTGATGCGTTCGAGCTCCGCATTCAGCCGGGCCTGTTCCGCCGCCTGTTCGGATTCCCGGCCGGTGAGCGCGTCCAATTGCCGCCCGATATCGTGAATGGCGCCACGCAACAACCGATACTCTCCGGTGAGCAACTGAATTTCGAGTGAGCGCGCTTCCTGTTGCAAAGCCTGATAGGAGCGCGCTTGACGGGCCTGACGTTCCAGCGAATTGAGCTGTTTCTTCACCTCAGCGACGATGTCGCGGACGCGCAGCAAATTTTGCTGGGTCGCATCCAATTTCCGCAACGCCTCGCCCTTCTGCTTCTTGTACCGGATGATGCCGGCGGTTTCCTCGATCAATTCACGACGGTCCTGGGGAGATGCGTTCAAGATCTGATCGATCTGGCCCTGTGCGATAACCGTATGCCCCTTCGTCCCCGCCCTCGTGTCGAGCAGGACGCTCCGGACATCCTTCAACCGGCAGACGGTCTTATTGATGAGATACTCGCTATCGCCGTTGCGATAGAGCCGGCGGGTGAGCATCAAGTCCTGATACTCGGCAAGCTGACTGGTGAGGTTGGAAAGGGGATCGACGTTGATTTTGTCCAGCCCGCTGATCACGAGCGAAACCTCCGCCATCCCCAACGGCTTCCGCAATTCCGTCCCGTTGAAGATAACGTCCTCCATCTTTTCGCTGCGCAGCGTCTTGGTGCTTTGCTCTCCGAGCACCCATAAAATGGCGTCGACCACGTTGCTCTTGCCGCTGCCGTTCGGGCCGACGATGGCGGTGACCCCCTCCGGAAATTCAATGCGCGCTTCGGCGAAGGACTTGAACCCCGACATCTCAAGCGACTTGAGATACATCCATCACTCCTTCTGTGTGAGATTGTGAGCCTGTATGAGGGGATCGCACGGAACGGCTTTGTACCACAGCCCCACGGACTAAATCAAAGAAAAATACCGCCTGTGGTAGGGAGTAACTCCAAAACCTACAAGATTTTGGCGATTATGTTGCACTTGACACTGACTCCCAATCCTGCCTATACTCCCTCCAGACACGGAGGGAGCCATGAAAAAGAAACTGACGACCCAACCGGCGATCACGCTGACTCAGTTGATGCAGAAGTTTTCGACTGAGGACGCCTGCAAAGAACACTTGAAGAATCTTCGCTGGCCGAATGGCGTGAAATGCCCGCGCTGCAACTCTGACAAAGTATACGAGCTGAAGAGCCGTCCGTTTCACTGGGTCTGCAAGGCGAAGGACTGCGGCGGACCAAACGGCTACCGGTTCTCCGTCATTGCCAAAACGATTTTCGAGAATACCAACTATCCGCTTCGGACCTGGTTCCAAGTTATTTACTTGATGCTGCAAAGCAAGAAGGGCATGAGTGCCTTGCAGATCCATCGCCAGATCGGAAGCGGCGACTACCGCACGGCCTGGTATATGTGCCATCGCATCCGAGCGGCGATGAAGAGCGGCAGCTTCGACAAACTCATGGGCGAAGTCGAAGTCGATGAAACGTTCATCGGCGGCAAGCAAAAGAATCGTCACATGAGGAACAGACACCAGGATGTGGCCGGTCCTAAGGGCAAGGTGGCCGTCATTGGAGCCATTGCTCGAAAAGGCAACGTCGTGGCCCAGATCGTGGAGAACGTGAGCGCCGAGACGCTGACCAAGTTCGTCAAGCAAACTGTGGCCGATACTGTCTCCCTTGTCGCCACCGATGAAGCGAGCGGCTATCGACACCTTCGACGGAGTGGATTTCCACAGCATGAAGCCGTCAACCATATCGCGGGGGAATACGTGCGCGGGAATGTCCATACCGCGAACCTGGATAGCTTCTGGAGTTTGCTCAAGCGGGGCGTCATGGGCACGTTCCACAATGTGAGCAAGGCTTATTTGCCGCTGTATCTGGCCGAGTTTTCGTACCGGCACAATAACCGCGAGAATCCCCACATCTTCAATGATGTGATAGCAGGATGCTGAGAACGCCACCGGTACAGCGTTCTCAGATGAAATATGAGGCGAAGAATGTGCAACTCCGATTGCCGATGGAGGTCCGCCCATGCCGAAAGCGAAACCGGTTTCCCTCTTTCCCTTGAGTTTCGATGATGCGGTTAAGGCCCTCATTAGCGTTGATCCTGCTCGGGTGAGGATTCCTTCCAAGCATTCAAAATCTGAAAGCAAACGGAACAGAAAATCAAAAAAGAAGCAATAGATCAGCGAGGAATAACTCCTGGTGCAGTTTTAAAATAAGTCCCTCCCTGTGACTGAAGAAGCCTACCTCCCTTTTCTTTTACTTCTCGTATTGTTGATATGTCATGACTGCTTAAAATGCGCGGCACCAGTAAAAGGTGGCACGTAAATGACTGGGCGATCAGCGGTTTTGGGTCAAGGATGTCTGGGGGAAGATGCGTCTCAATCCAGAAGTCATCATCTCTGATCTCAAAGGCCTCGCTTTTTGCTATATTTTTATCGTCCAATGGGTCAACGTTGGCATTATCCTTTCGGCAAGCCATAACAATTCTATTATCTTCTTTGAATCGTAATAGACGGTGGGTATCAATGTTAGCCACAGCATTATTTTCAGTAGAAACATGAAATCGACTAATGTAAATGCCCAATTCCACGGACTGATCTAATTTCTCTCTGTACCACAAAACTCCATATAAAAAGATCAGAGCTAACCCATACCCTAAAGTTATCGAAGTCATTATTATAATTTTCGCGATTCTATTAAAATCCTCAGTGGAGACGCTATTAGCCCTCGCTGAAACTTTTTGAATCCGAACGTTTTCAAGTTCCCCATAACAGGCCCACAAGAACAGGCCAATTGATCCAATTGCCATGGCTATTGCGAGCGGAATTGAAGATATGCCGCTCACGTCCCATGCACCCAAAGCCCATGCCAGGGCAAATTTGAATCGTGATCTAACTCGCATGCCGTACCCTCCGGGTAAGAGGGAGGCATTTTAGGCACACCTATACTAGGTGTCAAGCCTAACATAATCGCCAAGATTTTGATCGCGGCAGGAGGCGGGGAGAGCCGGCTATCGGGATTGAATTCCGACGGTCTTCTTGGACGATTCGATGTGAATCAGTTCCTTGGGAAGGAGAAATTCGACGTCTTCCTCGATCACAGTGAGATCTTCGACTTCGGCAGTCCCGTAGCCCTTGAGATACGCGACCACCTCGGCGACCAGGACTTCCGGCGCGGAGGCTCCGGCCGTAATGCCGACGGCTTTCACCCCATCGAGCCACACCGGGTTGATATCGGAGGCGGAATCGATCAGATACGATGGAATCCCGCACTGTTCCCCCAATTCCCGTAGGCGGTTGGAGTTCGAGCTGTTCGGCGACCCGATCACCAGAATGACGTCCACCAGCTTGGACAGCTCTTTCACGGCGTTCTGGCGATTCTGCGTCGCGTAACAGATGTCTTCTTGATGAGGTCCTTTGATATTCGGGAAACGGCGATGCAAGGCTTCGACGATGTCGCGGCATTCGTCGACGCTCAAGGTCGTTTGCGTGACGTAGGAGAGCGAGTGCGCACTTTCGACCTGCAGCTTCTCGACATCGTGGACAGACGACACCAAATGGAATTTGTCCGGGATCTGTCCGAGCGTGCCGATGACCTCCGGATGGCCGGCATGGCCGATCAGAATGAGATCGTAGCCTTGGGTATAATCGCGATTGACCTCGTTGTGAACCTTGATCACGAGCGGGCAGGTCGCGTCGATGACATGCAGCCGTCGCCGGTTCGCTTCTTCCCACACCGATTTGGCGACTCCGTGCGCGCTGAAAATCACCACCGACCCCTCCGGCACCTCGCTCAGCTCTTCTACAAATACCGCCCCTTTCTGACGGAGCGAGTTGACGACATGGCGGCTGTGGACAATCTCATGGCGAACATAGATGGGAGCCCCGTACTTCTTCAAGGAGAGGTCGACGATATCGATCGCGCGGTCGACTCCGGCGCAGAATCCGCGTGGATTGGCGAGATAAATCTTCATGATTGCGAGTTCTCCAGGAGGCACCGCTCCACCGATCTTATGTGCACCATACGTCAGAGGTCGTGTAGTCGTCAACAGATATGGATCGGCGTGGCGGTCACAGGACTCTTCCGTTCCATGGCCATCGTCTTTCCCGCCCGCTTGACAGCCCAGGCCCTGCCCCGTAGGCTGCTCCTGCATTCCATGGCGCAACAACTCGGCAAGAAGGTCCTCGTCGTCGAAGACGAAAAGGACATTCTGCACCTCGTCAAGCTCTACCTGGACAAAGAAGGATTCCGCACCCTGACGGCCACTACCGGAGCCGAAGGGTTGAAATGCGCGAAACAGGACAAGCCGGATCTCATCGTGCTGGACTTGATGCTGCCCGAGCTCGACGGCTTGGAAGTTTGTAAGCGGCTCCGATCCGCTCCGGACACCGCCATGGTGCCGATCATCATGCTTACCGCCAAGGCCGAAGAATCGGATACGGTCATCGGCCTTGAACTCGGAGCCGACGACTATGTCACGAAGCCCTTCAGCCCGAAGGCCCTTGTCGCACGTGTGAAGGCAATGTTTCGCCGGCTCGAAAGAAGTCGGCAAGACACGCAACCCGTCCATCGGTACGGCGAGATCACAATGGACCTCTCACGCCATGAGGTCTCCGTTCGGGGTAAAGATGTGCTCCTTACGGCGAAAGAATTCGGGCTGTTGGAGCATTTACTGCGCAACCCCGGACGCGTACTGACACGAGACGTGCTCCTCAACACGGTGTGGGGCTACGATTACTTCGGTACGACCAGAACGGTCGACGTTCATGTCCGGCGTCTCAAGCAAAAGATTCCTCTGCTCGAAGAGGCCATCGTATCGATCAAATCGCTTGGGTATAAGCTCAAGGAACAGTCACAAGTGACAGATGACCAGTGACCAGCCGACAGGTCAAGATCCGCTCGTCACTCACCACACGTCACACGTCACTTCTACGATGACGCTGTCCATCCGCTGGAAAGCCACTCTCGCCATACTGTTCGCGCTGGTCTGCGGGTTTGCAGTTGCAGGCATTCTGGCCGAACGATCGCTCGAGCAGCAGGAACTGAACCAATCCAGCCGGATGCTCGAAATACAAAGCGGCCTGGTTGCGTACGAACTCCGACCGTTGTTCGTTTCGTCGACCCTGCTTCCGGACGGGCCGAGCCTCCAATCCATCGTTCGGGAACTGGGAAGCCGGGCATTGGTCCGCATTACCTTGGTCGCGTCCGACGGACGCGTACTGGCGGACAGCGCCCTGTCCGAGCAAGACCTCCCAAGCGTCGAAAATCATCGTACGAGACCGGAAATCCAGCAGGCTCTCAACCGCGGAACCGGTACGGACGTTCGGTCCAGCCATACCACCGGCGAACGGACACTCTACCGAGCCGTGCTCCTGATGGAACACGGACGGTCGGCACCAGTCATTCTCCGGCTTGGGCTTCCCATGACGGCACTCGAGCGGGAGCTTTCGGAACTCAGACGCAATTTATTGATTGCGTTCGGTACGGCCTTTGTGATTGCCGTCGCGTTGAGCATCGGGCTGGCGCGCGGGCTCACGAAGCCGTTGTCCGACATGGCGGGTGCAGCCAAACGCCTGGCCTCCGGCGATTCTGCCGGCCATATTCACGTGTCGTCTCGCGACGAAGTCGGACTCTTGGCCGGCACGCTGAATCAGATGGCGGACGATTTGCGCGCCAAGATCGAAGAAGTGTCGGAAGATCGATCTCAGCTCCTCGCGATGCTGACGTCGATGGTCGAGGGCGTGATGGTCCTGGATTGCCGGGGACACATCCTGCAAGTGAACCCGGCCTTGGAGCGCATGTTCAACGTCACCAGAGCGGACATTCATGGTCGCGTGTCATCCGAGGTGTTGAACCATCCGCAATTGACCGCGCTGATTTCCGCCGTCTTGAGCAGCCGAACCGGACAGGAAGAGGAGATCTGGCTTTCACCCAACGGGCGCTGCCTCTATATTCAAGCGTCCGTGGCCGGAGGGGAACGCGAAAACGAAGCCTGTGCGATTCTCGTCTTCCACGATATTACGGAACTTCGCCGGCTCGAAAAGATTCGGAAGGATTTCGTCGCCAATGTGTCCCACGAACTGCGCACTCCGTTGACCTCGATCAAGGGTTATGTGGAAGCGCTTTTGGACGGCGCGAAGAACGATCCGGACACGGCCACCACGTTCCTCGAAATCATCCTGAAGCAAAGCGATCGTTTGAACTTGATATTGGAAGACCTGCTGCAACTCTCGAAGATCGAATCCGGTCAGGCGCTCTTCAAACGCGAACCGCTCCAGATCGAGACGCTGATCGAACGGACGCTGGCCATGATCAGGCCATTGGCCGGCAAGAAAGGTCATCGCCTCATGGTGGACGTCGATGCCGGATTACCGGCGGTCAGCGGAGACGAGGAACGCCTGGGGCAAGTATTCTCCAATCTCCTCGACAACGCGATCAAGTACACGCCCGAAGGAGGCAGCATCACGGTCGCCGCACATGCTATCGAGATTGTTTCCGACACATCGGCGTCCGAGGGCACCCAGAAGTGCGTGGAGGTCAGCGTCGCCGACACCGGCATCGGCATTCCCGAACAGGACCGGCCGAGAGTGTTCGAGCGGTTTTACCGAGTCGATAAGGCTCGTTCGCGCGAATTGGGCGGCACCGGCCTTGGGCTGGCGATCGTGAAGCATATCGTGGAAGGACACGGTGGACAGGTCTGGGTGGAAGGAAATCGCCCGAGCGGCAGTCGATTTGTCGTGCGTTTGCCGGTGCAATGGACCGGCCAAGCCTCCTCTTATCCCAGTCTGGTGCCCAACAGATAAATGATGGACGCGAGAATCGCGGCCCCGGGCAACGTGAAGATCCAGGCGTACAGAATGCGCCTGGTTACCCCCCAACGCACAGCCGACAGACGTTTGATCGCGCCGACTCCCATAACGGACGACGTGATGGTGTGGGTGGTGCTGACCGGCAAGCCGATGTGAGCCGTGACCATCAGGACGGCTGCCGCTCCGGTCTCAGCCGCAAATCCATGAACCGGCTCGAGCTTCACGATGCCCATTCCCAACGTGCGCACGATTTGCCATCCTCCGACGGCTGTTCCCAAACCCATGGCAACGGCACAGGCGCCGATGACCCACGATGGCACCTCGGCCGTGGGAATCTGACCGGCCGACAATAAGGCCAGCGTGATGATCCCCATGGCCTTTTGCGCATCGTTCGCCCCGTGACTGAACGCCATAAAACAGGCGGACAGCAGTTGAAGTCGCTTAAACAGTTTGGTCGCAACGCCCCTTGCGACACGAAAGAATGTCCAACTGATCAACACCATGAACGAGAGCCCGATGGCGAATCCGAAAAACGGTGAAAGGACCATCGCTTCCAACACCGAGCGCAAGCCGGTGAGTTTCACGGTGGTCCATCCCCCGTGCGTCACTGCAGACCCCACCAATCCTCCGATCAACGCATGAGACGAGCTGGTCGGAAGTCCCAGGAGCAGGGTGAAGAGATTCCAGAGAATCGCGCCGGCCAGCGCGGCCGCCACCATCTGCTGAGTGACCGAACCGGGGTCGACGATGCCGGATCCCACCATCTTCGCGACGGCGGTCGACATGAACGCTCCCGCAATGTTCAGCACACCGGCGCCCATGACGGCGACGAATGGACTGACGACACGCGTAGAGACGACGGTCGCGATTGCGTTGGCGCTGTCGTGCCAGCCGTTCGAAAAATCGAACAGCAGGGCAAGAGCCACCACCAGAAGGAGCATTCCGCCGAGATCAGGCATGGAAAACCGTGACGGGTGACGGGTGCTGGGTGACGGGTCTCATGATGGGGTGGAACAAGAAATATGGGGACAATTAGAGGGCATAAGTATTTCGAGCTTCAAGTCCTCTTCTCGGTCACCTGTCACTCGTCACTTTTGACTGATTGTTCAGTGGTGTTTGAGGGAAATGCGTTCCAAGATGTTCGCGACGTCTTCGCACCGGTCGGTCCCTGCTTCGAGCGCCTCGTAGATTTCTTTCCATTTGATGACGGACATCGGATCTGTTTCCTTTTCGAATAACGCCGAAATGGCATCGCGCGACACGCGGTCGGCCTCATTCTCCAGACTGTTGACCAGCACGCTGCACTCCTTGATGTCGGGATGCGGAAGTCCGAGCCGGTCCACACCGGAGCCGACGGCCACTGAAGCCTGATACAGAATATCCGCGAGCTTGATGGCCATGTCGGTGGGCCTCAAGATCTTATAAAGGACAAACCGGTCGGCGATGGCCTCGGTCACATCCAGAATATCGTCGAGCGCACTGGCGAGATCGTGGATATCTTCGCGGTCGATGGGCGTGATGAACGTCTGATTCAGACGGAGCACGATGTCGTGCGTGATACCGTCTCCGATATGTTCCACTTCTTTGATCTGCTTGGCCTGCTCCGCCGGAGCGCGCAAATCCTTCATCATCTCCGAGAGGAGCCGGCTGCCTTCGATCATATTGTGGGCCGCCTTCTTGAATAACTCAAAGAAGGCTTCTTCCCTGGGTATCAATCTAAACATCGTGCCTCTCGTACGGAGCGCGGCGGTTTTTGGGGCCGGTTGTGGAACACTCGTCCGGACTCCGACGGCGTCCATCTTTTACCATCGGATCAATCCGGTCCCCCACGTAATTCCGCCGCCGAAGCTTCCAACCAGAACCAAATCACGGTCGAAGATCTTGCCGGAACGGACCGCGTAGTCGAGCGCGATGGGAAGCGAGGCGGAAGACGTATTCCCGTATCGCTCAATCACGGTGCACACCTTGGAAGAAGACACACCGAGCCGGGCGGTGAGTTGGGACAAAATCCGACTATTGGCTTGGTGAAGGACGACCTGCGCGACCTCCTCAATCCCCACGCCGAACTCTTTGAGGATTTCGCGGATCGCCTGTTCCAACTTTTTGACAGCCAACCGAAAGAGCGGAGCCCCTTGCATCCGCATCGTATGGCTCTTCACTTTCAGCGATTCGGGAGTGGCCGGGCTCCGCGATCCGCCCGTCGAGATTCTGATGAGATCATGCCGCATCCCGTCCGAGCCGAGCCTCATGCCGAGGATGCCCCGAGCCGGCAGACCGCGCACGTTTTCTCCCCGCAGTACAGCCGCTCCTGCCCCGTCGCCGAAGAGAAGCGCCGTGTCGGCGTCCGCCGGATCGACCATACGCGATTTCACTTCCGCCGCCACTACCAGACACTGATTGATCTGGCCACTGCGGATCATGGCGTCCGCCATCGATAGTCCGTACAAGAACCCGGAACAGGAAGCCGCCACGTCAAAGGCCGCCACGCCGCGGCAGCCTAATTTCCGCTGAAGGTGACAGGCCGTCGAAGGAAAGACGGTGTCCGGAGAAGTGGTCGAGACCAGAACGGCGTCGATGGTGGAAGCCGGTATACCGGCACTATCGAACGCCATGCGGCCCGCCTCTAGGGCGAGATCGGACGAAGCCTGGGTCTCATCGGCTCGACGACGTTCGGCGATCCCCGTCAGTTGAGCCACGAGGGCGGGATCCACGCCCGCGACCATACCAATCTCATGGTTCGGTACCAGCCGTTCAGGAACATACGAACCGGTCCCGATGATCCGTGTCTGTATCATGCCGGTTGCTGGAGCTCTGCGTACGGAAGAACACCCATTGGCTCTAAGCTGCGCGGGATTATAGGTCCCTATGCCGAAGCGGTCAACTCACAGAGGTTCGTTGCTTTCTATGGGCGATCCTGCTAGAAAAGGAACAACGTCCATGTCTTTCCACATACCTTCATCTTCACACGTCATCGGTTCTCACGCGAGCAGGGCTCTCAGATACGCGATACTCGCCATGGTCATTGTTCTACCCTTGGCCTGCTCGAGTACGCCGAAGAAAGGCGATCAAACCGCCAAGAAGGCCCTTGGCGGAACCGACGAATCTATTTTCCTTGGCGATACCATCGAGAAGAATTACGACCCGAACGTCATCATGAAACGCGGCGAAGCGTTCTTCGAAAAGGAGGAATACGCCGAAGCGATTGTTGAATACAATCACTTCCTCGACTTGCATCGAGTTCATATGTTGGCACCGTACGCGGCGTTCCGCATCGGCGAAAGCCAGATGAAGCGAGCCAAAGGCATCGATCGCGATCCGGAACCCATTCAGAAGGCCATTGAATCGTTTGAGCGGCTACGGAAAGAATGGCCCGGAAGCCGGTACGAGACTCAGGCCGTGGAGAAGGTTCAGGAGTGTCACGACCTCTTGGCTCAGATGCACCTGTTCGTGGGACAATTTTATTATCGTCGCGGTTCTTACCTTGCCGCGGCTCACCGCTTCGAGCAGATCATGAAGGTGTACCCGGACAAATCGGTCGCACCCGACGCCCTGTATTACCTGGCGCTCAGCTATCACGATCTGGGCGCAGACGATTGGGCGAGTGAACAGCTGACGCTGTTGGCCGAAAAATATCCCAACACGAAGCATTCCAGCGAAGGAGCCAGACTGCTCGCGAAGATCGAGAAAAATGCAAAACCGCCCGTGTTCGTCGCCAAGCAGGCGGCGCCTCTGCCCGCTGAAAATACTCCCTCGACGCCCGTTGTTGAGTCGTCCCGTACCGCCTCTGCCGGCGGTGTCACCCCTCAAGTCGCAAACGGCCTCATGCGGTTACCGTCTGCTGCGGCGATGGGACAGCCGGCGTTCATCACGTGCCGTCTCGGCGCCTGGTGCTGAATCAGGAGCCTGAAAAAGCCTTCCAGCGTCGTTCTCGCTTCACTTAGAGATCAACGGTACCAACGACGTACGCCTCGCCAGCGCGCACAACGAAATAAAGAAGCGCACGATGGTCTCAAGAGCCAGAGATCGTCGAGCTAAAAATAGGCGAGTCTATCTTTCGGCAGCGTCAGCGATGCTCAAAGTGGCTATCCAACAAGGCCGCAGGGAGCGAGAGCCCCGAGGCGTACGTTTGTAGGTACGTTGAGGGGAACGAGCGACCGAGAACGCAGTTGGGAGCCATTTTCAGCATCGCATCACTGGCCGAGGTACCAACCAATCCCATACCTCTCCAAGAAACTGGTGATCATCGTGAGTGTGTTCGCATAGATCATTACGCCCACGACGACCAGCAACATCCCGCTCGCGGTTGAAACGCCCCAAAGATACGCACGGGCCTGCTTGAAGTAAGCCAGGAACCGATCGACCCCGAGCGCCGTCAAAAACAGCGGCAGACCCAGGCCAAGCGAATAGCTGGTGAGCAACAGAATGCCGTTCAGTAATGAATCAGTGGTGCTCGCATACAGAAGAATCGTCCCGAGAACCGGACCGACACAGGGAGTCCATCCTGCGGCAAAGGCCACGCCGATCAAGAACGATCCAACATAGCCGACCGGACGGTTCCGGAACTGAAACGGATGTTCCATTTGGAGAAAGTTGATGTTCAAGATGCCCAGGAGGTAGAGACCAAAAACGACGATCAGGACTCCGCCGATCCTCCGGATATGATCTTGATAGGTAATCAAGATCTGCCCGATGAGACTGGCCGAGGCACCGAAGGCGATGAAGACCGCCGAGAACCCTGCAATGAACAGCAGCGCGTTCGCGACGATCGCCGCCTTGAACTTGGACCTGGTCCCGGCGTCGGTCAACTGCTCGATGGACAGGCCCGTGATGTACGAAATATAGGAGGGAACCAGAGGAAGTACGCAGGGAGAGACGAACGAGAGCAGACCGGCGGAAAAAGCCGCGATGAGAGAAATGTTGGTCATGAACCGGCCACCGCTACTCGGACTTGATCAACATCTCGATCAGTTGATGCGCTTCGGGCGCGGCCCAATCGCGTGCGCCGAAGATCTGCTGTCGCACGATGCCCCGGCGGTCGACCATAAACGTCATCGGGAGGCTGCGCGCCCCATAGGTCAATCCGATGCGATATTCGGCATCGTGCAGAATCGGAAACGTCAATTGATTTTCGTCACGAAACGGTCTCGTCACGGCAACCCCTTGTGGATCGGTCGAGACGGCGAGGATCTCGAAATCTCTTCGAGGATACGCCCGATACAATTGTTCCATCGCCGGCATTTCGACCCGGCATGGCCCGCACCAGGTCGCCCAAAAATTCAGCAATACGACTTTGCCGCGAAGGTCCGAGAGGGCCACCATCTGACCCTCCATGTCCCGAAGTTGAAAATTAGGCGCCGTATCGCCGGCTTTGACCAGACCTCCCTTGGCCACAGGCCGTGCATTTCGAGCATCGACGTGAGGCGTGCGCATCCACCATGCCGCAGCCACGGATAACACCAGCGCCGCCGCTACCATGAGCCAAAGCGTACGTGGTTTCATCCGTTGCGCTCACGAGGGAGTGGGACTGGCGGCTCCGGCGGCTTTCGGTGTCACGTTCAGCAGCTTGGTGACAACCTGTAAGCTATCGAGCCTGGTCCAGTCCCTCGGCCCGATGACGATCTCGCGGATAATGCCTTCCTGATCGATGATAAAGGTCTCCGGCACTCCCATGCGTTTGTACGGCTTGTCGGTCTTGCCCCAGGAATCGATCAAGACGGGGAATGTGAGGTTCAATCCTTTCACGAACGGAGGAATATCTTTCGTGGTGGTCACGCGGTCGATGCTGACGGCAAGGATGATGAGGCCGTCCTTTTCGAAATTCTTATTGAGGACTTCCATGGAAGGCATCTCTTCCCGGCACGGTTTGCACCATGTCGCCCAGAAATTCAAAAATACAACCTTGCCGCGAAAATCGGACAGCCGATACGGCTTCTCGTTGAGATCGGACAGAGAAAAATCCGGCGCCGGTTTGCCGACCGCCAACGGCTCATACTTGGCACTTTGCATCCAGACGATGCCGAACGTCAGAGCCAGAATCGCCGCCCCGGCGACTAAGATCACCAGCCGAGGACCGGTGCCGGTTGCGGGGGCCGATGTAGAAGAAAAACTTGGTTCGGGCATGGGCGATCAATGAGTCACTGGTCAACGACCAATGATTCATATCCTACCACTGAAGAATGACTATTGACCGATCATGGGTTCCGGCTCAGGCATACGCATGTAAGCCGGAGAGTAGGAAATTCACTCCCCAAAAACAGAAGATGACCATCAAAAAACCGAACACGGCGTAAATCGCCGCGCGACGACCTTCCCATCCTCTCGTCATCCGAGCGTGGATGTATGCCCCATAGATTAACCACACGATCAACGACCAGGTTTCTTTGGGGTCCCAGCTCCAATATCCGCCCCAGGCGTAATTGGCCCACATCGCGCCGAGAATAATGCCGAAAGCCAGGAGCGGGAACCCGATCATGATGGCTTTGTAGCCCAACTCGTCGATCGTTTCGAGATCGGGAAAGGCGGCGTAAAACCGGGAGGCGCTGCCTCGGCGCTCCGCTCGTTCTTTGAAGAGGTACATCAGGCCCAATCCACCCGCCATGGCGAACGCCGCATAACTCGTCAGCGTCACGGAGACGTGGATGTAGATCCAATAGCTGTTGAGGGCGGGTACGAGCGGTTCGGCCGTTTGATAGCGATATGGCAACAGCGACGCCGCCCCCATGGCGATAAAGCCGATGCCGACGACGAACGCCCCGATCGCCTTGATTCTATATCTGAGCTCAAGGACTACATACCCGAGGATGATGGCCCAGGACACATAGGCCATGGCCTCGAACTGATTCGACCAGGGCGCGAAGGTGCCGGAGTGCTGGAGCCGTTCGAATGCCCGAGTCAGGAGAGCCGCCGTATTCACCATCCATCCGAACACCGTCACCAACGTCGCGACCTGGCCCAATTGCGTCGCCCAGGCCCCGTCCCGTTCGTCGAAATTGTCTGTCGGATGCCCGGCCGGGGCAAAAGCCATCGAGGGGCGGCGTGCGAATAAATACGCGACATAGAGGGTCAACGCGGCCAGATAAAGCCAGAACGTCATATCGAAAAGGAACAGTGATCGGACCATACGTCCTCCGTTTACCTATCCGTCAAGGTGCCGTCCGGCGGCACGGTCATATCATACCCAAGAGAGAAGTGTTTGACCACTGCCCGATTAAGTCGCCAACGTGCGGATCTTTTCCGTAAGCTTGCGGAATTCCTTTTGAAAATCGATTTGACTCTTGTGCGTCGTCCCGCCGAGATAGACGGTGACGCCCTCGTCCGCCTGGATGATCTTGGCCCATAACCGCCGATGGTAAATAAAGGATGAGAGTGTAATACCGACGACGATCATCGTGGACCCAATCCACACGATATTGATCCCGGGATTTTTGGCAATCTGAAGCCCCGTGTACTTCTTCGGCTTGTACCCGACCAGTTCGAATTGATATTTCGAATCCTTGATCTCGAAGAGGTCCGGGAATTGATAAAAAATCCAGGGCGTTGCCTGGACGGTGCTGCGTTCATTTACGGCCAGCTTAATGGCGGGGTTCGCATGCTCGACCGTCTTGGAATAGACCTTCTTCTCGGTGGAATTAAAGGCGAAGTCTGCAACGAAATCCGTGATGGCGAGTTTCAGCTTGAGATCGTCGAGTGACTGCTCCTTTTGCCATTCGAGATCGACGGTTTTAATGACCTTATCCGTTTCCTTGTCCTTGATATTGACTCGCGCGATTTCGATCTGATCCCACGCATCGCCGTAGCTGGACTGATAGAACCAGATGCCCTTGTAGACGAGGGGATCGTTGACCGTGATGGTCTTCGTGGTCTGTTGCCGTCCACCCTCCAGCACGGTCAGTGTGCTGTTGTAGGACTTGACCGCTCCGTTCTCGTGATAATCGATCCAGAATTTGTCTACTTTCAGATCGAAGTTCCCGCGGGGAATGTGGTAGATCTGCCCTTCTAAACAGACCCCAAATTCCTGAAACCCGAAATAGCTTCCCAGCAGCCCCCCGAGCACGATGACGGTCGCGCTGAGGTGAGCCATGTGCGCTCCCACGCGCCCCAGCACACCTTTGGTGGCGTAGAGCGTAACCTCGCCCGGCTCGTTCTTCGCCAGGACGCGATAGCCTTTCTCGATAAAATGCCGGGCCAACGACTGTGCGACCGTTTCCTTCGTGCCCTGCACCGGAATTTCGGCCTGCTGTTTCATTCCCTTGATGAACGCCAGTGACACGCTCACCTTGTCCTGCTTCATCGAGCGCCAGACTGCCGGAAACCGCTTATAGAAGCAGGTGAGCGAATTGACGCAGAGCAGGCCCAGGAGACTCGTAAACCACCAGGTATGGTAGACGTCGGTAAACCCGAGACGCAGGAACCAACGGTACGCATTCTCGCCGTATTCCTGAATATACGTTTCAGGCCGTTCGCCCTGCTGAATCACCGTCCCGATCGTCGCCGTAATGGCGATGAAGAGGAACAGAAACATCGCCAGCTTGATGGAGGCGAAAAATTCGACGAGCTCGCGGGAGAACTCTTCCCATCCGACTCCGGGAGCGGGCGTACGAGGCGTATCGCGCTCGCTGAGCGCTTCGGGCCGGCCGTTCATGGTCTGTGAAGTTCCTTATCTTGCATCAAGGCACACAAGGTTCGTACGACCTGATAGAGCTGACGGATTGAGTAGGGCGTTACGAGCCAGACGGAGATACCCTTACGTTCGACAGTGCCCCTGGCAGCGTCCGATGGAAAGGGAGGAATTCCTCGTCGTGGCATCTTACAAGTGGTGGAAAAGTGGTGTCAAGCAAGGGCGGAGGACTCAGATCGACCCGCACCCCCCATCCGCGGCGTTCCAGTACCAACGAAGTGATGGACAACCGCACCTCTTCTCCGCTACTATCGCCACAATCCTGCATGCGACTGCGTGATCGGCGGCAAGATCTCCTCTCGCCATGACCATGCAACCAATCGTTCACTCACGATCGAGGAACCAATGAGAAACAACTATTTGTTCACGTCCGAATCCGTCACCGAAGGGCATCCGGACAAGATCGCCGACCAGATTTCCGACGGCATCTTGGATGCCATCATCGCGCAGGACAAGTTTTCCCGCGTCGCCTGCGAAACGATCCTGACCACGGGCATTGCCTTTGTCGCGGGAGAAATCTCCACCAAGGCCTATGTCGAAATTCCCGACATCATCCGCGACGTGATCAAGGACGTGGGTTACTGCGATGCCTCCTGGGGATTCGACTACCATACCTGCTCGGTGCTGACATCGATCCATCAGCAGTCCGGGGATATCGCAATGGGCGTAGACAGCGGCGGGGCAGGCGATCAGGGATTGATGTTCGGCTATGCGACGAACGAAACGGATGAGCTCATGCCCATGCCGATCGTTCTCGCCCATCGCCTCACGCGTCGCCTGGCCGAGGTACGGAAAAAGAAGATCCTGCCTTGGGTTCGTCCGGACGGCAAATCCCAAGTCACCGTCGAATACAAGAACGGCAAACCCTTCCGGATCGACACGATCGTCGTCTCCACGCAGCATAGCCCCGACGTGAGCAACAAAGAAATCGAGCGCGGCATCATGGAGAAGGTCATCAGGCCGGTCATGCCGAAGGGCCTCTACGATCCGACCGGCGTAAAGCATCATATCAACCCGACCGGGCGCTTCGTCGTCGGCGGACCGATGGGAGATACCGGCCTTACGGGACGCAAGATCATCGTCGATACCTACGGCGGCCACGGCAGCCATGGCGGCGGCGCGTTCTCCGGCAAGGATCCCACGAAAGTCGACCGTTCCGCCTCCTATATGGCCCGCTATATCGCGAAGAATCTCGTCTCCGCCGGCCTCGCGGACAAGTGCGAAGTGCAGCTCGCGTACGCCATCGGCGTGGCCGATCCGGTCTCCGTGCTGATCGACACAAGAAACACGGAGAAGGTCTCGGTCGATCATCTCGACAAGCTGGTCCGCAAACATTTCCCGATGACTCCGCGCGGAATCATCGAGCACCTCAAACTCCGCCGTCCGATCTTCAAAAAGACCGCAGCCTACGGCCACTTCGGGCGGAACGAGCCGGAGTTCACGTGGGAAAAGACCGACAAGGCGAAGATTCTGCGAAAAGAGGCAGGGCTGTAACGCCGGTGTCCTACCGCGCGACTTGAAGGGGGACGGGTTTCCAGGCCCGTCCCCCTTTTCTTGACTGCGCTTCACGAACAACGCTTCACGAGGAGGGAATCAGTGGATTACGACGTGAGAGATATCAAACTGGCCGACCAGGGCAAACTCAAGATCGAATGGGCGGAAGTCACGATGCCCGTGTTGCGGCTGATCCGGAACCGATTCAAGCGGCAGCAACCACTGAAAGGCGTACGGGTCACGGCCTGTTTGCACGTCACCACGGAAACCGCCAATCTCGCGATCACGCTGAAGGCCGGCGGCGCCGACGTGCGGCTCTGTGCCTCCAATCCCTTGAGTACGCAGGACGACGTGGCCGCCGCGCTGGTGCAACACGAAGGAATCCCGACGTTCGCGATCAAGGGTGAAGACAACGCCACGTACTATCGCCACATCGAGTCGGCCATCGCGCATCGTCCGCACGTCACGATGGACGACGGCGCGGATGTCGTCTCGCACCTCCATTCAAAACGGAAAGAGCTGCTCCGCAACGTGATCGGCGGGACGGAGGAAACGACGACCGGCGTCATCCGGCTCCGCAGCATGGCGGAGAAGAAAGTGCTGAAGTTCCCCGTCATCTCGGTCAACGATGCCGATACGAAACACATGTTCGACAACCGTTATGGGACCGGACAATCAACGATGGACGGCATCGTCCGCGCCACGAACCGTCTCGTGTGCGGCTCCGTCGTCGTGGTGGTGGGCTATGGCTGGTGCGGCCGCGGGATCGCCATGCGCGCCAAAGGCATGGGCGCCGACGTGGTGGTGACGGAAGTGGACCCGTTGAAGGGCCTGGAAGCGGTGATGGACGGCTTCCGCGTGATGCCGATGGAGCAGGCCGCTCCGATCGGCGACTTCTTCGTGACCGTCACAGGCAACATCCACGTGATCCGTAGCGAACACTTTGCGGTGATGAAGGACGGCGCCATTGTCTGCAACAGCGGCCATTTCAACGTCGAGCTCGATATCCCCGCCCTGGAGAAACTGGCTCCGAAACACCGTACTGTGCGGACCGGCGTGGAGGAATTCACGCTCCGCAAAAACGGTCACCGCGTGAGCCTGCTCGGTGAAGGCCGTCTCGTCAATCTCGCGACCGCCGAGGGTCATCCTTCCAGCGTGATGGATATGAGCTTCGCCAACCAGGCGCTCGGCGCCGAGTATATCGTGAAGAACTACAAGCACCTCGAAAAGAAAGTGTATCCGGTGCCGCCGGCAATCGACAAAGAGATTGCGCGGTTGAAGCTGGCAGGAATGGGCGTGCAGATCGATACGTTGACGGCGGAGCAGAAAAAGTATCTCGCATCCTGGGAAATGGGAACCTGATCGCGGGTCCTGTCGCCGAGCAGCCCGAGCGTGCTCGCACCCCCGCCCGGTGTAGGGGAGAGGCAGGCGGCCCGTT
>DATFDJ010000046.1:0-6082 GCA_035252115.1 Nitrospira sp. | reverse complement strand
TCGTCATCGAGCAACGGACCAAAGCCGCCGTGCCGGCGTCGTTCGAAGGAGCGGGATTGATCAAGCGCTATGTCTATGGCGACACAGCTTTGTCCCTCTATAGGTCGGCGAATGA
The DNA here is from genome assembly GCA_035252115.1 of Nitrospira sp. Taxonomy (GTDB): domain Bacteria; phylum Nitrospirota; class Nitrospiria; order Nitrospirales; family Nitrospiraceae; genus Nitrospira_C. Next base: position 5,967 of record DATFDJ010000046.1, on the reverse strand, counting down.
CGCAGTGAGGTCCGCATGAAGATCGGCATCTATCCCGGCACATTTGACCCGATCACTCACGGCCATACGGATATTATCGTGCGCAGTCTGCGGGTGTTCGATAAGGTCGTCGTCGCAGTGGCCCCGAATCCGGCCAAACATCCGCTCTTCGATATGGCGGAACGGGTCGACATGGTGAAACTTGTGATGAAAGACATCGGGCAAGTGGAAGTCGTCACATTCCAAGGCTTGTTGGTGGACTACGTGCAGCAATCCGGGTCCCACGCAATCATTCGCGGGCTCCGGGCCATCTCTGATTTCGAACATGAATTTCAGATGGCACTCATCAATCGGAAGCTCGCGAAACGCGTGGAGACGGTGTTTTTAATGCCGAGCGAAGAGTATTCATATCTCTCCTCGACGATCATCAAGGATGTGGCAACACACGGAGGCGATTTGACGGCGTTTCTTCACCCCGAGGTGGCGCGACGTCTGCAAGCGCGGATCAGGAGTTTGAAATCATGAAGTTGGCTGCACGAGTCTCCCGCATTGCCCCTTCCCCGACCCTCGCCATGGCGGCCACCGCCAAGGCGATGGCCAGTCAAGGGATCGACGTGATCGATTTCTCCACCGGTGAGCCGGATTTCGATTCTCCTGAATCGGTCAAAGCGGCGGCCGAGGCGGCCATCCATGCCGGCTTCACCAAGTACACGCCCTCCTCCGGCATCGACGAACTCCGGGTCGCGATCGCGGAAAAACTCCAGCGTGAGCTCGGGCTGCGTTACGAGAAATCTCAAATCCTGGTCTCGTGCGGCGCCAAGCATTCCTTGTACAACCTGGCGGAGGCGTTCCTCGAAGCCGGCGACGAAGTGATCATCCCCACGCCCTACTGGGTCTCATATTCGGATCAGATTCTGTTAAACGATGCGACGCCCGTCTTGCTTCCAACCAAAGAGGAGGAAGGGTACGCGATTCATCAGGCGGAACTCCGGCGGCGCATCACGCCGCGCACGAAAGCCATCGTGATCAACAGTCCATGTAACCCGACCGGCGCAACCTACGACCGAAAGACGCTCGAAGAGATCGCCGCGCTCGCGCTGAAACATGATTTGCTCGTGATTTCAGACGAGATTTACGAGAAAATTCTGTATGACGGAGCCCGGCACCTCAGCATCGCGACGCTCGGAGCCGAGATCGCCGCGCGCACCGTCATCATCAACGGTGTCTCGAAGGCCTATGCCATGACCGGTTGGCGCATCGGCTATGCGGCCGGTCCCAAAGATCTGATCGCCGCCATGGCCAACATTCAAAGCCAAAGTACGTCGAATCCCTGTTCCATCTCGCAAAAAGCCGCGGTGGCCGCCTTGCGCGAGGGTGAGCCGTTTACGGCCAAGATGGTGGAAGAGTTCGATCGTCGCCGCCGAGCGATCGTCGAAGGGCTCAATAGGATTCCCGGTGTATCGTGCCGAATGCCGAGCGGCGCCTTTTATGCCTTCCCGAACATGAAGGGGGTGCTCGGGAAACAGGGACCCCGTGGGCCGCTCAAGACGCCTTCCGATCTTGCCGACTACCTCCTCAAGGAGGCGCATATCGCCGTGGTGCCGGGAGAACCCTTTGGCAGCGACGAGCATGTACGGCTTTCGTACGCGACCAGTATGGAGACGATTCGTCGGGGCCTCGCACGTCTTGACACCGCGCTGGGCCGACTTATCTGATACCAGCTTCACGTGCGCTTTGACCGGGAGGGAATACCGTGCCGATTTACGAATATCTCTGTGAGGGTTGCAGTTACAAGTTCGAAGTGAAGCAGAGTATCAAGGATGAGCCGCTGGCCGTCTGCGATCGCTGCGGCAACGCGGTCAAGCGGCTGATTTCGTCGCCCGCGATCATGTTCAAAGGCAGCGGCTGGTATGTGACCGATTACTCCGACAAGCTCAAGCCGCCGTCAAATGGCGACTCAGCACCCGCCGGTACCGGCGAGAAGAAGGACGCGGCGTCCGGTACTCAGCCGGCCTCCACCCCGGCCGCTTCAGCCTCGACGACCACGGCACCTGCCAGTACGTCCGGTACGGCAGCACCGGCTTCGACGCCGCCGGCACCGGCGCAGCCGGCCAAGTAAACACCCATCAAAAAATCAGAGGCAAGCGACAGAGCCGTTATCTGGTACCGGTCTTCTTCGGAACCGGTTTCTTGCTGGAGGACGCTTTCGCAATGACCTTGGGCGGCGTCTTCGCAGGGCTGGTCTTTGCTGCGGCCGGCTTGGCCGATTTATTCAGCCGGTCCTGAAGAGCCGTCACGCTGCTCTGGAGGCTCGCGATCATCGTGCTCTTGTCGCGGTTCGAGCGGTTCAGGTCGTCGACTTGCGTCTGGAGATCGTCTTTGACCTTGCTCAGGGATGTGAGTTGCGTCTGGAGTTGGGCCTTTTCAGCGGTCAGCGTTTGCAGCTCGGAACGCAGTTGTTCGATCTGCGTCTGGAGAGCCGGCGGCCAATAGTCGCACCCCGTCAGTCCCATCACGAACCCCAGAGCTACGACGGACCCCCTCAACCACCGTGCCTGTCTCACCATCGCCATGCCTCCCTCTGTGAGTGAACTGCAATCGTTGCAACCCTGTCGCGTCATGCCAGCGACAGACCCCGTGTCTGTAGCACGTTCTGAACCGCCTGTCGAGAGACGGCCCCTTCGCGAATGAGCCGAACCGGATGTCCTGCATCGATCACGGTCGACGGCAGACCGCCGGGCGTCCGGCCTGCATCGACGATCAGATCGATCTCATCGCCGAATTCGTCTTGTACCTCTTGGGCCGATGTCACAGGATGCGCCCCCGATCGATTGGCGCTGGTCCCGGTGACAGGACCCACCGTTTTCAGCAAACCGGCCAAGGGATCGCAGGGACTGAGCCGAATGCCGACGAGACCAGTCGCGGCGGTTAAGTTCTGCGGAAGAGAGGGATGGGCGGGAAAAAGAATCGTCAGAGCCCCCGGCCACAAGCGCTCCATGAGCAGCCGCGCCACGTCGGAAACCTGTGTCGTGAGCAACGAGAGTTGTGCAAGGTCCCCGATCAGGATCAAAACCGGTTTATCATCCACTCGTCTTTTGACGCGCATCAGGCGCTCCACCGCCGGCTCTGAGAACGGATCGACCGCGAACCCGTAAAAGGTTTCGGTCGGCAGTGCGACGAGTCCCTGGCGCTGAATCGTCGCCTGCACTGCCCGTCCCAGGCGGGGCAGGTCGGACGCCACAAAGCGTTCGAGCATGGCCATGACAATACGTGGAGCGGTGCGCTAGGCCGGGACGCGGAGCGCTCGGGAGGCGATGTCGCGGCGATAGTGACAGCCGTCGAAGGCAATGCGGCTCGCCGTTCGATACGCCACCGCTTGCGCCTCGGCGATGGATCGGCCGATTCCCGTGATGCCCAGGACTCGTCCACCGGCCGTCACCATCCGTCCATCCTGCATCGCTGTTCCCGCATGGAACACCAGCGCCTCGTTGTCCGGTGCCTGATCCAACCCTTGAATGGAGAACCCGGTCTGATACGGTCCGGGATACCCGCGAGAGGTCATGACGACGCAGACGGCCGCATCGGGCTGCCATGCCACGTCGATCTGATCCAGACGATGTTCGACCACTGCTTCGACGACCTCCAAAAAATCCGTCTTCAACAGCGGCAGGACCACTTGGGTTTCCGGATCGCCCATGCGGGCATTGAACTCCAGGACGTATGGCACGTCGTTCACGATCATGAGACCGGCGTACAGTACGCCTTGGAAGGGGGATCCGAGCTGGGACAGCGTTGCCACGATGGGTTGCAACACGTCCCGGGTGACGCGGTTCCGTAAGGCCGCGGTGCCGAGCGGAGCCGGGCAATAGGCGCCCATGCCGCCCGTGTTCGGACCGCTATCCGCGTCCCCGACCCGCTTATGATCCTGTGCAGGCAACATGGGCGCGACGGTGCGGCCATCGGTGAACGCCATGATGGTCAGTTCCTCGCCGTCGAGAAACTGTTCGATCAGGATCTGTGCGCCCGCCTCGCCAAAGACGGTTTTGTCCATGAAATCGATGATCGCTTGGCGCGCCTGCTCGCGGGTCGTGGCCACGATGACGCCCTTTCCTTGCGCCAAACCGTCCGCCTTGATGACCATCGGCAATTCATGTTGATCCGCATACGAGAGCGCATCGACGGTCTTCCGAAAACTCTTTGCCCGCGCGGTGGGAATCTTAGCCCGCGCCATGACCTCTTTGGAAAAGCTCTTGCTCGCTTCCAGCCGCGCGGCATTCTTGGTCGGCCCGAAAATTTTCAGTTTGGCCTTTCGGAACTCATCGACAATGCCGGCGGCGAGCGGAGCTTCCGGACCGACGAGGGTGAGATCGATGCGATGTTTCATCACGAAGTCTTTGAGCCCGGCAAGATCCTCGGCCTTGGTCGGCACGCAGGTGGCTTGCGAGGCGATCCCGGCATTGCCGGGAGCGCAATACAGCGTCGGTTTACGGGGACTTTGGCTCAGCTTCCACACTATCGCGTGTTCGCGTCCGCCGCTGCCGACGACGAGAATTTTCATTGATGTCCCAGAGCCGATCTCGTTGGATGAGGGAGAATGTTCAATGTGACCTTCCAGCGGGGCCTCGAACGAAATACCGAACCGTACGTGGCTCGATACGTTGAGGCGTGGCGTATGGCGAGCTCGATACTGGAAGGCCGTGTCAACATCCGTTAATGGCGGAAGTGTCGCATCCCGGTGAGGATCATCGCCATCCCGTGCTCGTCCGCTGCCTTGACGACCTCTGCGTCGCGGATCGAACCGCCCGGCTGAATCACCGCAGTGATCCCGGCTTGGGCGGCGGCGTCGATCCCGTCGCGGAACGGAAAGAAAGCGTCGGACGCCATCACGCACCCCTTCACGGGCATCTGCGCTTTCATGGCGGCCAGCTTGACGCTGTCCACGCGGCTCATCTGTCCCGCGCCGATTCCTACCGTCTGGCCCGGCTTGGCATAAATGATGGCGTTGGACTTGACGTGCTTACAGACCTTCCAGGCGAAGGCGCAAGCGGCGTATTCCTCTCCAGTCGGTTTGCGGGCAGTTGGAACTGGCAATGCCTTGAGGTCGGTGAGGCGACCGAGGTCGCGGTCCTGAACGATCAACCCGCCGACGAGTTTCTTGAGGTCGTAGCCCGTCTGGTTCACTGAGGTCAACGGTCCGACATCCAACAAGCGAAGGTCTTTTTTCCGCTTCAACTCGGCCAGCGCATCTTCGGTAAACCCCGGCGCAATGACGACTTCCACGAAGGTCGAGGTGATTTCCTTGGCGGCGGCCACATCGACCGGTCGATTGAAGGCGATGACGCCTCCAAACGCGGACACGGGATCGGTCTCCCGCGCTTTCACGTAGGCTTCCACGGGCGTCGCGCCGAGCGCGACGCCGCAGGGATTGTTGTGCTTGATGATGGCGACCGCCGTCTCGTCGTATTCTTTGGCGAGCTCAAGTGCCGAGTTGGCGTCCAGGAAATTGTTGTACGACATCGCCTTGCCGTGCAAGATCTTCCCGCGGGACACCGACGGTTCATCGCCGTGCAATTCCCGATAGAAGGCGCCCTGTTGATGCGGATTTTCTCCGTACCGCAGGGTGTCCGCCAGTTCGTATTGCAACGACAAGACCTTCGGGAATTTGACTTCGCCGCCACCGCTGAGCTGCCGCTCCAGATAGCCGGCGATCAGGCTGTCGTAGCGCGCCGTGTGCTGGAAGACTTTCATGGCCAGTTCACGCCGAAGCGCGCGCGTGACCGTACTATCCTGAAGGCCCTGGAGCACCCGTCGGTAGTCCGCCGGATCGACGACGACCAACACATCCTCGTGGTTCTTCGCGGCCGACCGCAGCATCGACGGGCCGCCGATATCGATCTGTTCGATCGCCTCGTTGAGCGCCGTGCCTTCGCGCGCCACCGTCGCTTCGAATGGATACAGGTTCACGGCGACGACCGAGATCGCCGGAAT
>DATFDJ010000045.1:0-6105 GCA_035252115.1 Nitrospira sp. | reverse complement strand
GAGATGGAAGCGGCGGGCTACCGACTCGTGAGCGACTACGATCTCATCGACAGGCAGCATTTTCAGATCTTCTCGAAGCGGGAGCGAGAGGGCTCAGCCGATTGCTCATATCTCTGCTGAAGAGAAGAGCATATGGCGTATGGCGTATAGCAGTGACAAGAACCTGGGATCGAATCTTGTCTTGCACGTGCCATGAGCCATCAGCTATACGCTCTGGTCTCCGGGCCGGGGCGCGATGTCGATTTCCAGCCGTTCGTTCGACTAAGAGATAGGACGCCTGGTCGGGCCGTTAGCTCAATCAGGCCGGGCAGCATGGATCGCATACAGGAAAGGAGAGGGGGATGAGCCGAGTACGCGTATTGGTGGGGACAAAGAAGGGCGCGTTTATTCTGACATCGGACGGCACGCGCAAACGGTGGGAGGTGAACGGCCCTCACTTCGCGGGCTGGGAACTCTATCACCTCAAAGGATCGCCGGCCGATCCCAACCGCTTGTACGCCTCGCAGACGAGCGGCTGGTTCGGGCAGGTGATTCAGCGATCCGATGACGGAGGCAAAACCTGGAACGCACCCGGGACTAAACCGGAAGATCTCATGGGACCGGGCGGCATGCCCAAGGGCGAGAGCAATATGTTTGCGTACGACACGTCCGCCGAAACCGGCAAACCGCTCACGACGCACCAGTGGTACGACGGCACGCAGAAGCCGTGGGAGTTCAAGCGGGTGTGGCATCTCGAGCCGTCGTTGACCGATCCCGACACCGTTTATGCCGGAGTGGAAGACGCCGCGCTGTTCCGCTCGACCGACGGCGGGCGGACCTGGCGCGAGCTGGCGGGACTGCGAGACGTCAAAGGCAGTCTCTGGCAGCCGGGCGCCGGCGGCATGTGTCTGCACACCATCGTGCTGGACCGGACCAATCCCCAGCGGATCTACATCGCGATCTCGGCGGCCGGCGCGTTCCGTACCGACGACGGAGGCAAAACGTGGCGGGCGATCAACAAGGGTCTCAAGTCGCAATATGAGCTGCCGGACCCTGACGCCGATGTGGGGCACTGCGTCCATCGCATCGCGGTCCATCCCTCTCGTCCGAACGTGCTGTTCATGCAGAAACATTGGGATGTCATGCGAAGCGACGACGCCGGAGGATCGTGGCACGAGGTCAGCGGCAATTTGCCGACCGATTTCGGATTCCCGATCGACGTGCATGCCCACGACCCGAATACGGTCTATGTGGTCCCGATCACCAGCGACTCGGAACACTTTCCGCCCGACGGCAAGCTACGCGTGTACCGGAGCCGCACCGGCGGCAACGAGTGGGAGGCGCTGACGAAAGGCCTTCCGCAGCAGAACTGCTACGTCAACGTGCTGCGTGACGCGATGGCGATCGATCGGCTCGATCCCTGCGGTATCTACTTCGGCACGACCGGCGGACAAGTCTACGGATCGGCGGACGGGGGAGACAGTTGGGATCCCATCGTGCGGGATCTGCCGGCGGTGTACTCTGTGGAAGTACAGACGCTTTGACGGCTGCTGAAAATGGTCGCCAGCTGCGTTCTCGCCTCGAAAGCGTCCTCAACGTAGTTCTGAAACTACGCCTCCGGCGCTTCCTTCGGCTGCGGCCTTGCTGAACGGCCATTTTGAGCAGCCGTGGAATTTTACAAGCGTAAGCGTCTTCCGTGAAGCGTGAAGCATAATGCGTGAAGAGTTTCGGGTTCCGGGTTTCGCGTTGCGAGCTTCCCCAACTCGTAACGTGTAACTCGAAACACGAAACATCCCAAACCGAGATACGAAATGATTCGAGTCGTGTTGCCGCAACATTTACGAACCCTGGCGCGCGTGAGCGGCGAGGTGACGTTGGAAGTCGCCGGACCGGTCACGCAGCGCTCGGTGCTCGATGCGCTGGAGGCCCGCTATCCGATGTTGCGGGGGACCGTCCGTGATCATGCGACGCACAAGCGGCGTCCGTTCATCAGATTTTTCGCCTGTGAACAGGACCTCTCGCACGACTCGCCGGACGACCCGCTGCCGGAGGCGGTCGTGAACGGGGAGGAGGCGTTTTTGATCGTCGGCGCCATGGCCGGAGGATAAGGGGACTGGCTCCGGCGCAGCCGGTGCCTGTCCCCATTGCCCGCTAAGCGTGAAGCACAAGAATTTCGCGTTGCGTGTTTCAAGTTGCGGTTACTCGGAATTCGGAACACGAAACTCGAAACACGAAAGCGCGCGACGAGATACGAAATACAGGAGATACCATGAAATACATGCTGCTCGTGTTTCACAATGAGCAGGATTTCGTCCAGCTTGGAGAAGCCACGCACGCGGACTTGTTGAGAGACTCCATTAGCCTCGCCCACGAAGTCCGCGCGAAGGGACAGTATCTTGCCGCGCCGTTGCAGCCGACTGCCACGGCGACCTGCGTGCGGGTCCGCGATGGAAAGCGAACGGTGACGGACGGTCCCTACGCCGAAACGCATGAACAGCTCGCCGGATATTTTCTCATCGACGTGAAGAATCTGGACGAGGCGATCGCGATAGCGTCTCGCGTACCGGGCGCGCGCATCGGCACCATCGAAGTTCGTCCCATCCGCGATGTGCCGGGACTGCCGACCATATGAAGGAAGGCTGAAGGCGGAAGGCTGAAGGGTGAAGGCGGAAGGAAGGCTGAGGGCTGAAGACTGAAGGAAAAGTGGATTCGTGAAGCGTCGTTCGCTAGCGACGCGCGCGGGAAGAGGAAGGAAAATCGTCCATGCACAAGATCACGCCCTGTTTATGGTTCGACGATCAAGCGGAGGAGGCAGCGAAGTTTTACGTGTCGATCTTCAGGAATTCCAAGCTCGGAAGCATCACTCGTTACGGAGAGGCTGGTGCGAACGTCTCGGGCCGACCGAAGGGATCGGTGTTGACTGTGACCTTCGAGATCCAAGGGCAGGAATTTGTGGCTCTCAACGGCGGACCGATCTTCAAGTTCACGGAAGCCGTGTCGTTCATGGTGAAGTGCGAGAGCCAAAAAGAAATCGATGAGATGTGGGAGAAGCTCTCGGAAGGCGGAGAAAAGGGAGAATGCGGCTGGCTGAAGGACCGGTACGGCTTGTCGTGGCAGATCGTGGTCCCCGGCTGGGACGAGATGCTGCGGGACAAGGACCCACAGAAATCGGAGCGGGTCATGGCGGCGATTTTGACCACGACAAAGCCCGATATGCAGCGCATCCGAGACGCGTATGAGGGGCGATGAGCCCTGTCCCTCTCTGCCGTTGCGATTCGGATGGCGAAGCTCTATGATCGAGCCTAATTAGGGTGAGACCATGAGTAGGCCGGCTGCAGCACCCTGCGATACGCTTGCTGACCAATACCAGACGTTGCTCGAGATCACGGATCTGATCTCCACGCGGCAGAACCTGGAGGAACTGTTCCAAGATCTGGCCGCGCGGCTTCCCCGCGTCGTGCCGGTCAATTTCGTCGCCCTGTCGTTGCACGACGCCGAGCGCAACCTCATGCGGCTGCACACGCTTCAGGCGAACGTGCCCGCGGAGATCATCGGAGGCCACGAGGAACCGCTGGACGAGACGCCGACGGGGCTTGTATGGGAACAACAGCGCCCGCTCATCATCGCCGACATTGCGGACGAGCGGCGCTGGCCCAAGGTGATGGGGTGCATGCAGGAAGACGGCATCCGCTCCCTGTGCATTCTGCCGCTGACGACGGCCTTACGGCGGCTGGGGACCATCGGCTTCGCGAGCGTGGAGAAGGCCGCCTACGGCGAAAAGGACGTGGAATTCCTCGGACGGGTCGCGACACAGATCGCCGTGGCGGTGGACAACGTCCTCCATCATCAGGACCTGTTGCGCGACCGGGATCGGTTGCGTCTGCTGCTCGAGGTGACGGAGTCGATTGCGTTGCACCGCGACCTCGACGAGCTGTTGCGCGATCTGGCCCGGCGCCTCCCGCACGTCGTACCGTTCGATTACATCAACGTCATCATGCACGAGCCCGACCGCAACGTCATGCGGCTCTGGCTGCTCGCCACATCGGAACCGGGCACGATCGTCCCCGGCTTGGAGCTGCCCGTGGAGGAGTCCCCCGGAGGGCTGGTCTGGAAAACCCAGCAGCCGTTGACCGTCGACGATGTGTCGCGGGAACGGCGCTTCCCCGCATTGACGGCAATGTTGCGCGAGAACGGCATCCAGTCCTTCTGTGCGGTGCCGCTCACGACCGCGCAGCGCCGCCTCGGGGCGATGGGGTTCGGCAGCCTGCGGCGACGGACGTATCATGACGGAGAGCTCGGTTTCATGCAGCAGGTGGCGAAGCAGGTGGCGGTGGCGATCGACAATGCGCTGAACGCCGAAACGGCCTTCGTCGCCGGGCAGGACCTGGCGCGCGAGCGGGACCGCCAGCGCCTGCTGCTCGAGATCAACAACGCTGTGGTCGCTCATCTGGACTTGGACGAGCTGTTCACCGCCGTCAGTTCGTGCCTGCGGAAAGTCATCCAACATGACGGCTCCGGCCTGGTGCTGTACGACCAGGAGACCCGCCGGTACCGAGTCCACGTCCTGCATTTCGCGGAGAACGAATCGTTCATCGAAGAGGGGCCGATCGACTCGGATTGTACCGCGCCGGACGGGATCGCAATCGCGACTCGGAAGCCGGCCGTCTTCGGCGAGGACGATTTGAAGCGGCTGTGTGAGAATTCGCCGTGTGCGCAGCATTTATTGGACGAAGGGGTCAAGGCGTTCTGCTCCGTTCCGCTGCTCTCGCACGACCGCGCGCAGGGCGCGTTGAATCTCGGCCGCTACGGGCGCGACCCGTTCACGCAAGAGGACGTGGAACTGCTGAGCCAGGTCGCGCAGCAGATCGCCATTGCCGTGGAGAATGCGCTGGCCTACAAACAGATCGCCGAGCTGAAGGACAAGCTGGCGAAGGAAAAACTGTATCTCGAAGAAGAGATCCAGACCGAATACAACTTCGAGGAGATCGTCGGCGAGAGCCAGACCCTGAAGCGGGTCCTCAAACAGGTTCAAACGGTCGCCGGGACCGACTCGACCGTGCTCATTCTCGGCGAAACCGGGAGCGGCAAGGAGCTGGTCGCGCGCGCGCTCCATAACCTGAGCGATCGGCGCGAGCGGACCTTCGTCAAGCTCAACTGCGCGGCGATTCCGACCGGCCTTCTCGAGAGCGAGCTTTTCGGGCACGAAAAAGGCGCGTTCACGGGCGCCATCGCGACGAAGGTCGGCCGGTTCGAATTGGCCGATCGCGGGACGTTGTTCCTCGACGAAGTGGGGGAGATTCCGCTCGAACTTCAAGTCAAGCTGCTGCGAGTGCTCCAGGAACAGGAGTTCGAGCGATTGGGCGGGACGCGTACGCACCGCGTGAACGTCCGCGTGGTGGCGGCCACCAACCGCGATCTCAGCCGGATGGTCGAGGAGCAGAAGTTTCGCGACGATCTCTTCTACCGGCTCAAGGTCTTTCCGATCACCGTCCCTCCCTTGCGGGAGCGGGCGGAAGATATTCCATTGCTGGTCCGGCACTTCGCGCAGAAATTTGCCCAGCGCATGAAGAAACGCATCGAAACGATCCCGGCGGAGTCGATGAAGGCGTTGCAGCAGTACGCCTGGCCCGGCAACGTACGGGAGCTTGAAAATTTCCTGGAGCGCGCGGTCATCCTGTCTTCCGGCTCCGAACTGTTCGTGCCGTTATCGGAACTGAAACGGACGCCCGGTCCGTCCTCGAACTCCGCCGCCGTGACGCTCGAGCAAGCTGAGCGCGATCATATTCTCAGGACGCTCCGAGAGACCGACTGGGTCATCGGAGGCGCGTCGGGTGCGGCGGCCAAGCTCGGGATGAAGCGAACCACTCTTCAATCGAAAATGCAGAAGCTCGGTATCGCGCGCCGAACGTAGCTCACATTCCGATACACCGCTGCAACCGTTTGCGTCGCTCGTCGTTCGTGAAGCGTGAAGCGCAAGAGTTGCGCGTTTCGAGTTGCATGTCTCGAAACCCGGAACACGAAACTCGAAACACGAAAGCGGAAGCGCTTGAGAGATACGAGGGGCGAGATACGAGCGACAAACAGTCTCGCAGGGGGCGCCGATCTTTCGGCATCTGCCGAGATACC
>DATFDJ010000044.1:0-19788 GCA_035252115.1 Nitrospira sp. | reverse complement strand
CGCGAGCATGAAGAGGCTGTTGGCGCACTGAGGTTCTGATGTACGAAGCATTTTATAGTCTCCGAACCAAGCCCTTCGCATTGCTGCCCGACAGCGACTTTCTCTACGCGGGCACCACGCATCGTGCCGCGTACAGTCTGCTGGAATACGGGCTGGTGAGCCAGGCGCCGTTCATTGTTCTCACCGGCGATCCGGGAATGGGAAAAACCTCCCTCCTGCAAAAGCTCATTTCCGAGCATGGCGGCAAACACTCAATCGGCTTGGTCACGAATGCGCGCTACGACGTCGAACATCTCTTACCGTGGATCCTCCTTTCCCTCGGATTATGCCGAAAGCAGCTCGATCCGGTCGAAGCCTACCATACCTTCTCAGAGTTTCTGGCCCGGGAATCCAAACAACATCGCCGCGTCATTCTGATCGTCGACGAAGCGCAGAGTCTCGGTTCGGAGCTGTTGGAGGAATTGAGGCTTCTCTCCAACCTGAATGACGGCAAACAGTTGAAGCTGCAGATTATTCTGTCCGGTCAACCGGATCTCCATACGCTGCTGCAGCGAATCGACATGACCCAATTTGCTCAGCGTATTGTCGCCGATTATCACTTGGAGCCTCTGACCGAGGTAGATACCACAGGCTATGTCCGTCATCGGCTGCAGTTCGCCGGCGGCCATCCCAGTCTGTTTACCAACAAAGCGTGCACGCTGGTCCACCGGCTTACTCGAGGAAATCCGCGCTTGATCAATCAGGTCTGCGACATCGCGTTGACCTATGGTTACGCGGAACAGGCGAGGGTGATCACGTCCAAGCTCGTCGCCCAGGCGGCGCTCGATCGGACCAAGGGCGGCATCCTTCCACTCGCCGCCAAGGAGGATCTGCCCGTATTGGCCAATGCTCCTGAAGACGCGGCCGAAATCGATATGCCGATTCCTCCGCCGAGGCCTGCGAAAGCCGCTCCCGAAGCGGTCTTCGGACGGTCCGTCGGCACCCCGGAAAGCGTCTACGCTCGTGGGATGGCGCTGAAAAATGAAGGACGATACAAAGAGGCGATCGACATGTTCGATTTGGCGACCAAAAGCACGTCCCACTGGTTGAAAGCTCATGCACAAATCGGACTGTGCTACAGGACGATGGGGGAACTGTCGGCCGCAATCCAGTCTTTTCGCACGGCGCTGAACGACCAGTCCGCGTCTCGAAAGGAGGCCTTGGATGTACAGTATTTTCTTGGGCGGACGCTTGAAGCGGCAGGGCAAACGACAGAGGCGGTGAGCGTCTATCGCCGCATGATGCAAGTCAACCCGAATTTTAGAGACGTCGCCTTCCGTATGAAAGAGCTGACCAAGACCAAATCCCACAAGAACGCGAAACGCTCCTCGTTAACGGGGGATTCATGGTTCGACGGCGCGATGGAAAATCTTCACCGCCTGATCGGGAGCCATAAATAGCATTATAGCCTGAGGCAGCAGACTAAAGGTCGGAGGCAGATTCTCTGATCGCTTCGTAGATTTTGCTCACGCCGGGGAGCTCTCCCCAGGACAGGATGCCCAGCGAATCCTCCACATAGGTTCTGGATCGCATGCCGTTTAGAACGCATGTGACTCCGGGGGTGCGGCTCACGATCCACAAAGCTTTTCTCGAGAGAGTCTGATTTCGCTTATCCGGCGGTAACAATGGATCCATCACCGCCGCTACGTGCCGCGCTCGTCCGAGACTTTTCTCCGTCGCCTCGTGCCGCAGCCCACGAAGCAATGTCAGCAGTTGCGGCACGTACCGGTCCCGCCACTCCTCCCATTGTTCACTCGCCGTTCCGCTTACGAGCCGGGGAATGGCATGCAACACCTGATTCACATGCGGCGCGATCATTTGGTGCTCAATCTGTTCCCAATGTTCCAATCCTTGGAGCTGGGGCCTGGCAGCGGCGAGCTCGGAAGCCCAATTGAAGAAATCGGCCGGGGCAGCGCCCTGGCCGCTGTGCGGAATCGATGGAGCGAGGGTCGTTCGATATTCCTGTTCAAGCCGTTCGACGAGGGCGAATTGACGCTCAAGATCGACCGGTTCGCCCTCCAGCGGAAACTCCGCGAGCCGCTGGACGCCGGTGCCGCGGCTCGGCATGGCATTGAGCGGACGATTGACGAGTACGGCGATGCGACGCCGTGCCGCCGCATCCAAGACCGATTCTTTCCCGTCCGGTCCCGTATTAGGAACCAGCAACGCGCCCGCTTCGAATAAGTTCATCGGACATTGGAGCACGGCAAAGTGATGGCTGGAACGCCCGTGCGCCAGAGCCGCCCGTTCGGCTGCCTCGAGGAATCGCGTGAGCGAAGTGGCTTCCGGATCGCTCGGAGCGCCGGTCACGGTATTGGACGATACGCCGTACCAGCGTATGCGTCCGGCCGCCACTTGAGTTTCGAAATAGGAAAAGGCCGCCTCGATCCGCCGATAGAACAGGTCGCGGCGATGTTCGAGATCGCCGGTTCCTTGGCGCGCCGCTTCCGACAGGAAATATTCCGGATTGTGAAGCAGACACACATCGAGCGTCTCCAATCCCAGGCGATCCAGCGAAGCGGTGAGTTGATCCGCCAGGAATTCCGGATGGAGGCAATGCCAGATCCCGTCGCCGTACTTCACCATCTCGGGGTAGGGATGCCCCGCCTGTTCCCGGGCCGCCGCCTGCTTGAGATTGTCGCCTTGCACGTATCCGATCTTGGACACGACGATCAGCTCGTCGCGCCGCAGATGTTTGGCGGACGTCAGCTCGCGGATGATCGAGCCGACCAGCTGTTCGCTGTCGCCGTCCATATAATTGGTGGAAGTATCGATCACATTGATGCCTTCTTGCAGCGCCGTTCTCATCGCGGCGGCATGTTCCGCATTGCCGGAGTCCACACGATAGCAGCCGAATCCGAGGCGTGAATTGGTCAGTCCGGTCATGCCGAACGCGGTATAGGCCTGCTTACGATAGGCTGATGCGTCCGGCCGATCCACGAATCTGCTCGCATAGCGGGCCGTGCCTTCCACCGTCGCAGAGCCCGAAATCACCTTGCCGGAAAGGATGGCCGCACCGCTTGAACTTGGCCGGGATTGCCCAAGCGCCGCCGGGATTTCACGCGGATCGGTGAGCGGGCGCTGGCAGGAAAAATTCCGGCAGATGTATAACGCAGCCTTGCCGTCGATCGGCGTCTTCCCGGTCAGCAGCGGATGCGGCGACCCACCGTCGGGCCTTGCCGTCCTGGCGATGATGCGATTGGGCAAAAAGACCTCTTGCAGAGCCCGGGAAAGTTCCTGACATCCCGACTCATCCGCTCCGACAAGCCCCAACTCGATCGGTCCTTCGGTCAGAAAATCCACCACCATTAAGCTTTTCGAGAAAGCTTTGGGATAACGGGTGATCTGTTTTCCGAACGAGCGGATGGCGGCGACGGCGGCATCCCGGAAATCCTGCCGGTCGCAGTGGAACGAGAGTCTCGCGAGCAACGATGACGCGACGGCATTCCCGCTCGGCGTCGCACCGTCCGCGCCGTCTCGCGCGCGCGCGATCAACGTCTCATGCCCGCTCGCCGTCGTGAAGAATCCTCCCTGTTCCCGATCCTGAAACGAGTCGAGCAATCGCTCGCCCAATTCGCGAGCCGCCGTCACATAACGCTCTTCCCCGGACGCCTCGTACAGATCCACCAGACTCTCACCGAAGTACGCATAATCCTCAAGCACGCCGTCATGATGGGCGCGGCCATGGCGCGATGTCCGCAGCAGACCGCCGGCGGCGGTTCGGTGAGTCGAGAGCAGGAAGTCCGCTGCTCGGCCGGCCGCCTCGACATAACGCGAGATTCCGAGCACTCGTCCGGCCTCCGCCATGGCGCCGATCATCATGCCGTTCCACGCCGTGATGATCTTGTCGTCGAGCCCGGGCGGGACCCGTCGTTGCCTGGCTCGATAGAGGAGAGGCCGCACGCGGTTCATGGTTTCCTGGAGCTCGTCGATCGTAAGATCCAATTCGCGCGCCACCGATTCGATGGGACGCAGTCGATTGGGGATACTCCGGTGCTCCCAATTTCCCTGTTCCGTCACGTCGTAACAGGCGCAGAAGCGCCGGACGTCTTCCTCATCCTCCAGGGCCGCGCGCACTTCCTCTGGCGTCCAGACGAAGAATTTTCCCTCGATTCCCTCAGAATCCGCATCGGTGGCCGAGTAGAAGCCGCCCTGCTGGTCGGTCATCTCTCGGAGAATATAGTCCAGCACCTCCGTCACGATCCGTCGATAAGCCGGCTGCTTCGTCACCTGGTAGGCTTCCAGATACGTGCGCGCCAGCAGGGCGTTGTCGTAGAGCATCTTCTCGAAATGAGGCACGAGCCACCGTTCGTCGGTCGAGTAACGCGCAAATCCACCTCCAATATGATCGTAGATCCCACCGGCGGCCATGGCGTCCAGCGTGTTCGTGACCATGTGCAATGTCTTTGGGTCTCCCGATCTCCGGTGACAGCGGAGCAGCAACGAGAGGCCTGTGGCGGGAGGAAATTTCGGAGCCGAGCCGAATCCGCCATAGCGAGAATCGAATTCAGCGGCGAATTCACGGACCGCTTCATCAAGGATCGAGTCGCTCACCGACACCGCCAGCGGAACCTGCCATCCGGCCTTCAGCCGTTGCGTCAACTCGTGCGCCTGAGTTCTGAGACCGGTCGCATCTTTCTCCCAGACCTCAGCAATTTGCTTGAGCAGGCTGGGAAATCCCGGGCGGCCCCACCGATCGTCGGGCGGAAAATACGTCCCGGCAAAGAACGGCTGTTGCTCGGGAGTGAGAAAGACCGTCATCGGCCATCCACCTTGCCCGCGGTTCAGCGTGACCGTCGCCTGCATGTAAATCTCGTCCAGATCCGGCCGCTCTTCACGGTCGACCTTGATGCAGACAAAATGTCGGTTCATCAGCGCGGCGATCGACTCGTTCTCGAACGATTCGCGCTCCATGACATGGCACCAGTGACAGGCGGAGTAGCCGATCGACAAGAGGATAGGGCGATTGGTTTCCTTGGCCGATTGAAGCGCCTCCGGCCCCCACGGATACCAATCGACCGGGTTGTAGGCATGCTGCAGGAGATAGGGACTCGTCTCGTTGATGAGCCGATTGGGCGGGCGGGACGCGGTCGTCATAGTCCACCTTAGCATCCGAGCAAAATGCGTATCAATGCAACAATGGAGCGGCTGCGTTTTCACGTGTGCAGTCCAGCCAGCATGCCATCGAAGTAGCATGCTACTTGTCGCAGCGTCGTATCGGCGGGTTGCTGCAGAAGCGTTCATGAATCATGTGGGCTATGGTATGGTTGAACTAAGAGTCATGACAGGTGATGCCATGAACGATATCGGACCCTATTCCAATTATCGGTTGACCGTCCGCCTGGAACTCGCCAACAAGCCCGGCATGTTTGCGAACGTCGCATCCGCCCTGGCGATGGAAGGGGCGAATCTCGGCGCCGTGGATATCGTCTCGGCTACCCCGCAGTACATGATTCGCGACGTCACGTTTGATGTGCAGGACGAAGTGCATGGAGAGCGGGTCCTCTTGAGGCTCGGTGCGCTTCCGGACGTCAAAGTGCTGTCGGCTTCGGATCGCATCTTTCTGCTTCATCTGGGAGGCAAGATTCAGGTACAGAGCAAGCTTCCGGTGAATACGCGGAACATTCTTTCTATGGTCTATACGCCCGGAGTTGGGCGAGTTTCCCAAGCGATCGCTCGGGACAAAGCTAAGGCGTATGCCTTTACCACCAAGTGCAATAGCGTGGCCGTCGTCACAGATGGTTCTGCGGTGCTGGGGCTGGGGAACCTGGGACCTGAAGCGGCTCTCCCCGTCATGGAAGGCAAGGCCATGTTATTCCGGGAACTCGCCGGCATCGACGCCTGGCCCATCTGTCTCAATACGCAGGATACGGACGAGATCGTGCGGGCCGTTCAAGCCATCGCGCCTGGATTCGGCGCGATCAACCTGGAGGATATCAGCGCGCCGCGCTGCTTTGAAATCGAACGGCGGCTCAAGGCTTCATTGGACATGCCGCTGATGCACGACGATCAGCATGGAACGGCGGTGGTCATTCTCGCTGCGTTGCAAAATGCGCTCGCGGTTGCCGGCAAGGACATGACCGAAGTGCGCGTGGTGGTCAACGGACTCGGCGCAGCGGGCACGGCCTGTTGCCGTATCTTGTTGGCCGCCGGCGTGTCGCATCTTTTCGGTTGTGACAAGCAAGGGATCATACTTCACGGCGACGGCGATACGTTGCGCGCCTGTCGTACGGACCTGGCCGCCTGCCTGACGCCCTCTCGCCCTGCGGGGACGCTGCGCGATGCCTTGAAACAGGCCGATGTGTTTATCGGCCTCTCGGTCGGCAATCTGCTGAAAGCCGACGATTTGGATCTGATGGCGAAGGACCGTATCGTGTTCGCGATGGCGAATCCGGACCCGGAAGTGTCTCCCGACCTGGCGGTGTCGCATTGCCGCATTTTTGCGACGGGACGTTCCGATTTTCCCAATCAGATCAACAATGCCTTGGCGTTTCCCGGCATCTTCCGAGGGGCGTTGGACGTGCAAGCCGCGCAGATCAATGAGCCCATGAAGCTCGCTGCGGCCAAGGCGCTGGCAGAATCCATACCACGGTCCGCCCTGGGGGAGGATTACATCATCCCGAGCGTATTCGATAAGGAAGTGGTTCCGCGCGTGGCGAAAGCCGTGGCGGCGGCGGCACACGAGACCGGCGTGGCTCGGCGAAGGAATAAAATCGCCGACCAGATCGGCTGATCTTCATCCTCGGCTCCGATTCTCCCTTCTGAGCCGCAAATCCTCTATGCTACAATGCGGTCGATCGAGCAGACTCGTCGGGATTTCCATGCCCTTTTCCGCCGGCAAATATTTGAAGTTTCGGAACGGCATGCAACGACGGATCGGGTCCCTCCGCTCCAAAACGGAGGAGAGCATGGACTGTGCGGTCGACACGATGATGCAGGAACGGGTGGACAGTTTTTTCCGAATCGAGCAGGGATTGGACGAAATCGTGAAGTCCTTGTTGCAGATTGAAGAAGAGCTGGAGCAAATCAGCGATCTGTCCGGCGCCATGAGACTGGAATCGCGCCTCGAGTTCGTAGAGGACCGGTGGGACGATCTGGACAGTGAGATCCGGGAACGCCCGCGGCGCCGCCGCCGGAGGATCAGCCTCGCCGATATGTTGAAGGCGGCGGGCGGCGGGGGAGACCTTTCCCAGAGTGCGAGCAGTGTGAACAACGCCGTCGATGCCTACGCCATCATGGGGGTGGAGTTCGGCAGTTCGTTGGCCGATGTGACGACCGCGTTCCGCCAGAAGGCGAAGCTGCTTCATCCGGACGCCAACAACGGCGACCGCAGCTCCGAGCCCGAATTGCGCCGTATGCTGGAAGCCTATCAATTTCTCAAAGAGTATTTGAGCCTCAGCAACACGGACCCGATGAAGCCGCCGGATCGTCCGTACAGCCCGGCAGAATGATTCGATGGTCAAACCCGTCGCCCATTCGACCTACATTACCTCCCGCCCGGCGCTCGAGCAGCTCTGTACTCAGCTCCGATCCAGTAAAACGTTGGCCCTCGACACGGAATTCGTGGGGGAGAATACCTTTGTCCCCAAACTGGAGTTGATTCAGGTCGCCACAACGGAAACGGCCGCGGTCATCGATTTCCCGGCCGTCCAGGCTCAAGGGTCGCTCGATATGTTCTGGGATCTCGTGTGCGACCCGGGTGTGGAAAAAGTCGTCCATGCAGGCCGGCAGGATCTGGATTTATTCGCCTTCCATGCGGGGACGATCCCCAAGCCGTTCTTCGACACTCAGATCGCGGCGGCCATGCTGGGCTTCGGCGCCCAAGCGGCCTACGCGAATCTTGTTCAGCGGATTCAAGGAACCAAGCTGGCCAAGGCCCATACGTTTACGAACTGGAGCGGGCGTCCTCTTTCGCCGGATCAGATTGCGTACGCGGCGGAAGATGTGCAATTCCTGCTGCCGATTCATGAGTATCTCCAAAAGCGACTTCATGCCATGGGCCGCATCGACTGGGTCAGGGAAGAGTTCGCGCGACTCGAGCAATCGGTGGGCGAGAAAAGCCGGGAGCCGTTGGAGCGGTATCAGCGGATCCGCGGATGGGACCAGCTCAAACCGAGACATGCGGCGGTGCTGAAAGAGCTTGCGGCGTGGCGGGAAGCGGAGGCGAAACGCCGGAACGTCCCGCGCGGCCGCGTGATGAGAGACGAAGTCTTATTGCAGCTCGCGCGGCATCCGCCCCGGTCCGTGGACGAACTCCGCGGCTTGCGGGGCGTCCATTCTTCCGAAGTCGAGCGCAACGGCGAACAATTGCTCAAGACCATCTCCACTGCGTGGGCATTGCCTGCCTCTGCCTGGCCCGCTGTTCCCCGAGAACGCAAACCGGAGCCCGAATCCACCGGCGTGGTCGAACTGTTGCAAGCAGTATTGAAGGCGAGGGCCGCGGAAGCCGAAATCGCCCCCACGTTGCTGGCCACGACGGCAGATGTTCAAGCGTTGGTCGATGCAGCGGCGAAACGCGTCACCGTTGAGTTACCCTTGCTGCGAGGCTGGAGGCGGGAAGTGGCGGGTGAGTTGATGACGCAGGTGCTCGATGGAAAGGTCGCGGTCTCAGTCGATCCGGCCACCGGTGCTATCCGCACTCACGCCATCTGAGCGTGCCTCGGTGTCCGCACCAATGTCCCGCCGTTCAAAAAAGCTCGCTTAGCTGTTTGGTACATTCACTCTCGGAACCCCGTCAGATCAGTCCCAATTCATTCTGACAGAACATCTGTGTAGACAAGGCCTTAGAGACCATCTTCCAAGTTCCAGATCAATTCCGTCTTACCGCGCCTGGTACGAGATTGGCACCTCACGCCGCGGCTCTGTTCGTGGAGGATGAAGATGCGGGATGCGGCAAAAGACATCATGACGTTCACGATACCCGGAGGTCTGGTGCTCTTGGCGGCCGTGGGGTTCCTGCGTCCCCACGGAGTCCCTGTCTGGTTGCAACAACCGGTCTCCGCGATTCCGTTGGTGGTCCTGGCGTTTGGTCTGGTCTTCGGGTGGTATCTTTCGAGCACGCGGCTGATTCTGTCGTTCTTGGTTCTCGTGTGGGCGGACCGCGTGCTGACGATGTTTCCTCCGGCCGCCTCGGACCCGGAGTCCGTCGCAGCCAAGTTGTTTGCGATGAGCGCCTTTCTGGTGCCTCTCAATCTCCTTGCATTTTCTGTCTTCAAGGAGGATGCGGTTTCAGTGATCCGCAGTGCGGCGCGTCTCGCACTCGTTTGCACGCAACCCTTCCTTATCTTATGGCTGTGTGATCCCGCGCAGCAGGAATTCGCAGCCTCGTTTGACCGACGGTATATCGCAGTACCGACTGAGTGGACGCCGGTCCCACAAGCCGCCCTGGCCGCCTTTCTGTTGGCCGGTACGATGCACATGGGACGTTTCCTGGTGACGCGAGATCCGTTCGAAGCTGGATCCGTTTGGGCCATCGTCGCCCTGTTCCTCGCCTACCACGGAACTCGGATCGGTTGGCAGCCGAGCAATTTTTTTGCGGCTGCGGGGTTCATTCTGTTTCTCAGCCTTCTTCAATCGTCACACTTTCGGACCTATCGTGATGAGTTGACCGGCATTGCAGGTCACCGCGCCTATCGAGACGCGCTGGAGCGGTTGGGAAGTCGCTACGCGTTTGCGGTCGCGGTCGTCGATCAAATGAAGTCCTATGGGAACATCCATGGAAAAGTGGTGACGTCGCAGGTCCTGCAGATCATCGCGCCACTGGTCCAATCTGTTTGCCGAGACGTGCGGGTGTATCGAGCGAGCGGGGACGAACTCACCTTGCTCTTTCCCGGACGGTCAGCGACCGAAACACTCGCCACGCTGGAAGCGATTCGCAAGGCGATTGAGGCGACGCCGCTGGTCCTTCGCGGGCGGGGCAACGTGCGTGCGAGAGCGGCGATCAAAGGGCCGTTTGGACGGGATGAGCACGAACTACCCGTGACGGTCAGCATCGGGGTGGCGGAAAAAGCCGCTGACCCCGATACGGTGGTCGCGGTGCAAAAGGCCGCCTACCGAGCATTGCACGAGGCGCAATCGTCGGGCGGGAATGTCGTCCGGCGCGGCAACAGTGTCCTGCGGCCTCCTCGGCGATACCGTAGGGGTATCGCGACGGCTGCGGCGAACGGAGAGTATTAAAGGAGTTGTTTGACGGTGTCTGCCGGCCTCGCCAAGATCGCCTGTGCCCCTTTTTCGACGATCGGCCGCTGAATGAGATCCGGGTGCTTGATCATCAAATCGATCACGGCATCGTCGGACAAGTTCTTCTTTGCAAGGCCCAAGTCCTTGTAGACGTCTTCTTTGGTTCTCAGCACGTCTCTCGGCGAGAGATTCATCTTCTTCAACAGGGCTTTGAGCTGGATCTTCGAGAACGGCTTCTCATAATAATTCACTGCGGTGAACGCCGCTCCACTCTCTTTGAGAAGCTGGATGGCCTGCCGGCATGTCGAGCACGTGGGTTTCTGATAGATGACGATGTCGGCCATACGAAGGTCCCCCGGCGCCGGGATCGCGCTTGACGCCATTTTTTCGCCTATGGTACATGATTTGCGGTTCACTTGTCTCGGTTCTTGACCATGCCGACAGTCGGGACCAGTTCCAGCGGTCAATTTGCCTGCGCGACTTCCACTCAGCGGACTCTTCGCGACTTGCGTATCAAGCGAAAGGGACAACCGGTGTTCGTGCTCGGTCATCTGATCGAGCGGAAAGGGCAGGAAGCGACGTTCGAAGTGTTCAATGATCGCCTGGCCGTCGTGAAGTTTATCGACGGCGCGGTGATTGGCTATGACCCGTTTGAGTTGCTGCTGCCGACGGATATCGATCAACAAGGGGCGGCCTATTTTGAGATCCGCACCTGTCGGTCCTGTGAGCAGCTCTTTCCCTTGACCGGTGAAGAGTGCGATGCGCCGGAAGAACCGACTCAATGTCCCGAATGCCGGACGTGATGGATGAAGGTGAAGGTTGAAAATGCAGGCTAAGTGAGCCGGCCTCAGCCTTTCCGTTTAGTCCACCAGTGGAGCGACCTCGATCGCTTTCTTGATGAGACAGTCGCCGGCGAAGGATTGCAACGTCATCGGCAACATGCTCGCGTCGATCACACGAACCGTCACGACTTTGTAGCCATCCGGCGCTTTCGTCCCTTCGACACGAAGCGCGTGACAGATTTCCAATTTTTTCCAGATCAAGTTGTTCAAAATCGCCTCGGATGCCAGCAATTTCGTATCCACGGCGGTGTCGTTGATCGACGCCCTGACGGCTACCCGTGATCGGTCTTTCGGCGGTTCGCTGACCACGGCGAAAATCAGCAACTCGTCGTCCGCAGAGACACGGATGCCCATAGCCGACAGCAATGAAAAAAGCAGAAGAACTCTGAGAATGATCCTCGCCGGCAGGGGCCTATTCAGCGACACGTTCCACGTCACGGCGAACGTGAGTATGCCAATCGAAGCTGGCTCATTGCAACATCTTGCATCGCGGCTGTCATGGAGAGCAGAGTAGGGCACATATGCCGCATGATTTCATGCCGGGGCTCGCAGGTGTCCCGGCCGCCAAATCGGCAGTCAGCGACGTGGACGGTGCACGCGGGATTCTCGAATACCGCGGCATCCGCATCGAAGAGCTCTGCGCCAAATCTTCCTACCTCGAAACAGCCTATCTGCTCCTGTTCGGCCATCTGCCGTCTCCGGCCCAACTGGCAAAGTGGACGGAAGACATCACGCATCATCGCCGCGTCAAGTTTTCCATTATCGATCTGATGAAGTGCTTGCCGGAACACGGACACCCGATGGATGTGTTGCAGGCGGCGGTCGCGGCGCTTGGCATGTTCTATCCGGGACGAAATGTCAAGGACGTCGAGAACAACTATTGGTCTACCGTCCGTCTCGTGGCGAAACTCCCCACCATTGTCGCGGCGTGGGCGAGGTTGAGGCGGGGCGACGAGGCGATCACACCCAGGGATGAGCTCGGATTCAGCGACAACTTTCTGTACATGTTGACCGAATCCATGCCGCATCCGGTGTGGGTGGACATCTTCGACGATTGCCTGATTCTCCATGCCGAACACACGATGAATGCCTCGACCTTCACCGGCATGGTGACCGCCTCTACATTGGCCGATCCCTATACCGTCGTGGCGTCGTCCATCGGCTCGTTGAAGGGACCCTTGCACGGCGGAGCGAACGAGGAAGTGGTTCAGATGCTGCGGAGCATCGGCACTCCGGACCGGGCGAAGGCGTTCGTCGACGAACGCCTTTGCAACAAGCAGAAGCTGATGGGCTTCGGCCACCGCGTCTATAAAGTGAAGGACCCGAGAGCCACGATTCTGCAGCGCCTGTGCGAGCGGCTGTTCAAAGAATGCGGCTCTTCGCCGCTGTACGAGGTGGCGGTGGAAGTCGAACGCGCGGCAGGCGAACTGCTGCGGGACAAAAGTATCTATCCGAACGTCGACTTCTATTCGGGTATCGTGTACGACAAAATGGGCATCGACGTCGACCTGTTTACTCCGCTCTTTGCGATGGCGAGAGTATCCGGATGGTTGGCCCATTGGCTCGAGCAGCTCAGGGAAAACAAGCTGTTCAGGCCGGACCAGATCTATGCCGGTGAACACAACCGGCCCTACGTTCCCCTGCACGAGCGTACCTGAGCCTGAAAGAGACCCTTCCCCGGCCCTTGACTCGTCGTGCGGCGGAATTATCTCCTCAACGAGCGGCCCGGTCGCCGCAGCATCAACGGAAAGAAGAGAAGGAGGTTGCTATGGCACTCGTACGATGGGATCCGTTTCGCGAGCTGGAGGATATGTCTGAACGGTTGAATCGCGTCTTCGCCAGACCTGGAGTGCGACAGAGCGGCAAGGAAGCTCTCACCGTCGCCGACTGGGTTCCCACGGTGGATATCAGCGAGTCCGACGGCGAATATGTGATCAAGGCCGAGTTGCCGGAAGTCAAGAAAGAGGACGTGAAAGTAACCGTCGAGGACGGCGTCCTCACCCTACAGGGTGAACGGAAACAGGAAAAGGAAGAAAAAGGGAAAAGGTTCCACCGGGTGGAGCGGTCCTATGGAAGCTTTGTGAGAAGCTTCACGCTGCCCGAATCGGTGGACGAGGGAAGCGTCAAGGCGGAGTATAAGGATGGAATCCTGGCTCTGCATCTTCCCAAGACCGAAAAGGTGAAACCCAAGGCGATCGAGGTGAAGGTGGCGTAACATCTCTTCGGTAACGGTTCAGAAAAAGGCCCGCTTAGGCGGGCCTTTTTTATGCGCGCTCCTGCATGACGAGTTCCCACCGGTCTTCATCGAGATGGTAGCGCAAGACATAGCGCTCGCCGCCGGCCGTTCGTACCCGAAAATAGGCGTGGGTGTCGCTGTACCAACGATCGACGACCTCCACAATGACCTCGCGCACGTCGCCGACCGTGAATGAGCGAGGCGTGTGCTCTCCCTTGTAGCCGGCATAGGCGTCGACGCTGACCAGAACCATGGCGTAGGCAACCCTTGTGCGGGAGGAGGAGCGGAGTTTATCATGGCGCCCGCATGCGCGAATCTCCTTTGAAGTATGGAGCGTCCATGAAGACACACAAAGCCCAAGCCGGTTCTCCGACATCATCCACCGTTATGCGCGTCGAGCGCGACACCATGGGCGAGCTGGCCGTTCCCGCAGATGCCTATTATGGAGTCCAAACGGCTCGGGCGATCGAGAACTTTCCCATCAGCCCGCTGCGCATGCCCCGCTCGATCATCCGGGCCATGGGATTGATCAAGCGGGCGGCGGCTTCCGTGAATCAGTCGCTCGGGCTGCTCGAGAAAAAACCGGCTGAAGCCATTCGTCAAGCCGCGACCGAAGTGATCGAGGGGAAACTCGATGCGGAGTTTCCTGTGGACATTTTTCAGACCGGCTCCGGTACCTCGACGAATATGAATGCCAACGAGGTCATTTCCAACCGGGCCACCGAACTGTTGGGCGGAGCACGAGGCAGTAAACTGGTGCATCCCAACGACCACGTCAATTTGGGTCAATCCAGCAACGATGTGATTCCCACCGCCATTCATATCGCCGCCTCGGAAAGCGTCGAGCGTCAGCTCATCCCGGCGCTTACGAAGCTCCACAAGGTCCTGGATCGAAAAGCGCGCGAGTTCGACAAGATCGTCAAGATCGGGCGGACCCATCTGCAGGACGCGACGCCGGTTCGACTGGGGCAGGAGTTCGGCGGATATGCCAGGCAAATCGAGTTGGGCATCAGCCGCATGAGAAGAGCCCAGGAAGCGCTGAGCGAAGTGGCCCTCGGCGGCACGGCGGTCGGAACCGGTCTGAATTGCCACCCGGATTTTTCTGCCAAGGTTATGGCGATCATTTCAAAAGAAACCGGCTGTCCATTCAAAGAGGCGGCGAACCATTTCGAAGCACAATCGGCTCAAGACTCGCTGGTCGAGGCGAGCGGGGAGCTGCGAACACTGGCCGTGAGTCTCATGAAGATCGCCAACGATATTCGCTGGCTCGGTTCCGGTCCCCGCTGCGGCCTGGGTGAGATTCATTTGCCGGAGACCCAGCCCGGTTCATCCATCATGCCGGGAAAGGTGAATCCCGTTATTGCCGAGTCCGTCACCATGGTCTGCGCCCAGGTCATCGGTAACGATGTGACGGTTGCCGTCGGGGGTCAGGCGGCAAATTTCGAATTGATCGTGATGCTGCCCGTCATGGCTTATAACCTGCTTCAATCGATCGAACTGCTCGCCGCAGCGTCGAACAATTTTGCGGCCCGATGCATCGAAGGCATCACGGCCAACGAGGAGCGCTGCAAGAGCCTCATCGAAGAAAGTCTGGCGATGTGCACGGCGTTGGCGCCGGAAATCGGGTATGAAGCCGCCGCCAAGCTGGCGAAGGAAGCCTACAAAACCGGAAAGACCGTTCGTGAAATTGCGAAGGAGCAAAAAGTCCTTCCCGAGAAACGTCTGGCTCAACTGCTCGATCCGTGGCGCATGACGGAACCAGGAGGACCGGTCGGCAGCGCCGGCGGCTAGAACGAGATCCGTTGTGACGAACCATGAGAGGGCTTACACATCGAGGCAGACGGAATATTTCGCTGTCTCAGTGACAATGTGCCCGCCCGCATTTTGACAGCGTGAGAACGCCTATGCTAAAGTCCGCGAAACTGTTAGGGTTCTGACTCTTTTGTCTTATACCATTCCGTAGGAAGATCGAATGAGCACACAGCAGAAGCACGTGATCATTGTGGCTGGTGCGGGGCCGGCCGGTATGGCGGTGGCGGGGTCGCTCTCCAAGGCCGGTCATGACGTCATTATCCTCAATCGCGACGTCAAGTTTGGCGGGTTGGCGGAATACGGCATCTTTCCCAACAAGCTCAAACTCAGGGGTGGCCTGAGAAAGCAGTATTGGGAGCTCCTCGAGCAGCCGAATGTCCATTATCTGGGCAATGTGTCGGTGGGACATGCCAAGGACATCACCGTCGACGAATTACGCGGGCTGGGAGCCGGTGCCGTGGTCTTTTCCATCGGTGCGCAGGGAACGAAGGCGATCGGAGTAGAAGGCGATTCGGCTCGGGGCGTGTTCCATGCGAAGGATGTCGTCTATCACTTCAACCGGCTGCCCGGGTTTGGGGACCGCCCCTTCGACGTGGGACAACATGTGGCCGTGATCGGTGCCGGAGATGTGATGGTGGATATCGCCCATTGGCTGATTCGCTACAAGAAGGTGGAACGAGTCACGGCCATTGTGCGACGCGGTCCCGCTGAACGGAAATACAATCCAAAAGAAATTCGTGCCGTGTGCGCCAATATGGATGTGGAGGGTATCACGCAGGAGGTCGGGCGCATCCAGGATCGATTGGCCGCGGTCGGACAGAATGCCGATGAGATTTTGAAGGGGCTGCTTGGCGAGTTTACGAAATGTGAACCGAAAGTCAGCGAGACGAAAATGGGATTCAAGTTTTTGGCGTCACCCAAACGCATCCTGGTGGACGGCGATCATCGCGTGCGTGCATTGGAAATGGAAGACAACAAGCTGGAACCGAAAGGGAGCGATACGGCGGCGGTGGGACTCAAACGCTATTACGAGTTTCCGTGCGACAGTGTGGTGTTTGCCGTGGGCGACAAGGTCGACGAAACGGTCGGGCTGCCGTGCAAGGGCGGTGTCTATTGCACCAATCCCGCCAAGACGAGCAACGATCCCGACGATTCGCTGTTTCAGGCGTACGACGAGACGACCGGCAAGATCTTGGAAGGTGTGTTTCTCGCCGGATGGGCCAGAAAAGCCAGCGAAGGGCTTGTCGGTGTGGCGAAGCGCGACGGCGATTGGTGTGCGGAAGTCGTCGAGCGCTATTTGGCGACAAAGACGCCGGGCCCCCAGGTCAACGTCGTGCTCGACAAACTGCACGCGATTCTCAAGGAGCGTAAGAGCCGTCCGGTCGATGTGAGCGGGCTACGCGTACTCGAGGCGGCGGAGAAGGCCTACAAGGGTGCGAAAGACTGCATCGGCGAATTCAAGTACGTGACCAATCAGGAAATGATCGCGGTAATCGAACGAGGCAAGTCGTAGCCACGGTGATCGTCCCGTCTATCCGTCTCCCCATTTGAGCTTTTCCCGCAGCACGTCGTAATAATTGGTCTCAGGAAAACGGATCAGTCGCGTTCGATGCTCCGACGTGTTCAGCACCACGCTGTCTCCCTGCGTCAGCGAAATACCGACTTGTCCGTCCAGCGTCGCCATCGCGCCTTCATCCTTACTCGTCAACGTCACGTCGATTTCTACGTTTCCGGGCACAATAAGAGGGCGATGCGTGAGTGTATGAGGACAGATCGGCGTCAACATCAAGGATTGTACGGCGGGATTGATGATCGGGCCGCCGGCTGAAAGCGAGTACGCGGTCGATCCCGTCGGCGTACTGACGATCAGGCCGTCGCCGCGCAGATTGGTGACGAATTGCTCCTGAATCGCGATCCGCAGTTCGATCATGCGCGCCAGCGTCCCTTTGCTGATCACGACATCGTTCAGGACGGCGCCTTGAGTGACGGTTTCTCCGTGCCGATGGACATGGGCGTTCAACATCAATCGCTCATCCATGACATATTCATTGGCAAAGACCCGATCGAGAGAGGGATAGAGATGTTCGAGCCGGACTTCTGTCAAAAATCCCAGGCCTCCCATGTTGACGCCGAGAATCGGAATGGCCCGTTCGCCGGCCAGTCTGGCCGCGTTCAGCATGGTGCCGTCGCCTCCCAGCACGAGCAGCACGTCGGCCTTCCCCGCAAGTTCTGTCTTTTGAATGCCGCCTCGTTCACCGAGAAGTGTCGCCGATGTCGTGTCCAGCAGCACGACGATGGTCCGAGCCCTGAGCCACGTGACCACGGCTTGCAGCGTCGACTTCACTTCGGGAAACTTGGGCTTCGTCAGAATCCCGATGCTCTTGCTTTTCATGCACGGCGCTCGATGTGGACGGTGGAGGATCGTATCGGAAAAGGGTCGGGATTCTATCGGGAGCCTGTAGTGAAGTCAACGAATCGCCGCAGCGTTTTGTCGGATGAATTCGATCCGTCGCTGCGCGCCGTGCGATTCATCGGCAACCTTGACACTGCACGACCTTCTAGTTAGAATTAGGCCAGATTTTTCGAAGGGTTCGATCCCGTCAGACCTACAGATCCTACCGAGAGGAGGCAGGATGTTCGAACGATTCACGGACAAGGGTCGGAAAATCATCATCCTTGCGCGGGAAGAGGCCGAGCGGCATCAGAACGATTATCTCGGCACGGAACATCTGGTCTTGGCCATCCTTCGCGAATCCGACGGGATCGCCCTCATGATTCTGAAGAAGATGGGGCTGTCGACTGAGCAAATCCGCCTTGAAATCGAGAGGAATTTGCCGGGCGGCGGGACGACCATGACGTTCGGCGAGATTCCCTTCAGCCCGCGCGTGAAAAAAGTCATCGAATACGGAGTGGAAGAAGCGCGCCTGCTTGGGCATAACCACATCGGCAGCGAACACTTGCTGCTCGGCCTCCTCCGTGAGGAAGAAGGCATCGGCGGCAAAATTCTGCGGAGCTTGGGCGCCAATCTGTTGACCGCCAGGCAGCTCACCGTCACCTTCCTCCGTAAATCCGCACCGCGCGAACGCGATCGAAAGAGCAATACCCCAGCGCTCGACGAATTCGGCCGCGACCTGACGCAGATGGCGCAGGAAGGCCAACTGGATCCGGTGATCGGGCGCGCCGATGAAATCGAGCGGGTACTGCAGATTCTCAGCCGACGCACCAAGAACAATCCGGTCCTCATCGGAGAATCGGGAGTCGGCAAGACCGCGATCGTGGAAGGCTTGGCGCAACGCATCGTGCAGTCGGAAGTTCCCGACAATTTATTGTCGCGGCGTGTCATCGCCCTGGATCTTGGCTCGCTCGTTGCCGGTACCAAGTACCGCGGTCAGTTCGAAGAGCGGTTGAAGGTTGTGATGAAGGAGATCGTGCAGGCCGGCAACATCATCATCTTTATCGACGAACTCCATACGTTGGTCGGCGCGGGGGCCGCCGAGGGCTCGATCGATGCCTCGAACATGCTCAAGCCCGCGCTGTCCCGAGGGGAGATCCAGTGCATCGGCGCCACGACGCTTGACGAATATCGGAAGCACATCGAGAAGGATGGAGCGCTCAAGCGCAGGTTTCAGCCGATCTATGTCCAACCGCCCAGTCTCGATGAAACGGTGCGGATCATTCAAGGGCTGCGCGACCGCTACGAAGAGCACCACGGCGTGGAGATCACCGAAGATGCGATCGTGGAAGCCGTCAAGCTGTCCGATCGCTACATCACGGATCGGTTCCTCCCGGACAAGGCGATCGACTTGATCGACGAAACCGGTTCCCGCGCCAAGCTTCAGACCTATGCCTTGCCCGGCGAACTGAAAGCGATGGAGCAGGAATTGAAGAAAGTGTCCCGGGACAAGGAACTGGCGATCTCCATGCAGAACTTCGAAGAGGCCGTTCGGCACCGCGAGGAAGAGGAGCGGCTGCGCAAGCTGTTGGATGAATCGAAGCGCGAGTGGAAAAAGAACCAGGAGAAGCAGAAGCCGACCATCGGCAAGGAAGACGTCGCCTATGTCGTCTCGAAGATGACCGGGATTCCGCTCTTCAAGCTCGAGGAGGAAGAGTCGAACAAGCTCCTGCGCATGGAGGACTTCCTCCACAAGCGCGTCGTCGGACAGAACGAAGCCATCTCGGCCGTGTGCCGGGCGATCAGGCGGTCGCGCGCCGGCCTCAAAGAAGCCAAGAAGCCGATCGGGTCGTTCATCTTTCTGGGTCCGACCGGCGTGGGAAAAACCGAATTGGCGCGGACGTTGGCCGAATTCCTGTTCAATACCGAGGACGCGCTCATCCGAATCGACATGTCCGAATATCAGGAGAAGTTTACGAGCTCACGGTTGTTCGGCGCGCCTCCGGGCTACGTCGGTTACGAAGAAGGCGGTCAGTTGACGGAGCGGGTTCGGCGCCGGCCGTATTCGGTCGTGTTGTTCGATGAAATCGAAAAGGCCCATCCGGACGTCTTCAACCTGCTGCTACAAGTGCTGGACGACGGCGTGTTGACCGACAGTCTCGGCCGGAAGGTCGATTTCAAGAATACCGTCGTGATCATGACGTCCAACATCGGCACCAAGCTGATCCAAAAAGGCGTCTCGTTGGGCTTCCAGAGCACGGAGGCGGAGCAGGACCGGCATAAGAAAG
>DATFDJ010000043.1:0-14091 GCA_035252115.1 Nitrospira sp. | reverse complement strand
CGTCGCTGCCCCGTTTCACGAAAGAATGACCGGACCGGCAGAGACCGGCGGTCTGCTGGGGCGACTGGAATCCGCGATTGAACGCTATCCCTGGCCGACCCTGGTGCTGGGGGTGGGAGTCGGATATTTTCTGGCCCGGCGTTTGAGGTAACGGAGGCGAGGATGGAGCAGTCGAGAGGGTCGGGGTGGATGACGCTCGTCACGGGGATTCTGGACGACTTCCAGTCCCTGCTGCGCCAGGAGGTGCAGCTTTTACGGGACGAGATCCTGCTCGAAATGTCGAAAGCCGGGCGCGCCGCGTCGGGATTCGGCGTCGGCGCCGTGCTGACGGCGATCGGACTGTTGTTTCTTCTGCTGATGCTCGTGCATGGGCTGCACGAGTGGACCGGCTTGCCGCTGTGGGCCAGCTACGGCGTGATCGGCATTGTCCTGGCCGGCATCGGAATTTCGTTGCTCGCGAAGGCGCGGTCGCTCGCAGGCACCGTCGAAACGATGCCGCGACGGACCCTCTTTGCGATGAAGGAAAACGTCGAATGGATCAAAGAGCAGATCACGTTGAAGAAGACTTGAAGAATATCCTTCGGACTCGGCTGGCGCTCGGCGACAAAATCCAGTCGCTCGAGCGGCGCGTCGAAGACACCGTGCGGGGGACCAAGGCCGCGGCGCTGGATGTCATCGAATCGGCCAAAGATCAGGCGGTCGGCTGGGTGGAATCGGCCGCTCATCGACTGGATCCCTCGGTGCAGGCCACTCGCCGTCCATTGATGTTTCTGGGAGGCGCGGTGGCCATCGGTGTGCTGGCGGGTCTGGCCGGTCGACGGCGCCGGCAGTCCGGAGTGTACCCCTACTATCCCCCGAAGACCCATGGCGCGGAGGTCATGCCTTCGCAGCAGGAAGAACGGATGCGGCGCGGCGTCCGTCCCTTCTATGCGATGCGCGGCCCGTCTTCATCGGAGGATCGGACGCCGGATAGCCGGCGTGGGTCACGTTCCTCCGTCGGGCTCGATACGAAACCGTCCGGGGCCGAAGGCGGCGCCTGCGCGACATGGAATCAGCTCGGCGCCGTTTGGGAAGAATTGACCGGCGAGTTTGCCCGGGAACAGGCGCTTCTCCAGGACACCGCGTTGCACATCGGCCGTTCATTCGTCCGCGATCTGGCCCGTATCGTCGCTCAATCCTTGCTCGCTCAATTGAGCGGCTCATCCCGTTCGGGTCGCCGCAGTCGGCCGGAGCAGATCGCGTAGATGAGCGGCGCTCGCACGAGTCGCTGGCTCCATGAAGAACCTCGAACAATCGGTCCAAGAGCTGGTCGGCCAGTTGATCCTCTGGGCTCCCAAGTTCGCCGTCGGTATCCTGATTTTCCTGGGCTTCTGGGTCGGTAGCCTCCTCGCCTGGAACCTCTTTCTCCGCATCGGCCGGCACGCTGATTTCAACACGAGCTATGTGCTGAAGGTCCTGGGACGGGCGCTGTCCCTCTCGATGTTGCTGCTGGGCGGCGTCACGGCATTGGGCACGATGGGCGTCAATGTCTCCGCGCTCGTCGCCGGTTTGGGACTGACCGGTTTCGCGTTGGGATTCGGCCTGAAGGACATCTTGTCGAACCTCGTTTCGGGCATTCTGATTCTCTTGTATCGACCCTTTTCGTTGCACGAGCAGATCACCGTGGCCGGCATGGAAGGCATCGTGACGGACATCGATTTGCGCTATACGAGGCTCGAAAAAGAGGGGAAGGCCTACTTGATTCCGAATTCGATGATGATCACGAACACGATCGGTCTGCAGGCGCGGGATCAGACGGACGCCGCTCTGCAACCACGGACCGTCGCGCACGCCGACCCGTTTTGACATTGCGATCAAGGATGCTCTCATGCTGAAACGACATCCGGTTTGGGCGATCGTCGGGTTGCTGTTCGGTCTGGCCGTCGCCGCGATCGTCATCGCGCTGTCGGTGATCGACGAGCCGTTGCGGCGCTATGCTGAACGCGAAGCGAACGATCACCTGGAGGGGTATCGCATCGCCATCGGCGCGCTCTCCCTCCATCCCCTCAGCCTATCGGTGGATCTGCACGACGTCGTCGTCGCGCAAGCAGCGCATCCTGATCCTCCGCTGGCGACGATCCCGCACGTGACCGCCGATGCACGGCTGGGGCCGCTGATCCGCGGCACGGTGGCCGCGGACATTCGCCTCGATACACCGGTCTTTTCGGCCACCAGGCAGCAAGTCGACGAGGCGCTCGCCGCCGCGAATCGGCAAGAGGCGCAGGAGCACGCGACGGCGTGGCAGGATCGCCTCCGCAACCTGACGGCCTTTGAGGGAACGCTGTCCCTTTCGAATGGACACCTCACGTATCAAAGAGAGCCGGCCGCCGAGCCGATCCGCTTGCAGGACGTCGAGGTCACGGCCCGCAATCTGACGAATCGCACGAAGAAAGACGAGGGGGATTATCCGTCGGAGCTGCACGTGACCGCTCGTCTTCTGGAGCAGGCGCAGGTGCGGGTAAACGGGCAAGCCGATTTTCTGGCCACGCCTCATCCGGCTGTAAAAGCCGTGCTCAGCCTGAATCGATTGGCCGTCGACCGGGCGCTTGCCCTGGTGGGACGAACGGATCTCCCCCTCAAGACGGGCATGATCGAAGCAGCCGGTGAAATCGAATACGCCCCCGCCAGGAAGACCGCGACGATCACACAGGTCAAAGTCGTCCGTCCCGCGATCGAATATGTCAACGACCCGGCATCCCAGGATGCCAAGCGATCGGCGGGAGAGGCAGCCGCCGAGGCCGCCACCTGGCAAGACCGGGCGCTCAGTCTCTTTCCCGTCGCCATCCGTCAGGCTGCCATCGAAGATGGGGAGGTCGTGTACCGCCACACTCCTCAGGCCGATCCGATTCGGATCGCGGACTTCACCGTGTCGGCCTACGAGATCCGCAACGCCGCAGCCGACGCGGGCAACCTTCCGTCCCGATTGCACATGACCGGACGCTTCCCCGATCAGGCTCGGATCGAACTGGCGGGGCGCGCCGACTTCTTCGCCAAGCCGGCGCCCGCGGTCGATGCGGAGATGAAGATAGAAGACCTCCGTATCGCCGCGCTCACGCCGATCGCCGAAGCGTACAACGTGCGGGTGCGTGACGGCGTGCTGGATCTCGCCGGACGCGTGAGATATGCGAATCGGCACACCCTCGTCGCGGTCGATTCATTCTTGCTGGAGCGGGCCGACATCGATTACATGCACAAGCCGGACACCGCCCGCAACGAGAAGCAACGGGTCCGGCGCGGCGCGCAACAGGCCGCGCAGGCGCATCAGGATCCGGCTCTCGTGCTGAAAATCGGGCACGGCAAGATTCTCCACAGTGAAGTGGGATTCGTGAACCGGTCCGCTTCCCCGGACTACCGGGTATTCTTGAGCGACATGAACGTCGACATGGATCACTTCAGCAATCGGCTCGAGGAGGGTGCGGGCGTCGTCAAGGTCACGGGAAAGTTCATGGGCTCGGGCCCGACGGTCGTCAGGGGTTCCTTCCGTCCTGAAAAGCCCAGACCGGATTTCGATCTCGCCGTGAAGATCATCAAGACCAAGGTGAAGGACCTCAATCATCTGCTGCGCGCTTACGGCGATGTCGACACGGCGGCGGGCACCTTCGCGCTGTTCAGCGAGCTCTCGGTGAAGGACGACCGTATTCACGGCTATGTCAAGCCGTTCCCGAAGGACGTCGAAGTGTACGACCCCACACAAGACAAGAATAAGGCCTCCGCTCAAAAAATCTATGAAGCGGTCGTCGGAGGCGTGTTGGGCCTCTTCGAAAATCGGCCCCGCAATGAAGCGGCCACGAAAACCGACTTGTCCGGCACGGTCCAAAATCCGCAGGCCCACACATGGGAAATCGTGGGCAAGCTCGTGCAAAACGCCTTTTTCAAGGCCATTCTCCCGGGGTTCGAAGGGCAGGTGGGCAAAGCATGAGCCGCACGTCGAACGCGTCGTCGATGACGAGCCGGTCGCCGGCCTACAATCCGTGGAAACTGGGGGGACTGACGATCGTCGAACTCGTGCGCCGGCTCTGGCACGAGACTGAAAAGGACGAATTGTTGGGACGCGCGGCCCAACTCTCCTATTATGTCGTGCTCGCGCTGTTTCCCGCCTTGATCGTACTGACCGCCGCCATGGGATTGTTGTCCGTCCAAAACTATATGCCCGAGCTGATGGGATATTTGCGAAACGTCCTGCCGGGAGACGCCTTGTCGATGGTCGAGCGTTTCCTGAACCAGGTCGCACAGGGCAGCGGAGCCAACATCCTTTCACTGGGCGGGCTGGGCGCCCTGTGGGCCTCATCGAGCGGTATGACGGCCATCATGGAAGCGCTGAACGTCGTCTACGACGTGGAGGAGGATTCTCGGCCGTTTTGGCAGGTCCGATTGGTGGCCATCGCCTTGACCATCGGGCTGGCGGCGTTCGTCATTCTCTCGATGACGCTCGTGCTCTACGGCGGCCCCATCGGAGAATGGATCGCCGGTCTCGTGGGACTTGGTCAAGCGTTCACCTGGGCCTGGAAAGTGTTGCAGTGGCCCGTGGCGATCGGGCTCATGCTGCTGGCCGTGGCCATCGTGTATTACGTGTGCCCCGATATCGAGCAAGACTGGCGATGGGTGTCGCCCGGCTCGGTCTTCGCCGTCTCGATGTGGCTGGTCGTGTCTCTGGGTTTCAAATTCTATGTGGACAATTTCGGCAACTACAACAAGGTCTACGGCTCCATCGCCGGGATCATCGTGTTGATGCTCTGGCTGTATTGGAGCGGCATGATGCTCCTGCTCGGCGGTGAAATCAACGCCGAGATCGAGCATGCGGCGACGGAACGGCAACAGGGAGCCGACGAAACGACGCATGAAAGGGAAGCAGCGTAATCAAGACAGTGTTAAATCTTTAGTGTTGAGTGCTCGGACTCGGACAAGGCAGTGTTGAGTTTTTAGTTTTGAGTGGTGAGTTATTCGAACTCGGAGAACTCACAACTCAAAATTTAAAATTCAAAACTGTGCTTAGTCTTTAGTGTCGGGGTGTTGAGTTATCGGACAACTCAACACCCAAAATTTAAATTCAACACTGGGGTCTAAGATGGCACGCGTACTCTGGAAAGGCGCCATTAGTTTCGGACTCGTCCACATCCCGGTCGGACTCTACTCGGCCGAGAAGCGGAACAGTTTCGATCTCACCATGCTGGACCGCCGTACAATGAAACCGGTCGGATTCAAGCGGTACAACAAGGAGACCGGCGAGGACGTCCCGTGGGACGACATCGTCAAGGGTTACGAATACGAGAAGGGACGCTATGTGGTCCTCACCGACGAAGATTTCAAGCGTGCGAACGTGGAAGCGACCCAGACGGTGGACATCCTGAGCTTCGTGAAACAGGAGGAGATTCCGCCGATGTATTTCGAGATGCCGTACTATCTGGCGCCCGATAAACGGGGCCAGAAGGGGTATGCCCTCCTCCGGGAAACACTGAAGCAAACGGGACGGATCGGCTTGGCCAACGTCGTGATCCGAACCAGGCAGTACGTGGCCGCGCTGATTCCGGTCGGCGATGTCATCGTCATGAATACATTGCGTTATGCGAACGAGCTGCGGTCGGCCGAGGAGGTCGAGGTGCCCTCCGACAATTTGAAGACAGCCGGCGTCACACCGAAGGAGATCGACATGGCCCGGCGTCTCGTGGAGGGCATGAGCGACAAATGGAACCCGCAGGCGTTTCACGACACCTATCACGAGGATTTGATGGCGCTGATCGAGAAGCGCGTTCAGGCCGGCCAGACCGAAGTCGTGACGGAACCCTCCCAAGAGGAAAAGGAGCGCCCCGCCAAGGGCGAGGTCATCGATCTGATGGCGCTCTTGAAGCGCAGCGTCGAGACGAAAGGCAAAGGTCATCGTGCCGCTGGTAAGAAGAGCGGGGCGAGACCGGAGCATGACACGAGACGGAAAACAGCCTGACTCCGGGCGGAGGACGGACGGCACAGGACGAACCTCCCGGGACCGCGACGCCGCGGATCGCACCGGCGAAGGTCCACGCGTCGCCGTGCGAGCCGGCCTGCGATATGTGAGCGACTGCCGCCCCGGCATCGCGAGACGCCGTCGAGGAGAAGGATTTATCTATGTCGCCCCGGACGGCAAGCCGGTGCGCGACAAGACGGTGCTGGCCCGCATCAAGGCTCTCGCGATCCCGCCGGCATGGCGCGACGTGTGGATTTGCAGCGATCCCGACGGACATATGCAGGCCACCGGGCGGGATGCGAGGGGACGGAAGCAGCACCGCTATCACCCGCAGTGGCGGACGGTCCGTGACGAAACGAAGTTTCACCGCATGGTCGCCTTCGCGGAGGCCCTGCCCCGAATCCGCGAGCACGTGGAACAGGATCTGGCCCGACCGGGATTGCCGAGAGAGAAAATCCTGGCCACCGTCGTCCGTCTGCTCGAAACCACCCTCATCCGCATCGGCCATGAAGAGTACGCGCGGCGCAATGGGTCGTTCGGACTCGCGACCTTGAGGGACCGCCACGTCCGGATCAACGGATCAAATCTGCGCTTTGCCTTCCGCGGAAAAAGCGGCGTGCTCCACGCCGTGGATCTTCGGGACCGCCGGCTCGCCCGCATCGTGGGGCAGAGCCGGGATCTTCCGGGCTATGAGCTCTTTCAGTATCTCGACGAATCCGGTGCACGCCGGTCAATCGACGCCTCCGACGTGAACGACTACATCAGGCAGCTTGCAGGCGATGAGTTCACCGCCAAGGACTTTCGTACATGGGCCGGCACGGTCCTCGCCGCGCAGGCGCTGAGAGACATGATTCCCGCCGGCTCAGGCACGCAGACGAAGCGCAACCTCGCGCGCGCCGTCGCAACGGTCGCCGCCCGGCTCGGCAATACCAAGACCGTGTGTCGGAAATGCTATATCCACCCGGACATCGTGAGCGCCTATTCGGAAGGGCGGCTCGATGTACCGGCCCGCGGCGCGAGACCGTCGCGACATTCGCCCTTCGGCCTGTCGCCCGAGGAAACGGCGGTGCTGCGCCTGTTGGAGAAGCGACCGCGGCGCGCTGCGGCATGACGATCAACTGATGTGCTTTTCCAATTCCCCTTCCAGGAGCAGTGTGCCCGTTACGGCGATGTGCTCGTCTTTTTCCAATCCGTGTCGGATTTCCACCAGATCGCCGGATGCGGGCCCGAGGATGACTTCGCGGCGCTCGTACTCTTCCGGCGCACGCTGAACGAACACGAACGATTTGTCCGCCAGCCGGATGACCGCCTTGCGCGGAACCGCGATGACCTCGTCCGCCGATGGAATCTCGATCTGAATTCGGGCGTGCATGTCGGCTTTCAGTTTGTGTTGCGCGTTGTCGATGTCGCACCGGATCTTGATGGTCCGGCTGGTCGGATCGACGACGTCGCCGACGTAGGTGACCACTCCTCCGAAGCGTTCGTCCGGGGAAGATTCCACGGCGACGACCACCGGCAAGCCCGGCGTGATCAGACGAAGCGTGCGCTCGTAGATTTCGCCGACGGCTTGCAGCACGTCCATGTTGGCGACCGTGTACAGCACCTCGCTGGAATCGACGATCTGTCCCACGGACACCTTCTTTTCGACGATGACCCCGTCAAACGGCGATCGCAGATCGAATCGGCCCGTAATGTGCCGCGTCGCGGGCGGTTGGTCCAATTCTTCGGGAGGCACCCTCAAGGCAATCAGGCGCTCTCTCACGCGGTCGTATTCGGCGCTGGCGCGTCGCAGCGTGTTTTCCGCCTGCTCCAGGTCTTTTTTGGACAGCGCCTTGGCACGGTAGAGGTCCAGGATCATCGCATGGGTCCGCCGCGCCAAGTCGCGATCCGACTCGGCCTCGGTGAGTTGCGCGTAGGCCGCGATGATGTCGGGACTCTGGATCGTCACGAGGGACTGGTCTTTCCTGACCGGTTCGCCGAGCTTTCCGTGCACCGCCTGAACGAGGCCTCCCATAGGAGAGGTCATGTTCGCGTACCGGTCGGGCGTGTATTGAATGCGACCCTGCACGACCAGTTGCCGTGAAAGCGGGCGTGGTTCGGCCGCCTGGATCTGAATTTCCTGGAGCGCCTTGGGGCTCACGCGGACGATCGGCGGGGAATCGTCGTGCGCAGCCGCGTGCACGGCTTGGTCGTCCTGTCCATGACAGGCGGCCAGCAGCATCCAGAGGCAGCCGGCGAACGTCATCAGACGTATGTTCATGGAAGACTCCCGGCGCGGCGTCGCCTCCGGTGCACCCATCCATAGAGGACCGGCAGCACGAAGAGAATCAGCACGAGCGCGCTCAACATCCCGCCCACCACCACGCGGGCCAGAGGCTGCTGCGACTGCGCGCCGATGCCGGTCGCCACCGAGGCGGGAATCAACCCGATGGCGGCCGACAAGGTCGTCATCATGACCGGCCTCATACGAACGGCGGCGTTGTCGAGCAGCGCCTTCCGCATATCGGTCTCCGGACCGAGGTGCTCGTGCAGCCGGGACACGCTCACCAACGCGCCTTGAATCGACACGCCGAACACCGAAAGGAAGCCGACGGCAGCCGAGATGCTGAAGGGCGTTCCCGTCACGAGCAGGGCGAGCAGTCCGCCCACCAGGGCAAACGGCACTGCGGCGAGCACGAGCAATCCGTCGCGCAGAGAGCCCAGCGAATAGGAGACAACCACCAACATGGCGAACAGACTCACGGGAATAATCGTCGTCAACCGCCGCTTTTCCGCCTGCAGTTGGCTGTACTCGCCGTACCACCCGATACGGTAGCCTTTGGGCAGGGTGACGCTCGATTCGATGCGTCGCGCCGCTTCCGCGACGGTACTTTCCAGGTCCCGGCCGCGGACGCTGAACTTGATGGGCACATAGCGATCGCTGTTTTCGCGATACACCATGAAGGGGCCCAGGGATTCCTTGATGAGCGCGAGTTGTTTCAGCGGGACGCGGAGCCCGTCCGAGTTCGTGACCTGAATCTCGCCGATTGCCTGGGGGTTCTTCCTGAACTGCGGCTGAAACCGAACGACGAGATCGAACCATTTGTCTCCCTCGAACACCTTGGTGACGCTTTGGCCGCCGACCGCCGCCTGGATGACCGCGTTGACATCGCTCACTTCCAGTCCGTACCGCGCCGTCGCGGTACGGTCCACCTCGATGAGGAGATTCGGCTGACCGAGACTGTGGAGCACCCCGAGATCGTCGATGCCGCGGATGCCCTTGAGAATCGTTTTGATCTCCGCCGCCTTGCGTTCGAGGATTTCGAGGTCCGGCCCAAAGACTTTAATCGAGTTTTCTCCCTTGACGCCAGTCATCGCCTCCTCGACGTTGTCCTGAATGATCTGGGAAAAGTTCAGCACGACGCCCGGAAAGCGGTCGCTCAGGTCACGGTCGAGTGACGCCACCAGGTCGGCCTTGGCGCGGAACTCCTTCCGCCATTCGCCACGCGGCTTCAAGTCCACGAAGAACTCGGCATTGAAAAAGCCGGTCGGATCGGTCCCATCGTCCGGACGGCCGAGTTGAGAGACCGCGGTGCGGACTTCCGGATATTGCCGGAAGACGGACCGCATGTCGGACGCCAGGCGGCTGCCTTCTTCGAACGACACGCCCGTCGGCATCGTGGCCCGCAGCCAAATATTGCCCTCTTCCAGCGCCGGCATGAACTCACCGCCGAGCGCGAGCCACATCCCGACGGTGCCGGCCAACAGGAGCAGCACGATGCCGATGATCGCCTTCTCATGGTTCAGAGCCGCATCGAGCGCGTGGAGATAGCGCTCGCGCAGCCAGCGGACGAGCCGCGTTTCGTCGCGGGGCCGCTGGCCCTTCAACAGCCAGGCGCACAGCACGGGAGCCAACGTGAACGCCGTCAGGAGGGCGCCGGCCAGCGCCAGCCCGTAGGTCAGAGACATGGGCGCGAAGATCCGGCCCGGCACGCCGGTCATCGTAAAGAGCGGAGCGAACGCGATGATGATGATCGTGGTGGCGTAGAAAATCGGCCGGCCGACTTCGTGAGCGGCGTGCATCACGTGGTCTTCGACGGAGGAATCCTGCCCCCGCCGCGTCAACTGGTAAAAAATGTTTTCCACCATCAGCAGCGTCGAATCGACGATGATGCCGAAATCGATGGCGCCCAACGAGATGAGATTCGCGGACCCGCCGAGCGCCACCATCATCACGAAGGTGAACAGCAGGGCCAGGGGGATCGCAAGCACCACGATGACGGCGGTGCGAAAATGCCCGATGAACAACAGCAAGGCGGCCGACACGAGTGCAATGCCGGTGAGGACGATATGTTCGACCGTATCGATCGTCGTGTGAATCAACCGGCCCCGGTCGTAGATCGGCTTGATCTCCACGCCGTCGGGAAGCTGTCCGTTGTTCAGTTCGTCGATCTTCCGTCTCACGCGTTCGATGGCGGGCATCGATTCATATCCCCGCATCAGGAGCACGACGCCTTCGATGACGTCGTCTTCCTCGTCGATGCCCACTTTCCCGAGCCGGACGCGGTGTCCCATCTTCACGGACGCCAGGTTCTTGACGAGGATGGGCGTGCCTTCCTTGGCGGCCACGACGATGCTCTCGATGTCGTCCAGGTCGCGGATCAGCCCGACACCGCGAACGTCGAGGCTCTGGCTCCCGACCGTGAGATAATTCCCGCCCGCATTCGCATTGCTGCCTTGGATGGCGGCGATGATTTCCGGCACGCCGAGGCTGTAGGCGAACAGCAACCCGGGATCCAAATCGACATGGTATTGCTTCGTCGTGCCGCCGAAGGCCGTCACGTCGATGATGCCCTCGACGCGTTTGAATTCACGGTTCAGCCGCCAATCCTGAATCGTCTTCAGGTCCGTCAGACTGTAATCCCGGCCCGTCAGTTGGTACCGAAACACCTCGGCGAGCGCCCACCAGGGCGAAATCGCCGGTTCCACCCCGGCCGGCAGATCGAGAAACGCCAGGCGGCTGAGCACTTCCTGGCGGTCGCGGAAATAATCGCTGTCGAAGTCGAAATAGAACCGAACGTCGCTGAGCCCGAAGAGCGAAAGCGAACGGATGGTCGTCAGCCGCGGCATCGCCGCCAGCGCATATTCCATCGGCAGCGTGATCTGCCGCTCCATTTCTTCCGCGGACAAGGAGGGGTTTTGCGCGATGACCTCCACCATAGGAGGGGAGGGGTCGGGGTAGGCGACGATGTCCAGCTTGTCGAAGGCATAGACACCGCCGATGATGAGGAGCAGCGCCGCGCCCACCACGGCGTGACGATGGGCCAGGGACCAACCGACAAGTCGAGCGACCATCGCTTATCTCCTCCCGACCAGCCGCGAAAAGGCCGGGAGAACCGTCGGTCGCCTGGACGGTCTGCTTGTATCGGCTCCTGACCCGTCTGTCTCCGTCATGGAGAAGCCTTTTTGACCGGCTTCTCCGGCTGTCGGGTCTCACGCGAGGCTTCTTCATCCAACTTCCGGTCGTCTGTATTGGGCACGTCGCCCGGATTGCCGACGGAGTCTTGTTCCACGACCACGCCCACTGGGATGCTTGGCCCGGCTCGCTGCGGACGCACGGGGGCATGTCCCACAGGAATCGGCCCCCAGCCGTATGCATCATCGGGATCGTACTCTCCGGCCGCTTGATTGTTGGGACTCCGCTCTTCGATCGGTTGACGCACGCGACGACCTTTGAGACCTGGGGATTCGGCAGAGGAAGAATCCGGCCGTTTGCGAGAGCGCTCCATGCTGCGTCCTCCTCGTTACGATAGAGGGATCAGTTCCTGGCGCGGAATATGCCGCAACTTCAGTGCCTGCGATGAGAGTCGGCTTCTCGCAAGTAGGACGGCGCTACAGAGGACAGGCCATTCGTCGGTGGGACATTTTGTCCCAAGTATCCGGTGTCGGAATCGTCTAGCCCGGCATAGTTGGCAAGCTGGAAGGCATATCGGTTGCAGAGACTACCAGTGAAACGAACGTGGCAGTGACGTGAGACCCTCACCTAAAGAAAGCACCATGCACCAACCAGTGACCGATCCATGAGCCGCAGACCTGACCGGAGCACGACAGTGGCCCTTGTCATGGCGGCGGCACTGATGACTCTGTGGCCCTCAGGAGGAACCGCCAGCAATTCGGCAACTCCGTATCCTCTTCATCGCATACAATCAATTCCGATATTGGGCGTGACGTTGTCGAAGAACGAGCCCGTCGGCACGATGACGCGGTTGAGTTTGTCCTTTGAGGAGCGTACGGACCGGACCGGTCTGATGATGGTCTTTCTCAGCGGAGAAGGCCGGCTCTCTCCGAAAGCTGAAACGTCCGTGCAGCAGGCCATCTATCGAGTCGCACGGGCAGCCGGCCTTTCAACGGATTCCTGGACCGTCACCTTATCGGTTCCGGAAGGCGTGACGGTGTACGGCGACAGTTTGTCGGCCATGGTGGGACTCACGGTCATTGCCTGTGCGAAAGGGGAACCGGTTCCCGCAGATCGGGTCGTGACGGGTAGCATCGCACCGGACGGCCACATCAGTCCGGTGGGCGGTCTCTCGTACAAGATCGCCGCTGCCGGGCGGGCCCAGATCCGTCGCGTCATCGTCCCCGACGAAGCGGCGGCGGGAGAGAGTGATTGGCAGACGCCTTTTCTGATGCAAGTCAGTCCCGTGCATTCCCTCGCGCAGGCCTATTTGGCGCTCACCGACCATCCTCTTCAGTAATACCGTCTGCTCCCCCTCTCCCTTGCCTCTCCCCCGCTGGGGGAGAGGAGACGGTGAGGGGCCGTATCCATTTATATAGGAACACAGGGGAGGTCAGAACGGTCCATTGCGCACGGTG
This sequence comes from Nitrospira sp., assembly GCA_035252115.1. Classification (GTDB taxonomy): domain Bacteria; phylum Nitrospirota; class Nitrospiria; order Nitrospirales; family Nitrospiraceae; genus Nitrospira_C. The sequence goes on along the minus strand of DATFDJ010000043.1, from coordinate 1,262 downwards.
GCCAAAAGATCGGTGACCGAGTGGCGGATGAGAGCGATGACCGGCTCGGGATAGTTACCGAGCCACAGAAGTAGGAACGCTACGACGCTCAGCGAGAGGACCGCAGTCCAACCGGCTCCACCGGTCCAGTCCGCCGCACGCCATCCGGTCGCATCCGCTTCCTGAACCGGCTGCTCGACCAGCGTCACGATGAGCCGCAAATAATAATACAGACCGATCGCACTGTTGAACACGAGCAGCAAGACCAGGACCCACAGTTCGCGGCTGACACCGGCTGCGATCGCGTAGAATTTTCCGACGAATCCCGCCGTCACCGGGATGCCGGCCAGCGACAACAGTGTGATCATGAAGAACCCGGCCAACCAGGGACGCTGCCAGAACAACCCCCGATAGTCGGCAACCTCGTCGGCGTCCCGTTCCTGAGTCGATTGCACAGTCACGACGCCGAAGGCGCCCAACGTCATGACGAAATAGGCCACGAGATAGAAGGTGACCGCTTCGGCAGCGAGCGATCCTCCGGCCAACAGCGCGACCGACAGATACCCAAAGTGGGCGATTGAAGAATAGGCCAGCAGCCGCTTTACGTTCTGCTGGAGGAGCGCCAGCACGTTGCCGGCCACCATCGACGCGGCGGCCAGCAGCCCGAAAAGATGGACGAGGGCGCCCACGTCGAATATCCGAAGATCCGACACGAAGCGGAACAAGAGCGCGAACACCGCGCCCTTGGAGACAGTCGCGAGGTAGGCAGTCACGGGAGCCGGGGCGCCTTGATAGACATCCGGAATCCACAAGTGAAACGGCACGAGACCGAGCTTGAAACCGACGCCGACGAGCACGAGCACCACGCCGCCGACCCAAAGCTCGGAGATGCCGGCCCCCCCGGCAATGGTCGATCCCACGGCGCGGAAGCTCATGCTGCCGGTTTGAAAATAGAGCAGCGCCAAACCGAAGAGGAGGAACGCCGAGGCGGAGGCGGAGAGCACGAGATATTTGACCGCCGCTTCGAGCGATCCGCGGCGGCCGCGCAGATACCCGATGAGACTGTATAAGGAGACGCCGATCAACTCGACGCCGAGGAAGAACGACACGAAATGAGTCGATGCCGCCAGGACGAGCGCGCCGATCGTCGCGAGCAGCAGGAGCGTATAAAGCTCCTCGAATTCTTCCTGCCGCCCCCCATGCAACTTGAAATAGCCGTATGACAAGGCAATGACGATCAGCGTCGCGGCCAGAAACAGTCCCATATACAACCACGCATAGCG
>DATFDJ010000042.1:0-6900 GCA_035252115.1 Nitrospira sp. | reverse complement strand
GGAGACCGATCCGCCCAAGGGCATATCACCCGAAATTGTTGCCGACTATATGCATAGCATCGTCCAGGCGGATCGAACGTTTTACACGATGGAGATCGTGGAACGCTTGCAGTCACGAGGCGTTATCTTCGCCTCGGAGCACTGGAGAAAAACTGGCGATCTCCCTTTACCGGCTCAATTCGTACTCGAAACAGGGCGGATCGTCGCGAAACAACCAAATGGGATCCGGTTCCGGCTGATCAGCAGTTGGCCAATCAATAAGGGGAATAGCCCAATGAGCGACTTCGAGCGGACCGCGCTGGCCAAAATCCTCGTGAACAGCGATCGTCCCTATACAGGTGTGACAACGGAGGGTAAGACTCGCCTCTTCCAAGCCCTCTATCCCGATAAAGCCCTATCTCAGATGTGCGCCGATTGCCACAACGTGCACCCACACAGTCCGAAGAGAAATTTTAAAGCGGGAGACGTGATGGGCGGGATTCTTGTCACGATTCCGGTTTCCCAGTAAGGGCTCTACGAAATACCGATGACTTTGATCAATGGTTCGTGTGGGGGCGATTTAAGTCAAACGTAGCATTATTGTGGAATGCCGTCTTGTTTCACCGGCCACGCGGGCTATCGCCGATCGCTCCCTCATATCTAACTGCCGGTTTGGGTTGCAGCAAGTCTATTGTCTTGGCACCCTTCCTTCCTTTCCCTTCTTGACGATTCGAAATCGCCTGCTAGGGTTGATCTACTGAGGAACGCTTCCTGTTCGCTGACCTGAGGACACTTTGGCAATCCTCCATGAACGTACTCGTTCGCGACTGTGCCTGCTGCACGTGCTTTTGATTCTTCACGTCGCAGGGGGATTGCTCTCAGGGACAGCCACGGCTGAGACCTGGGTGTGCTCGCAACCAGGGCAAATGGATAGATACAGCGACCATGCCGGACCGGGATGCCGGCAACTGGGAGAGTCGAAAACCTATTCGACGCTCTCAAGCTCCCCAAAACCGACGGGTTCACCGACAGCCGATGGCAGTCGAAGCATGGCGTCCACTGCATCGCTCCCGGCCGGAACAGCGGATCTCAAAAGCCGCTCTGCCTTTTCTGACAGATCGTTGCTCTTGCCGATTGTCGCAGTCTCACGACCCCAACCGGGACTGATCTCTGGATCGTGGCTCGGGTTGGTGGCATCACTCACCGTCGGTTATGCGGCCGACGGCAGGGGACCGGAAATTGAGACGGATGGGAACCTCGCGGCAGTCTCTCTGAACTCGCTGCGGACGGCCACCATCGTGGCCGCCTCCGCCGTCGGCTATGATCCGAAATATGTGAAAGTGCGTTTGCTGATTCCAACGGTGGTCGATGGACCCAGCGCGGGCAGCATGTATGCCGTGGGTATCGCCTCGGCCCTCCTTGGAGATCCGATTCGCCGCGATGTCTGTATGTCGGGAACGATTGAACCAAACTTTGAGATCAAGCCGGTGGGGCGTCTGGCCGATAAGATGAACGCCTGCAAAATGCTCAGTAAGACGACCATGATCGTGCCGGACGGATTAGACAACAGCCATTTGAGCTTTCAAGGTACGGAACGATCCGTCCACGTCATTGAAGTCCATACGCTGAACGACGCCTACGCCGCCGCAACGGGGCAGTCGCTCCGCCCTGCCTCGCCTTTTTAATAACTGGAGGATGATATGAATTACAGCTATTTGCACATAATTTGCCGGAGAATCATCGATAGCCTGGTCAAGGGGATCGTAATCAGCATCCTTGCCGTGATCGTATCCGCCGGCTTTTCATTCGCCGCCGACACGGTGAAAATCAGTTCCTTGCTGGCCGATCCCACCGGCTACAACATGAAACTGGTTCGTGTCGAAGGAACGGTGGTGAATCTTCAAATGCAGCATTTCATCGGCAGCATGACAAAGCTCGAAAAATGCGTGCAGCGGTTTATGGTGAAAGACGAAACCGGAGCCATTCAGGCCGTGTATACGACGATCTGCCCCAACGATTCCATGCTGCGGAACGGTGATCACGTCACCATGGAGGCACATTTCTCAGGAGTCCTCGAAGTCCGCTCACTGACAAAAAATTAGCCAGCTCATTCTCTTGCCCCACGCCAGACGGGAATATCTCTGACGACGCCCCTTCCTCAAACAGGCCCGCATCGATCAGGAATGACTTCGTAAATACTCATTGACCACTCCTATGTCGTCCATTTTGATCCTCCCTTCTCTCAGCAGGCGGGCCATTCGCATGCGGATGTGAGCCACATACCGCTCGGTGGGCCCTGTACCCAGTTTCTGTCCTGCCCGTCTGGAAAGTCTCAAAAATCGATCGACCAATTGGAGCAGGCGATGAAGACGATAATGTCTTAACCATTGCCCGGCCAACGCATAGCACGCATAGAGGAGGGAGAGATAGCTGCCAAGGCCCGCCAATAAATGCGGGTCCAGAAAAAACGGGGGATCGTGGTTATAAAATCGCACCGCCCCGTGATGGAGCGGATAGTACAGATCGACCGTCCCATTGACCGTTTTGCTCGCGTTCAAGGGAATGTCTTTCAAGAGATCGTGCAGGTGCTGAGACAACCTGGTCGCAATCTCATACACCTCTGCATCGCTGAGTTCGTTCGAAGCGGCCAAAATGGTCTTGGTTGCGACGGTGGTGATCTCCGTTGAGGAGACCTTATACGTGGAGGGAGGGATCTTCGCAATTTCAAGGTAGGGCGCCAGTAGAGTCAGAGCCTCCGCGGAGTCGACGGTGAGCAGATGCAAGGTCGGCGAGTCGAGAAGTTGTTTAATTTCCTGACTGTTCAGCGCAATGAGAAAAAACGCGACATCGATTTCGTCCTTCAGAATGGCCTGCATGGCCCGTTGGAAGTCCCAGTTGGCGCCGATTCGGTCAATGGGAATGCCTTCGTGTGTGAGCACGAGCTGAGAGACGAAGGACGTCCCGCTTCCGTCCGGACCAATGTAGACCTTGCTGTGAGGCTTAATATGACGGACATCCGTATAGTTCAATCCCCGTTTCGAAATCACATGCAGCGGCCCGAGATAGAGCGGTATGACCGCTTGCAGTCGAACCGTCCCGGACTGCACGGCATTGACGCCCAGTCGTCGATCGACCGGAAGTTGGCACGCCGGTGGTGTTTTGACGTGCAGTGGCAGACCGTCTTCCACAAAAGCGAGTTGGGCCTTTCCTTGATTGAGAATGGCGATATTGTCCAATGAGCCGCAGGTTTCGACGGCAGAAAAATCTTCGATCAAATACTGAAAGAACCACTGTTTGAGTCCTGTTGCAGAATTCAACACTTCAACGAACGAGGGGCCGAGCACCGAGGCTGTGCTCGCATGTGGACCGGTCAAGAAGAGGCGTGGCGTGTGCGTGCGCTTGACGATGTAGATATTTAACGCAATCAGAGGAACCAGGATGAGAAAGAAGAGCGCCAGTGACCGCTTACTTGGAACCAGCGCATGAAAAATGGGGTGGCGATGAACTTTCCGGTACGCGCGGTCCAACAATTTCACGACGCGAAAGAGCATCGTTTGCTTGGGACCATTTCGTGCGTTGACCATCGCGCCTCGATTCAAAGGGGCCCATTCTAAGATAGCGATGAAACGATCTGCAATGACCGCGTCGGGATAGCTGTCGTCGCGACACTCTTGTCCTGAACAATATGCGGCTGGAACGGACCTCGCTCTGGCCGTTCTTGACTCCCGTCAATAATCGGCCTAATTTGCCCCGTCCATTTGCATGTCTCTTTCCACGCTGTCTTCCAAGGAGTGGACGGCATGAAGCTCATCGGGAAGTTGTTCGCATTTCTTTTGGCATTTTCCCTGCTCTTCGTGTTCCTGCGGATCTACTCGGGGTATGAGCAAGCGCTTCTCATGGCCGACTTGGAAGATATCGGCGGCGTGCCGTGGCTCTATTCCGCGGTGTGTCTGATCTTTAGCATCCTGGCCGGCTTTATCATTCAAAGCCAATGGAGTCACTGGAACATCCTGATTGGATCCGTAAAAGGCGAAGTGAGCGCGCTTCACCAACTGTGGTATTGGTCCGCCTATTTCCCGACCGACGTACGGATGAGAGCGCGCAGCGCCATTCGGTACTACCTGGCCACGACGATCGAGAAAGAATGGGGACGGTCGCGGCAGGAGGAGAGTGAAACTGCGGGCCAGGCCTTGACCTCGATACGGGAAAGTGTGTCGGAAATGTTCGAACGGCCTGAATTCATGTTGACCGCGTTTTCCATGTTCAGCGACGTGCTGCGTCATCGCGAAAACCGTCTGCATTACAGTCAGAGGTCGATGCCGACAATATTGAAGTTTACCGTGCTGCTGGCTGATGGTTTGGTCATCGCTCTCTCATTGTTGATCGGCGTGAAGAACATGTGGCTGGACTATGTATTTACGATGAGCATCGCGGTTCTCGCGTTCAGCGTGTATCTTGTCCTCGATGATCTCGATTCTCCCCTGAAGCCCGGCCTTTGGCATTTGACCCCGGAGGATTACCAGCGCCTCCTGGACAAGTTGAAGGAAGGAACCTGAAGCCGGCCTTTAGATGCCGGCGCATAACGGGTTTCTTCGCGACCGACGCCTGCCTCGAATATTTCTTTAAGACTCTGAACGTGAGAGACGGTTCAACGTGACCGGCGAGCCGCTGACTTTTCGGCTCGTCGCTATGCTAGATTCCGCTTGGCTCAACAGAGGAATCATGCAGCACGATAGACTCACATTTCTCCGCATCTCTCAATTCATTCACCATCACTTGCTATGGTTTCTAATCGGTGCATATGCGCTTGCTGCGATCTTTCCGAAGCCCGGCTTGGAAATCAGAACCTTATCGCTGGGAAGCCTTTCCCTCTTTCGGACAACGATCGACGTATCGCTGCTCCTCCTGCTCCTTGCGACATTGATGTTCAATGCCGGATTGGGGGTCAAAACGACCCACTTGACATTTCTCGCGCGGAGGGCGTGGGTGTTGGGAGCCGGACTTGCCGGCAATTTTTTGATCCCCGTGAGCTATATCTTTTGCATCACACTGCTCCTGCGCTTCTGGCACAATCCCGAAGAGGCGCAACATATTCTCGTGGGCCTTGCACTCGTGGCCGCGATGCCGATCGCCGGATCCTCGACCGCATGGGCCCAGAATTCCAACGGCAATCTGGCGCTCAGTTTAGGCCTCGTGCTGTGCTCCACCGTCTTGAGTCCGTTTATTACGCCCATGGCGTTTTATGTGTTTGGAGAAATGGCCTCCGAAGAATATGAGACGGTCTTGCATCACCTCGCGGATTACGGCTCCGCAGCGTTTCTCGGCCTGTGGGTCGTGCTGCCGTCCCTCTTAGGACTCTCTCTCCGAGTCGCAACCCCGGAATACAGGCTCAGTGCCGTCATGCCCTATCTCAAATTCATCAACTCGCTCGTCCTGCTGTTGTTGAACTACTCGAATGCCTCGGTGTCGCTCCCCCAGGCGGTTGCAGACCCGGATTATGATTTCTTGGCGATCACGCTCGCCATCACCGCCGGACTGTGTATTGCCTCATTTGCCGCAGCCTACTGGCTCAGCGCACGATTTGAGCTGGACCAAGCGGAGCGTGTGTCCCTCATGTATGGATTGGGGATGAACAACAACGGAACCGGATTGGTCCTTGCCTCGCTGGCGCTCGCGTCCTACCCGCGCGTCATGGTTCCCATCATTTTCTACAATCTGGTGCAGCATCTGGTCGCGGGCACCATCCATGAAGGAATGGAGAGAACTACCGCCAAGACTCGCGCATGAATCGAGTCGAACGAGGCGTCGCATGCTTGGTGGTCGACCCGGGTGTCAAAGCAAATTTGGGCAGAGACGCCGTTTTTTGATTAGGATGATGGCATGAGACGCTTCCCGGATTTCAGTCCTCCTCGCCTACTACGCAATCCCCACCTGATGACACTGGTCCCTCGTTACTGGCGCCGCCCTGCCTTGCTGAGAGGCATGCCGATCGAGTCCCGTCTCTTCACCACCGCCCCCGATACTCAACTCCTCGGCCTTTGCCATTGGCAGCCGGATAGAAAGGCGTCCCCGACCGTGATGCTCGTCCATGGGCTGGAAGGCTGCAGTGAGTCACATTACATGCGCGGGATCGCTTCGAAGGCTTACCGGGCCGGGATGAACGTGATTCGGATGAACCAGCGAAACTGCGGCGGGACGGAGCATCTCACCCCGACACTGTACAACAGCGGCTTGGGGATGGATTTCCGTGCGGTCGTCGAGGAACTGTCCGGCCGCGACGGTCTCTCGGCCATTTGGTTGGTCGGTTACTCCATGGGAGGAAATCTGGTACTGCGGGCGGCAGCCGAGCTCGGAGCCCGGCGTCTTGCAGGAACCATCGCGGTCTGCCCCAACATCGATCCAACACAATGTGTGGCAGCACTGGAACAGCCGAGCAACTGGATCTATCACAACCATTTTCTCACGCAGCTCAAAGCTCGCATGAGGCGAAAGGCCTTACTCTTTCCCGGGAAATGGGACCTCTCAGGCCTCGACCGCATCCGTACGCTGAGAGAATTCGATCACCGGTACACGGCTCCGGACGGAGGCTATCGCGATGGCGCCGACTACTACAATCGTGCAGGAGCGCGCCACGTGTTGCAATCGATTTCCGTCCCGACGACCATCATCACGTCGCAAGATGATCCATTCATTCCCTACGCGATGTTCGACGTGCCGGCGCTTCGAGGCAACGGCTCGATCCGCCTTGTCGCCCCGCGCTATGGAGGTCATTGCGGGTTCTTTCAATCCCGGGGCGATGACGAGGACCAGTTTTGGGTTGAGAATCGAATCGTCGAGGTGATGCTGGGCCGGTACTGAGCCTGGCTGCTTCATGTGAAGCAGCCAGGGAAGCGATTCCTGCTAAGCGGCTTTCCTGAGGCG
>DATFDJ010000041.1:0-16897 GCA_035252115.1 Nitrospira sp. | reverse complement strand
TGCATTCCGGCTTGAGCGGTCCGCACATTTGATAATCCGTGTAGGGTTCCGGCCGGGCCAGTTGATAGAGCGACTCATCCATAAAAAAAATCGCGCTGTCACGACCGCCGCTCAGATCGAGATAATCGAACACGCTCGGCGCACGCGGATAGCCGCGGCTGAATTCAAAGGCGTTCCATGTGATGCCGTGCTTTTCCACGGGCATCCCCGTAATCAACGAGGCCATGGTGGGCAATCGCAAGGCCGGCTTCACTGCCGTGGCCGACCACGTGACCGACCCTTCTTTGATCAGCTTGCTGAGGGTCGGCATCGTTCCACCCTTCAACGAGTCCTGGCTGAACCCTTCGAGCACGAAGAGAATCACGTGTTCCGTCGGAGGCATGGCCGGGGCCGATCCCACCGTTGGGGAGGCGGCAAGAGGACTACATGTCCCAGCCGAGGCTTCAAGCAACAGGAGCAACAAGCCGACAAAGACGACATGAGCGCGAGCCATAAGGAATCTTCTAACTCCTTCCGTCACAAGGGGAGAAGTACCTTAGCACGCGAATTTTCTGGAAGGCAAGGTCGGCGGGGTCCGGCGCCCGGTCGGTGGCGAAACTCCGTTCCCGGTGTTATGCTTCAAGGGCTTCAATCGGCACTGCGGTCGTCAACCAACGGGTGCCTGATGCGTCAGTCTTCAGAGAGAGGATGAAGATGATGACCGCCCTCATCCTCCCGTCCAGGCGTCGGTTCCTCCTTTCCTTGTTGTTGCCCCTCATCCCGACTCTGTGGTCCCCCGCCTCGACATCGGCGGAAGTCCGCGTCGTGAGCAGCCACGGTGAGCATCGCATGGGCGACCGTGACACGAGAGAAGATGCCGTTCGCCTCGCCACGGAAGCGGCAAAACGGGATGCGTTGGAACAGGTCGCTACGTACCTCGAAGGCGTGACGGTCGTGGAGGGGACGGATGTGACGAAAGACGAGATCAGGACCTACACTGCCGGACTGGTCCTCGTCCTCGATCAACGGACCAACCTGGCGCTCGACGGCGACACGGTCGTGGTGCACGTGGACCTGACGTCACAAGTCGACACGGAAGAAGTCGCCCAAGCCATCGTCGCGCTGCGGGAAAATGAGGACGCCCGCCATCAACTAACGGCGCTCCGCCTGGAAAATGACCAACTCCAGCGGGAGTTGGACAGCGCGAATCAGGCGCTGGCCGTTGCCTCATCCACCGATCAAGTGCAGCAGGCAAGTCAACAGCGTCAGGACATACTCAATCGGGTACAGTCTAACGCCATGGTCGCACAGGCTTGGACCGACTGGGTGATTGTTTCTCCGGTCGTCTCACCCTATCCCTGGGTCGGAATCGCCCAAACGCAAGCCTTACTGAACGAAGCGCGCGGCCTCTATCCGACCAGCCCCCATGTACAGGTCGCGCAGCAGGTCATGACGACGAAACAACCCCCCGCACCGCCCCAGCCACCGTCCCCTCCGGCCCCGGGCTCGGCGCCCCGCATGCCGAGCTATCAAATAGTGCCTGGCCCGAGTTCGCTTCCGATCCCCAAAACCTTGAACGAGGTGACGCAACACAGTGCGGTGCCGCCTCAAATCGGCAATCAGCCTGGCCTGGGGTCCGGCTCGCCTGTGCCCGCTTCGAGAACCATGACCGATGTCCGTCAGCCCAACCCGCTGCTGCCATCGCCCAATGGAACGTCCCCTTCACAAACGATGCAACAGCCCGGGTCTCGATCGGTCCAGTCGCTGCACCAGTTCCTGCAGCCCCCGGCAACCGTTCCGCCGAACGGGCAACCGCCGGTTGCCCGGTATTTGCCTCCAACCATCAATCAAATCCATCCCCCTGTTCCACACCATGTCCCGCGCGTGCCCTATCAGATGGTGCCAAGATACTACGGAAGCGGCGGACACTACGGCGGAGGAGGACATGGTGGCGGACACGGCGGGGGAGGCCGAGGGAGGTAGAGCCGTGCGACCATTCAACATTTTTGCATTCGTCGTTCTCATAGGGAGCGCTTCGCAGTCGCCATATGCCCTGGCGGCGGATCAGGCCGACGTACGGTCTCACGCCGAACAGTCGTTTGAGCGGCTGACGCCGCAGGGAGCGGCAAAAGAGCCGGCCAAGTCCACTTCTCAGCATGTCAACGGGCCGGAGCGCAGTAGTTATCCGTCCGATCAATATCTGGTCGGCAAAGGCCAAGGGGACATGGCCAAGGGTCCGATCGTGTGTCAACGCGTGTCGGAACTGTCGGCTCGCACCGATCTCGCCAAACAGATCCGCATCTTGGTGAAGGAACACATGGTGGATCGCGTCCGAGAAGGAGCCGGCCGCGATGCCGAACAGGATGTCGAAGTCACGCGAGAGGAGATCGTCCAGGAGTACCTGCAAGGCGTGAAAATCGTGGACCGCCACATCGACGAAGAAAAGAAACTTTGCACCGCGACGGCAATCATGCCGAAGCGCGAGATCCAGCCGAAACCCGCATTGGGTCAGTCCGAACCTGCATCGGGCATCCTCCGTTAAACGTCGCCGATCATCCCACCGTTGTACCTCATCGTCCTCGTTGCACTCCCTCACAGACTTCAGTTATGTAAGGTCACCATGCCGGCCGAAAACAATTTTCAGCACGACGAATTATCCCGCAAGAACCCAGGGGAACGATTGATCTACGCCGATCGGGGCGGCGAAGCCCCTCCCGAGTCGCCCGCCTGGCTTGAGAGCATGGCGGGGTACGGCGCCCTCTTGGCGGAATCCGGCGTCCGGATCGTCGTCTTTCTCCACGGATCCCTTCACGGTACCGATCTGTTCGGCATGCAACGACTCGACGAAGTCGGCGGGCTCAAGCGCGGCTACTCGCGCGGCGTCTCCGGTCTCGACGCTCTGCTTTCCTTCATGCGCCAGGAGAGCAACGGCATTCCCCTTCTCCCCGGCGGGCTCAAGCCGCCGCTCACGGACAATGAGGCGACGAAACAACAGCTCGACGAACAGCTCCGCGATGCAGGCAATTTCACCCACGACGACGTCGAGCTGATCCGCCGGGCTATCAATAAAAAGACGCCGCAGCCGATCCATTGCCACCGCCTGTTGTGGTCGGCCGAACATCATCATCTGGGTCGGGCCATGGCGGCGGTGCGGCTGCTCGACATGCTCGGCCGGTTGTGCGACCATCACCGACTGGCCGGCGGACAGAGAATTCTGATCTTGGCCCATGGACAGGCCGGACTTGTCCTCGCGCTCGCGTCGAATCTTCTTTGCCCGAGTCCGATCACCAATAGACCCAAGCTCTTTCGTATCCTTTCAGGCCATGCGGAGCAGGCTTCTCTGCCGGAATTCGCCGCCTCCGCCAGACGTATCGAACCATTGTTGGGAACGGCTTCCCTCTTCAATGGGACGGCGGTCGACATCGTGACGTTCGGCATGCCGGTTCGGTATGGCTGGGATCCTTCCGGAATCGGCAAGCTGCTGCACATCGTCAATCATCGGAATCTCAGGACCGACGGGAAGACGTGGCTCGCCAAGATGGAGCTGCCGCAAATTACGATGGAGATGCCGATCGCCTGGGGTGGAGATTACGTTCAAGAACTCGCGGTAGCCGGCAGCGATGCCATGCCGTCCACGGAGCAGGCAAAAGCGGCGAATAAGGCCATCTGGGAGATGGTGGAACCCTACGAAGGTTTCGAACGCTGGCTGGAGTGTGCCAGACGCGCCGTGCGGTGTCCCGGAGAAGGTCGCTGCCTACTGGTCGACTATAAAGACTCCACCGGTTCCACCAATCCGCGTGATCACTACTATGGGCATGCCGCCTACACGCGCCGCGACGCGATCCTCTTCAACATGGCTCGCATTGTGGACACGTTCTATCGTGGCGAATAGAAACCTATTCCTTCCTTGCCTTCCCAGACATTTTTGTCCCAGCCCGGTCGTTTTTTGAAACGGCTCTGCATCGCTTCGCAAGGGCGACTGAAGCCCAACGCCTAACAGGTTGAAATTCTGATGGTGGAAGCGGGGCTCGGCGTTCGGTCCGAAGATTGCTCACTCCGGCTCCGATTTTCTTCACCAATCACCTTACGGAGGGCATGGCATGCATCACGTCAGTCGTATTGTTATGGGACTCTGCCGATCGATTCTATACGTCAGCCTGCTGATCGTCGTGAACTGCACGGCATCGGAGGCGGCAACGGCTCGCACGGCAAAAGACGCGGGCGAACGAGGAAAGGCCGTCACGACGGCGGCTCGCTATCTTCAAGGACAAGGCTTCATCGATCCGATGCTGACGGCCGAGAACGTCAATGACAGCCTGTTGGCCGTGGAAGTGGACCACAAAGGATGGGCGCAATTGGACAGGAACCAGAAAACGGATTTCTTGGATCGCGTGAACAATGCCGCACTGGGCGCGAACGGCGGTGTGTCGATCGACATTCACGTTTCCGTGAACGGCACGAAAGTCGCGGCGTCCACCTTCTCCGGAGGCCAGCAATTCTTGCGGATCATGCAGTAATCCACGACCGGCCCTCCTTCGATCGTCGAAGGAGGGCCGGTCATCTTTCCTCCATCATTCGATCAAACCTTCTTCGGTCGCATAGCGGATGAGATCCGCAAGGTTCCGAAGCCCAAGCTTTTGCAGCAATCTTGCCTTGTAGGTGCTGACGGTCTTCCCGTTGATGTCGAGCTCTTCAGAAATCTCTTTGCGGCTCATACCCTTGGCAAAGTAGGTCAGCACCTGAACTTCCCGGTCCGAGAGGATCGGGGCGGAACGTTCGCGGGCAATCTTGACGGGACCGCCATGCAGCGCGTTCTTCACTGCCTCGACCAGATCAGGAGGCGGCCGGTCCTTGGAGAGATACGCCACGGCTCCCGCTCGCAGCGCCCGCGCGGCGTATTGCCGCTCCGGGAATAAGCTGAACACCACGATCGGAATATCCGGACAGCAGACTCGCGCCTTTTTGATGATATCGATGCCGTTTTGCCCCGGCAGATTGATGTCCAGAACGACGAAGGCCCACTGGGAGGCGCAAATTTCCCTGAGAACTCCGTCTGCGCCGGAAGAGTCTTTGATGAGCACGGAAGGAAACGCTCTTTGGAGTAGCTCTTTGATTCCCTCACGCACGATGGGATGGTCGTCCACAACGAGCGCCTGTCTCATCGCGTTCCCCAAACCGTCACTGTTTGAGCGATCCCAACTTCTTCGGCCTGCCGTGCTTCAATGCCGTGATCGCCAGTTGGACGATGAGCAGATGATTCTCGATGAATATTTGATCGTCCATGTGGAGCTTCTCTCCGTCCCTGAGAAGCTGAGCCAATTTGACGCTGGACTCGCCGTAAGACTTGAGAATGTGTTTTCTATCGGACACAGCTTACCAAAGTTTAGGATTCGTCGGGGAAATATAGATGAGACCTTCCATTTGTCTATCAGCGTTGGCCTACAAACCCGTGCGATTATGGGACTAGTAGAAATACCAGCCACTTCGGAAAGACGGCTAGGGATTGTCCATATGGCGGGATGGGTCGCTCGACGGATCCAAAGGAGATACTGGCAGTGACCGCCACGGGGCGGCGATTCAGGGAACAGCGTTCACCATTCTTTAAGGACTCCGCACAGCGGGGCGGACTCCATACCGGCCGACGTGCGGGCAGGATTGGGCGGATCGCGGACAAGACCCGCGCATTTATTTCTTAAAAATCATCCTCGGCGAGGTCAGGTCGCCGGCGCTGACGGCCACCAACTCCCAGCCTGCACTGCCGAATTCGTTCAACGTCCGCTGCATCGTGTCGGTGTCGTGTAATACCTCCACAATGCGGTACTGAATCTTCTTGTCTTCCTGGGCCTTCACTGGGAACGGCTGCCACGGCCATAAGGCCACCGTCGACGCCAACAAGCCTGCACCCAACGACATGATGATCGTGCCCCTCCGACTCATAGCCCACCTCCTGTTGCCAAATTGTCAAAGCTTTTGCCAGATACACTGAGCGCTTTTACACGGCAAGCCAATCTGAATCGCGACTTGCGCTGAGGATCGGGCACCACACTTGCCGAACGCATGCGACCAGCCGGCAGGCTGGCGATGCCGATGTTCGAAACTCCATTCGAGCGAAGCTCGGAATGGAGAAAGTTTCGGCGTCGAGCAGGCGAGAGGCTTAGTGTGGTCGAGCCGAGGCGCGGAGCGAAGCAAATTGGTTTGCCGGTATATTTTAGGGATGAGCCGCTCGCCAGTTCTTGCCCACCCCGAGATCGACTTGCAACGGCACCGACAGGCCGAGCTGCTTCCCGACCGCTTCCATTTCGTCCTTCACCAATTCTTTCGCCTTTCCCATTTCCGTCTCCGGCACTTCGAAGATCAATTCGTCGTGGACCTGAAGGATCATCTTCGTGTGCGGCAATGCCTCGTGGAGTTTCTTGTGGACCTTGATCATCGCGACCTTGATCAAATCGGCGGCGGAGCCCTGGATCGGACTGTTCACCGCCATGCGTTCGCCGAAGGCGCGCTGCACCGGATCGCCGCTTTGAAGTTCGGGAATGGGTCGCCGCCGGCCGAGGATCGTCGTGGTGTAGCCTTTTTCCCTGCCTTCTGCGATGTTCCGGTCCATCAGCGCGCGCACCGCCGCAAATTTTTCGAAGAACGTCTCGATGTATTTCTTCGCCTCGGCCTGCGGCACGCCGATGTTCTGTGAAAGCCCGAAGGGACTGATGCCGTACACGATCCCGAAGACGACGGTCTTGGCGGCACGCCGCATCTCGCGCGTAATTTGGCCGGCGGGAAGATTGAAGATCTCCATCGCCGTCGCCATGTGAATGTCCTCGCCCTTGGCGAATACGGCGACCAGGCGCGGGTCCTGCGACAAATGCGCGAGGATGCGCGGCTCGATTTGGCTATAGTCGGCACAGAGCAATTCGTGGCCCTTGGGAGCGATGAACGCCTCGCGGATGCGAAGTCCGTACTCGCCCTTGACCGGGATGTTTTGCAGATTGGGCTCGGTCGAGGACAACCGTCCGGTGGCCGCGACAGTTTGATTCAGCGATGTATGGAGGCGCTTGGTCTGAGGATCGACGACCTGCGGCAAGGCATCGACATAGGTCGATTTGAGCTTGCTCAGGCTGCGGTAATTCAGAATCTGAGCGGGCAACTCGTGTTGCGCGGCCAGCTGATTGAGCGTGTCCTCGTCGGTGGAATATCCCGTTTTCGTCTTACGGATCGGCTTCAATCCCAGCTTCTCGAACAGGACCGTGGCCAATTGCCTGGGGGAGTTGATGTTGAATTCCCCTCCGGCCAGCGCGGCAATGCCGGCCATCATGCGGTCGAGCTCCCGTTCCAGTTCCTTGCTCAGCCCATGGAGCGCCTCCACATCAAGCAGGAATCCGTTCCGCTCGATGTCCGCGAGAACCGCGACGAGAGGTATCTCAATGTCGTGAAACAGGGCGAGACTGCCCTGCTGAGCCAAGCGATCGGTGAGCACCGGTTCGAGTTTGGCCAGGGCCGAGGCCGCCTCTGCGGTGTGGTCCCTGGAACCATGGTCGGTCTCGAACAGCGATTGAGGCGCTTCCGTACGGCCTCCTTTCAAGGATCCGAGCCGGTGATTCAACGACTCGAGCGCCACGGTTTCCAACTGGTGGTCGCGTCGATTGGGATTCAACAGATAGTCCGCCACCATCACATCGAAGTATGGTCCGGCAAGATCTACCCCGATGCGACCGAAGGCCAAGAGGTCGGCCTTGAGATCGTGCACGACTTTCACCCTATCGGTCCCATGGAGCAGCGCGGTGATCGGTCCCATGTCCGTCCGGACATCGGCCGGAATGAAGGCCGTCCGTTCACCGGCGGAAAGCGCCATGCCCTGCATCTCGGTCTGGATACCCGGTCCACCGCTGACGAGTGCGCGCACGCCGAGAGGACCGGGCGGCAACGTGTCCACGAACCGGTTCGCGGCCTCCTCGTCATGGAGGACGAGCACCTCCGGCCGGTTGTCCTCCGCCGGCCGGGCCGCCGGCTGCATCGATTTGAGCAACGTCGTGAATTCCATTTCTCGAAACAGCGCTTCGAGCCGCTCCGTATGGGGCGATTGCACGCGATACAGCGCCGGATCGAACTGAACCGGACAATCGACTTGAATCGTCGCGAGGCGGCGGCTCAATCGGGCATTCTCGGCCTGTTCGATCAACATCGCTTTGGTGCGCGGGGGCGTTACTTCTTCCACACGGCTCAAGAGCTCGTCGATCGTGCCGAATTGCGCGATGAGTTTCGAGGCCGTTTTTTCGCCGATGCCTTTGACCCCCGGAATGTTGTCGATGCTGTCGCCCATGAGTCCCATGACATCCGCCACGCGGGCCGGTTCTACGCCGAACCGCTCCCGGCACTCCGTCTCGCCGATCCATTTGTTCTTGACTGGATCGAAGATGCGGATATGCGGCGTCAGGAGTTGGAACATGTCTTTGTCGCTCGTCACGATGGCGACGTCGTAGCCGGCTTCCTCGGCTTGGCGCGCCAGCGTGCCGATCAGATCGTCCGCCTCGTGTCCGGCCTTCTTCACGACCGGAATGGCAAAGGCCTCGACGAGACGGTGGATGTACGGCACCTGAGCCTGCATCGCATCCGGCATCGGCAGGCGCTGCGCCTTGTACTCGCGAAATTCCTCGTGGCGCTGGGTCGGGCCCTTCTCGTCGAACGCGACGGCCACGCCGTCCGGTTTGTGCTCGCGCAAAATCTTCATGAGCGTGGTCGTGAAGCCGTACACCGCGTTGGTCTGGAAGCCTTTCGAATTGTTCAGCGGCGGAAGCGCAAAGAATGCGCGGTAAATGTAGGCGCTGCCGTCGATCAAATACATAGTCGGGCGTTTCGGATCCATTGGGCTCGTCATTGCCTTAACGTATCGATGTCACGGGAACGCTTGTGTTCCAATGCCAAATACTCAAGTCCTCAATCCTTCGTTTAGGAGCCCGGCGCAATGATCAGCGGCGGCTTACCGAATCTCTCCCGCATGCCGTTGATGACGTTCAAGATCGTCGGTTGTCCGATGAGCTGAGCCTCTACCTTCCGCTTTCCCGGAAAATCCAGCATCGAAATGCCGATCAGCATCGTCAAGACGCCTTGGCCCGGCAGGAACAGCATCAAGAAGCCGGCGAAGAGGAACACGGCGCCGATGACGTTCTTCGCGACGTGTCCGGCGACGCGAAGCATGGGGTGATGATGTTCCATCCAGGGTCGTGGCACTCGAATATCGAAATAGTCTGCGGGCAGGCGCACGAGAATGAACGGGATGGCGATCAGCGTTCCGACGAAAAAGACGAAGGAAACCACCGTCAGCGCGATCAATGTTTCCACCGACACATACTGCTGCACCGCGGACAGGAGCCAATCCATGCGGTCGGCATCCTAACATGCGACCTGGGACCGCTCAAGCCGATGAACGAGCGAACGTGCGTGTTTACTGAGCTTTCCGCGGGCGCTATAATTGCCTGATGATTCTCCGCACGCCGACACTCTTCTCCGCATCCGTCGCTCTGCTCACTCTCATCCTCGTCGGCCTGCCTCCTTCTCCGGTCCCCGCCGGACCCGACGATTTGCAGATCGAGATCACGAAGAAAGGCATGGGGAAGGAGGTCGTGATCACGCAAGGGTCGCGCGAGTGGTATATGCTCGTCGACGTCACCCCGGAAAACACCGTCGTCGTTCGCCAAGAAAAGGAACAGGACAAGTACCTGGTGGACGAGAGCGAGACCCACGACCGGCCGCTGGCCCCCGTCGAAGTCGACGGAGCGATTACCGACTATGTGAACAGCGTCAAGGCCCGCGTGCACAAGCCATAAGCATGAGCCAGCCGAAGCCCAAGTTCGTCGTCTTCGCGCACAATGCCACCTACGACAAGCTGCACCAAGTCGCCACCCTCGGGCTCACCGCCGCGGCGATGGGCAAGGACGTCATCGTCATTCTCTTGTTCTGGACGATCAAGAAACTGGCTGAAGGCAGGATCGACGAAATGGATTTTCCACCGGAGTACGCGGCATCGGCCGACGACGTGGCCCGCCTGTTGAAAGAGAAAAAGGTCCCGAGGATCTCGGAGATGCTTCAGGAAGCCCGGTTGGTCGGCCGATTTCGCGTAATCGCGTGCAGCGCCGGCCTGGAATACATGGGGGTCGATGGCGACGCCGTTGCCAAGAGCGTGGACGAAGTGATGGGTCTGCCGGCCATTCTCTCGCTCACCGCGGACGCGGAGACGAAGCTCTTCATTTGAATGCCGTCATGCGTAATCCGTGATGCGTGACGCGATAGGAAACTCATCGAACTCCTTCATCACGCATAACGCTTGACGCATAACGTCTCAACGAGACCGCGTCACTCCTACGCGATCACAGTATGCCGCCAATTTGCAGCGGCTGCAGAAAGGCGAGACCGGCTGGCAGAGATTCTGACCGTAGGGAACGAGCAAGTCGTTGAAGGTGATCCAATACTGCTTGGGTAGCTTGCGGCGCAACGCGTCTTCGGTTTGCGCGGGCGTCTTCGTCTTCACGTATCCCCAGCGGTTGCTGATACGATGGACGTGAATGTCCACGCAGATACCGGGCTTCCGATACCCCACGGTCACGACGAGATTGGCGGTTTTTCGTCCCACACCCGGCAGGGCGATCAATTCCTCGATGGAATCAGGGACCTTTCCCCCATGATCGTCCAGAAGTCGCCGGCAGATCTGATGAATCGATTTGGCTTTCGTCCGGTAGAAGCCGACCGGATAGATCGCTCGCTCGATAGTCTTTCGCGGTAGGGCGAGCATCGCAGCCGGCGTATGCGCCAGCCCAAACAATCGCCCGCTTGCTTCCCCGGTCGTTTTATCCTTGGTGCGCAGACTCAATAGGCAGGAAATCAGAATGCGGAACGGGTCGCGATCGGACTCACGGGCCACGACGCCGACGACCGGCTCCTGCCAGCGGCGGACCTCGGACTTGACGATGCGGATTGCCGCATGGATCTCATCCTGCCGCATGGTAAGACTGGAAGAGGAATGAGGAGTGCGGTGGCCTGCGTGGAGCGTTCGGACGTCAGTCCGGTTTGCGCTTGGACAACCACTTTTGGCGCCGCCGTTGCGCTTCCCGCTGTTTGGCCTTCTTCCTCACGCTCGGCTTCTCGTAATACCGGCGTCGTTTTAATTCCCGGAAGAGCCCTTCGCCCGCGAGCTTTTTTTTCGCAACTTTGAGCGCTTTCTCGACGTTGTTATTGAAGACTTTGATTTCCATTCGCTCCGCTTCCGTACCTTCTCAGGACGCGCCTGTATGAGTGGACCGTCGACCGCCAAAAGAACCGGGGGCGGAGTGTAGCATAGCCTCCGGAGTTCCTCAAGGCGAATTGAAACCTGCTCGATCCGGCTGTGGATAGCATGTTTAAGTTGCTGATTGGACTGGTGTTTCAGATTTTCTCTGACGATGTGAAGGCCCGCTTCCCCTGCCGCCACGGCAAACAACAGTGCGACCATCGCATCGGCATGGACCGTGGGCTTCACATGCTTGGCGACGGCGTGAAGACTCGCGCCTGCTTCCACAGATTGTTCGGCGATCTCCAAGGGAATCTCCGTGGCTATATGCAACGCGGAAGACAACGTCGAAGACCGATGAGGGTTCGACTTCGGCAAGCGAACGGCGTCGACGTACCGCTGATACGCCGCTCCGTCGGCGGGAGCCAGATCGCGCAATCGCGCGACCGCTTTTGACAGCAGCCGCTCGCCCGCACGTTGGCGGCTCAATCGAGCCGCCATGACACCGAGCGACGCAGCCAGCGCACCGACCAGCGCCGTGATGGAGGCCCCGGCCGGAAAAGGGAATGGAGCCGACACGGCTTCGAAGAGCTGCGCCACCGTAAGGTGCGGCCAGTCTTCAGGCTTCCGAGCCGCCGCTCCGGGCACCGACTGCTTCGCCGACAGCAGCGCTGCATCAATTTTTGTCTCCAAAATCTGCGACGCGTCGAACCTCCCCAATCTGAGCGCGTCGGCCGCCACCCCGACCAACGCGTCCTCCGGCACCAGCCCGATCACTTCGCTCCCGGCGATCGGCACGCCGCGCAACGACGCCTGAGCCTGCACTGCTTGGAAGGCTGCGTGCAGGGGCGTCACGTGATAATCCGTCAGGTTCATCGCCACCTGCACCATTCCCCGGCTGGCCAACTCGACACCGATCGCCTTGAGATGCGGCGCACCGCCGTCCGAGTGACGGATCGCTTTCGCGATTGCCCGGGCCACAGCCGCATCTCGGGATCGCAGATTCACGTTGAACGCGATCAAGGGCGGCCTCGCTCCGATGACGATGGCTCCGGCGGTCGGATGAGGTTGGGGAGGACCGAAGTCGGGCAGCCAATGGGGATCGGCACCCATGCGGAACGCCAACCCCTCAAGCCCGCCTCTGCGGATGGCTTCCAACGGCCGATGCTCGGGTCTGGTGGCGGCCCGCTCATAAAGGAAGCCGGGAATCCGCAGTTCCTGTCCGACCCGCGCCCCCAATGACCTGGCCAACTGCACACAGTCGTCCATCGTCACGCCGCGGACCGGCACGAACGGCACGACGTCGGTCGCCCCGACGCGAGGATGCACTCCCTCGTGTTTCCGTAAATCGATGAGATCGGTCGCCGTCCTAATCGTGCGGAACGCCGCCTCTTGGACGGCGTCCGGCTCACCGAAGAAGGTCAGCACGGACCGATGATGGTCCTGGTCCATCGTGTGATCGAGCACATACACGCCGGGCACCGATTCGGCGGCATTCACCAACGCGCCGACGACGGTGCGGCTTCGCCCTTCGCTGAAATTGGGCACGCAAACGATCACGCGGTCCATGCGAGCACTCCGCCGGATGCCAATAAAAAAGCCGGAGGGGATGGATGCCACGCTCCGGCTTCATCATTGCTGCGCAACGTATCGACTATTTGGTCTTCTTCACGAATGCCTTAAAAATACGACCGGATTTGACCTGTTCCTCCTCGAGCCCCAACATCTGATGGCCGGTGGTCTCGCACCAGGCCGGCATATCTTTCTTGATTCCTTCGTCGTCGGATACCACTTCCAGCACTTGCCCGAGCGTCAGTTCCTTGATCTTCTTCGATGTCATGATGATGGGCATGGGGCAGAAATACCCCAGGGTGTCGAGCTTCACATCGGCTTGCATACGGTCACGTTTGTTTGGTTTGTCTGGTTCGTCTTGTTTGTTTGGTTGATTGGGTCACCGGGGCTCTTGCCGCACAAAACGAACCACATGAACACAATAAACTAAATGAACAAGTTCACGCTGCCTTGTTTGGCTTCGGCAAGATAGGTCGTCACGCCGGCAAATTGGTCGACGCCGTCGATAAGGGTGTCCTTCGTGATTCCCATCAATCCCATCGTCGTCGTGCAGGCGATGAATCGGACGCCCAACTCCATCGCCGTTTGCATGAGCTCCGGAACTCCGGGCATCCGATTCTGCTTCATGACGATCTGCATCATCCTGGTTCCCAGACCGCCGAAATGGAACCGCGAGAGCGGCAGGCTTTCGGCGCCGCCTTTGTTCAGCAGTCCGAACAAGCGGCGGAGCCAATCCTTCGCAGAGCTTGCCGCCCCTTTCCGCCGGATGGTATTGAGCCCCCAGAAGGTGAAGAACATGGTGACTTGCATTCCCATGGCCGCCGCGCCGGTCGCGATGATGAACGCCGCCATGGCGCGATCGAGATCGCCGCTCAGCAGCACGATGGTGACCTTGTCCGGCTTGGAAGCCTGCAGTTCCGACAGTGCGACGGCTGGGTCCGTTTGTGTCGTCAACATGACAGCCTTACGGAGGGGAGCCTGAAATTTCGGCGATTTTTTGACTATAGTTCCCGTTTCTTTTTCCTGTCAACAGCGCGGGCCGTTGCTTGACCTTCCGGGGCTCCGTGAGTATAGTCCGATCGGGCGCGGTTCCAGTCCCGGAGCGTCCGCTTACGCATCCCTCCCGTCGATGAACTCAGACCTCATCACCGAGATCAAGCCGTCCAAGAATGCGCCGCTGTGCGGATTTTGGTACCCGGCCTGCAAGAGCTCGGAGCTGAGCCCCGGCACGCTGAAGGGCACCATGCTGCTCGGCCTTCCCATCCTGGTCTGCAAGACCATGCAGGGATGCGTCGCCGCGATGCGCGACATTTGTCCGCACCGCGGGATGCCGCTCTCGTTCGGCCGCATGAAGAACGATTGCGTGGAATGCGCGTACCATGGGTGGCAGTTCGACCAGAAAGGCCGTTGCCGGACGATTCCCGCGCTCGTCGAAAATTCCCCCCTCCAGCCGGAAAAGATCGGCGTCACCACCTATCCGTGCCGGGAGCGAGACGGATACGTCTGGGTGTTCGTTCCCGATCCTCAGCGACCGGATGAACCGGTTCCAGAGGTTCCGCCGCTGCCGCTGCCCTCTTCCCCCTATCGGATGATTCAGATTTCCACCCTGCTCGACTGTACGATCGACGACGGCATCGTCGGTCTCATGGACCCGGCCCACGGCCCGTTCGTGCACCAGAGCAGTTGGTGGCGAACTCCGTCGAGCATACACGAGAAAGCGAAAACCTTTGAGCCGATTCCCTATGGGTTTCGCATGGTGCCGCATGCGCCGTCCAAGAACAGCGGCCCGTACAAGATCCTCAATTTCTTCTACGGAGGACCGCTGACGACGACGATCGATTTCGTCCTGCCGAATCAACGGTTCGAATTCGTGCAGTGCGGCGGCATGTTCGTGTCGACGCGAGCCACCGTGACGCCCTTGACCGACCAGCAGTGCCGAATCGACTTCAGCGCCACATGGAATGCATTGCAATGGCTCCCCTTCTCGAAGACCTTGTTCCGATATTTCGCCAATATTTTCCTGAAACAAGACCGGCAAGCCATGGAGCGCCAGGCGATCGGCCTGCGCTACAAGCCGCCCTTGATGCTGATCGACGATGCCGACACGCCGGCCAAGTGGTACTATAAGCTCAAGGCGGCGCACCTGGCGGCCGTCCAGACCGGCCAACCCTTCGATCATCCGCTTAAAGGGCGAGTGACGCTGCGCTGGAGAAGTTAGTCGTGCGGCGGTCCCTTCTTCTTTTCTCGCTGCTGTTTGCGCTGCCGGTCTGCCTTCTCTCCGCACAGGCTTTTGAAGACATCCGTGCGGCCGCCGTCCCAGGGCTTGCCGTTCGGGCGGACGGACGGACCGGCGTGGTCCATTACATCGTCATTCAAATCACGACCGGGGCACAACAAGATGGGCCGGTGGTCCAGTTCAGCGAGATCAATCTCGGCGGAGGGTCCGCCGTCGGCGAAGATTGGAAGGACGGTGTAAGAGGGGCGGTGAAAGCGGCGTTGCGCGAACTCGCCGTCGACGGCCGCGACTGGGTCGTCACGGTCAAGAACCGTTCGTACAACGCTGTCACGGACGGAGCGAGCGCCAGCGGCGCCGTCGCGGTCGGCATCGTGGCGGCCTGGCGGGGCGAAACTCCGCGTCCCGGCGTGGCCATGACGGGTCAGATCTCACCGGACGGACGCATTCTTCCAGTCGGCAACGTGCCGCAAAAAGTCGAAGCCGCCGCGGGCGAGCGATTCAAGACCGTTCTGGTGCCGAGCGGACAGATGTACACGGAGGAATGGGACCTCACCGCGCTCGCGGGGAAGCTGGGGGTCACTATCATAGAAGTCAGGACGCTGGACGAGGCGTATCGGGCGATGGTGCAGGGTCGCTGACCGTTAGTCCTTGCCCGGTTCCACCAGGAGACCCATCGCTCTCCTGATCTGCTCCCGGGAGCCGAGCAACACGACGATGTCGCCTGCCTTCAGCTTCGTTTTGAGCGAGGGATTCGACTCCGTGACGCCGGCCCTGGTCCAGGCGATAATCGACGCGCCGGTGCGCGGCCGGAGGGCCAGTTCCCCGAATGTTTTTCCCACCGACGGCGCGTCTTCGTCGATCCGACACGTTTCAACCTCCGCATCGGTCAGCGTCCCGCCGCGCAAGTGATGAGCCAGTTCGGGAAGCTCGCTGCGCCGCAGTAGCGCATAGCCTTCCCGCCGGATCTGTTCGGCCTTCCGGGTCACGAATTCCTGCGGCAAGTTGTACGTGCGCAGCACCAGAGCGAAAATCTCGATCGACGTTTCGAACTCTTCCGGAACGACATCGTCCGCCCCCAACTGGTGGAGTTCTTCGAGCTCGCGAAGATATCGGGTTCGCACGACGACGTGCAGCTTCGGATTGAGCCCTTTCGCCACCTGCACCGCACGTCTGGTGACGAACGGGTCCGAGATGGCCACGACCAGGACCTTGGCGTCCTCCACCTTCACATGGCGCAGGACGTTGGCGTTGGTGGCGTCGCCATAGTAAACCGGCACGCCGTGCTGCGACTCCCGCCGAACCGTATCCCCGTCGAGATCGAGAGCCACGTAGGGAATCTCCGTCTCGCTCAAGACACGGGCGAGGTTCCGTCCGTTCAAACCATACCCGACGATGATGACGTGGTCCTTGATCCGAATCTGTTTGCCTTCCGCTTGCAGGGCGTGCGCCGTCGTGCGGCTGGGGAACCAATGCCTGAGCCGCTGCATCGCCTCGATGCGCCGCGCCGCCGACGGAGACCATTCCATCAAGAACGGCGTAATGATCATCGACAGGACGGAAACCGCGAGAAAGACCTGATAGGGGTCTCCACGGAGCAGCCCGGTCTCCTGGCCCTGCTGGGCGAGCAGAAAACTGAATTCGCCGACTTGGGCCACCGCGACGCCGACCATGAACGCCGCCCTCGGCGGCGCCTGGACCGCCAAGGCCGCGACGAGGCCCGTGACGAATTTCACGACGAGAATGGCGGGCAGCAGACAGGCCACCAGGACCGGGTGATCCAGCAGCACGCGCCAATTCATCAGAATGCCGATCGAGACGAAGAACAGACTGTTGAAGCTGTCGCGAAACGGCAGGAC
>DATFDJ010000040.1:0-5349 GCA_035252115.1 Nitrospira sp. | reverse complement strand
AGACCCAATCCGATCGTCTCGGTATTGAATAAAGATTTCACCTTGACGATGCAAGGGACCTTCAGCGGACAAGGAAGATTTCTTGTGTTCGGCGTGCCGGCTCCCACCGGCGTGATCGAGATCACGTCGGCGAAAGCCCTTCAACAGACGCTCGCACTCCCCGTCCATTTCACATCGATCTCGCTTCTGCCCGATGTCTATCTCGAGGAGAAGGCCGCCTACGTGAAAGACGTTCCGGAGACGAAGAAAGTCCAGTATCTCGAGGAGGCCTTCAGGGATCGCGACATCATGCGCACCAAAATCAACGGATTGATCGCGGCCTATTCGGAAGAGCGCTGTGTGCTGATCTCCAAGGATCTACGGGGGCGATAGCCGACCGATATTCTCCAGTGACCACTACTATTGCGGAGCGGTGCTTCAATACTGGCGATCAGCCGCTGCTTGCCTTTCATAATTCCAGCCCTGTGTTGTTTGCGACGGCCGGTCCGTTTTGCGTGGATGGCTTGCAATCGATGGACGATAGTTCATCGAGACAACATCGGAGGATTTCTATTTCGTGACAGGTCAACAGTTCTCTCTGCGACAAAACTCGGAAGAGATGCTCGCTCGCGATAATAAAATTTTGTATTTCTTTCTTGATGTACAAGGCCACCCTCTTTTCTGTGTGGTCGTGTGAAGCGACAACATGACTGCGCCGTTGTATCGGCTTCACGCAAGCCGGTACATGGGGGATACCCCTAGTCTGCAGGACAATTCTGACGAGGCGCATCGTACACGCGATGATGCTTCACGCATCCGCACGACGGCGACTTAATTGCACGTATTTTTTGAACGACTTGCTTGAGACTCCGGCCTGGCTCTTATTTTCGGCCTCGTCTGAAAAAAAGCACGGGAACTACGATCGCAAGGGCGACGGCGCCAAGCAACGCCGCGGTATGGAAGGCTCGATGCAGCAGCGGTATGAATTGCTGCCATTCTTCGCCTGCGACGTAACCGAGTGCGATGAAGCTCCCTGACCAGATCAACGCCCCTGAATAGGCGAACACAACGAACACTACCGGCTTCAGCAGTGAAGCGCCCATCGCGAACGCGGCGAGATGACGGTATCCCGGAATGAAATAGGCGAGGAGCAAGGAATATTTTCCCCAGCGTTCCACCCACCGATGCGCGTGCTCAAGATGTTCCGGTCGAACATGGATGAGCGGGCCGAATTTGAGAAGGGCCGGGAGTCCCGCGAACCGTCCGAGCGCATAGCTGACGCTGATGCCGCATGCGCTTCCCGCAAAGGCGGTCGCGAGCGCCGGCTCGAGCTGGAGCGTCCCCTTGAAGCTGAGATACCCGGCAAAGACTAGCAGAGTCTCATCCGGAACCGGCAAGCCAACGATACCCAGCATGAGCAGCAGGAAGATCGCGCCGTACCCGTGGCGAGTCATCCAATCGAATCCCGTCTCCATGATGGTCTCACTGTATCCCGGCCAGGCTATCCTCTGCCACAGGCATCGAGTCGTGCGGTTTCAAAGGTGGTTCAAGCGGTGAGCGCGGATGTTTCGCCCCGGGTAAGGAAAATGGTGTACCATTTCTCAGGGTGGCTCGCTGGAGGACGACATGAAGATGCTCACCATCATCTGCCGGGAGACATTGGAGAGCGCCGTTGTCCAGGTGTTGAACAATCAGGGAGTCAAAGGATACACCGTGATGTCCGGATTGGGCGGGAAGGGCCAAACGGGTGCTGTCTCAGAGTATAGCTGGATGACGGATCGAAACGTGTCGTTCATGGTGGCCATCGAGGATCTGCAGGTCACGCCGATGGCGGATGCCTTGAAGCAGTTGTACGTGAAGTTGGTTGAGGAACATCATGGGGAGGATGTCCCGCTCAAGGTCTTTCTGCAGCCCTGCGACGTCATCCTCTGATGAATGGCGCACGGCGCGATGATAAAGAGCGCCACATCTCCGCGCGCCGCCGAGATGCGCGGCTCACGACGCGCCGGATAAGGCGCGTCATGTGCCATCTCAGCTCATGCGGCTTCACGGAGTGGAGGATACGCCATCTCATTTGAGCGCGGTGCTTCGACGACCCCCGGTTCTCTCCCCCAAATCCATATCGCGATCGTCGTCACAAATACGGCGAAGACCGCGACGATCATCACCATACACAGTACGAGCACAAGGCTGCCGGTCCAATCGTGGAACATCATGATATCCCTCCCTGTCTCTTTTTTATTTTACACCACGTTCCAGAAGTGAACCGTGCACGCCGAACGTCAGGAACCGCCTGTCGCGGTCATCTTCCCGGCTATGTTAGGGTCGCAGAGAACGGAGAGGTGCGTCATGACCTTCGACATCCCGGACAATTCTATTGAAGGCCGCTCTGAGCTGGTGCGCGCCTATGCAACGGGCCTGCTGCTCGGCATGGCCGGCCTGTTCGTCGTCGCGCTGATATGGGAGCCGGCGTATCCCTCACTGAGCTGGCTGCGCTCCTTCGCTGAAGCCGCTATGGTCGGCGCACTCGCCGATTGGTATGCCGTGACGGCGTTGTTCAGAAAGCCGCTCGGCCTGCCGATTCCACACTCGCAAATCATCCCGCGCAACAAGGATCGCATCGCGTTTCGGATCGGCAGCTTGACGCAACGCCAGCTCATGACGCCGGATGCCATCGGCAAGCTGGTGGAATCCTGGCGCATTCCGGAGGAATGCACCGCGGTGCTCCTCGACCCGCAGCGGAGGCACGTCATGAGCCATGAGATCGCACGCGTGCTGGCCCGGATGATCGAGGCGTCTGAAGACGCCGCCATGCGTCAGTTCACTCGCCACATCGCCACGAAGATGGTGCGAGGATTGACTGTGGCGCCGTTGACAGGACAGCTCCTGTCGAATTTTCTCCAGAGTCCTCAACGGGACCGGTTGATCGATGACGCGCTGACACTCGCTCGCGAGTACATGAAGGAGCATCGAGAACAGTTGTGCCGCCTCATTGCCGAGAAGCTGCCCTGGTCCCGTCTGCTGAATTTTGTGAATCTCGATGAAAAGCTCGCCGGCAAGATTGTGGACTGGCTCGGCTCGGTGCTCCGGGACATGCGAGAGGACCATGACGATGCGGTCAGACGGCGGCTGATCGGCCGTCTTGAAGTGGCGGCGCACTGGCTGATGCATTCGGAGCGGGCGCTGCAGCGGGAGGCATCCATCAAGGACAAGCTCTTGACCTATGACGCCTTGCTGCAATTCATCGACGAGTCCTGGCACAGCCTCAAACAATGGCTCTTGACCGATTTGGAAAAAGCGGAATCGGAGACCCGCGCATACCTCGATGCGGCGTTGGCCGGACTCGGCGACCAGCTCAAGACGGACCACGACTTCGTGAGGCTGGTCCAGCATGGATTGCAGGATGTGGTGGTCGATCTGGCGACGAGGCATCGGGACAAGATCGGGGAACTCGTGACCGCGACCGTGCGTGATTGGTCCGTGGTGCACATGGTCCAGACGATCGAGCGGGAGGTCGGAACGGACTTGCAGTTTATCCGGATCAACGGCGCCCTCGTCGGCGGCCTGGTGGGCCTCCTGCTCCACGGCGCCGCCACGCTGATCGGGAAGCTCTAAAGAACCAGCCGGATTACGGGAAGAAGGGGAGAAGCTATTGCTCGGCAATCCGGAAGGCCGGCCGCCTGAGGGAATACACCGACCAAGTCAAATGCTTGAAGATCAGCGTCTGCAGCCGTCTTCGTTCTTCCGGTGTGAGCGGAAGGAACTCGGCCCCAAACACGCGACCTCGCACGTGACGTACCGTCGTGCCGATCAAGCGCATGGGCGGCAGTCCGTCCGGGAGAAGAAGGGTGAGCGTGATTTGACTTCCCTGAAGGGGCGGCCTGAAGGTGGAAATTTGGCATCCCGTCTTGGAGAGATCGCAGAGCGTGCCCTCCGCCTTTGACCAGTCGTCGAAACGTTCTTCGGAGGTGAAGCTGACCGGACATTCGATTGGCGCCCGTTCTGCGCCACGGCGGTCCAAGAAGACATCCGAAGCCTGTTCCCCATCGCGGCCGTCCTGGAGCGGATCCGCGTTCTCCAGCTTGACAGTAATTCCTTCGTGAAGTGTTTTTATCATTGTTGCCTCGCGTACGAGTGACTACGCGGTCGCTACTAGGACCGTATCCCCCAGTGATCCGTCCCGCCTCCCTAGATTGAGGGGGAATGGACCCCCGCTTAGGAGGGGCGGCTCGAGTGAGCTGCCGTTTCCTCCGCCGACTCTTGACAATCGGCAGTCGCGGGGCAGAGGCTAAACCTATCGCCCTTCCTATATTAAAAGGAGTCGGGCATGCCGACGCACCGGCAGATCTTGATCGCCGCGCTGGGGCTATGGCCTCTCCTGTTATCCGCATCCTCTAATGCCCTTAGCAGTCCGCATCAGTGGGTCGACCAAATCGAGCAGCATCTGCAAGAACAGATGCCGGGGCCTGGTCATGCCGTCAGCCCAGGATCCGAACGCTATCTCGTTCAACTTCAGCCCCTGCGCCAAGCGGTGGTGAAGGGCCACGTTGTTGCGGTTCAAACGGAAATGAATCAACTCGTTCGGATGGTGGCGACAAAGGAAGGCGGCCTGTCAGATTCGGCTGCACAGGCTCTCCTGTTCTATATCAGCCAGGTCACGCCGAGCGAATATCTCGACCAGACCACAAAAAATCATCTGCGCATTGTCCGTGACTTGGTGGCATTCAAAGCCGAATTGACTGATGACGACGTTTCGGGAGATGTGCCGTATGGGACCGAATTCATGCGACGGCCGATCCCCCGGGCTTCATGGCTGTTCGGATGGATGGGCCTGTCTCCGATTGTCACGCTGGGAGCAGGAATCCTCGCGCTTGTCGCAGTCGGTGCAATTGCGATGTTCGTTGTCGGGCTGCGGGGTCCTTCTCCGCAACGGCGTTGAGGACGGGAGACTACCCCTCACATGGGAAGCGTGATGAGCTTATGCGATCCGGTGTCGGCTTTCGATGCGGCCGTTCGGCGCTCTGTTTGATGCGAAACGCCGTCATGCCCCACGCCGTAGATACGAAGAAGACATGAAACATGACGTCGCCCCAGGGGCTGAAGAGGTAACCGTCGTCTGCACCGTGAACGTATGCCACAAAGAGCGTCAGGGCCCCGACTGCCAGCCATCGGGCTCCGGCGACCGCTGATGACTTTCCTTGTCGGAGAAAGACCATCCCTCCGGCGGATACGAGACCGCCCAGTAGCGTCAAGTCGAATGTGCTGATCATGAAGCGCTCCTTGCAGGCGATACACCACCAGACGAGTCTGACTCAGTACTGAATGATCAGAAGCTGAGGGATCGATCGGCGGGATGGTTTGGAGAATTAG
>DATFDJ010000039.1:0-24300 GCA_035252115.1 Nitrospira sp. | reverse complement strand
TACAATCCGAACCTTTACACCGGATTGTCTGGACCATGGCCGCTCAGTCGGGACACAACCTCCTGGTCGCACATCTTGCCGCAGAGCTGGGTGAAGCCGCCGCTGCCGATCTCGTGTCGAAACTTCTTCTGACCCCAGTGCAACCGTCCGCCGTTCTTTCCTTATTACAGGAATTGGCCGACGTCTCACCGAAAGCAGAGCGCGCGGCGATTGAAGCGCTCCCGGAATTGGACAGAAGAGGCGCTTTAGAACAGATCGTTTCGTGGCTGGATCTTGCCGTGTCCCTGGCTCAGTCGTCCGGTGCGACGGCGCTCAAGTATATCAAGGACAGTCCATTGGCTCTCGGACTGATCCATCTGCCCGACAGTCGGACCGCGGTGCTCCATATCGGACTCGAGGTGGCCGACCAGGACGCCAATGTGGCCTTGGAGTATGTCCGACATGCTCCACATATTCTGACCGCGCTCGAACCGATGGACACCAAGCCCTGGCTCGAAATCGGTCTGGAAGTGACTTGTACCGATGCGGTGGTCGGTTTGGAATATGTCCGTCAGATCCCGACGCTCGTACCGATCCTTCCAGTCGATGAAGTGAGGCGCTGGCTCCAACTCGGCCTCAAACTGATCACGCCCAACGTCTTCGGAAAGCCGGATTATATGGCGACGATGGAGTTCCTAAGGACCAGTCCGGCTCTTCTTGCGGGGATCGGAGAGGTCGCGGTCCGGTCGAATGTCCTGACCCTTGCCGCCCTGCTCGCAGAGCGCTCCACGGAAGCCGGTATCGCATGGCTGGCGGAATCCCCGAGTCTCGTACGGCAACTCCCATCCACCGACTGGCGCACGAAAATCTTGCAGTACGGCCTTTTGCTGGGTGAGCGCGATGCGGAGACGGCATTGTCCTATCTGCGACGCTGTCCGGAACTCGTGGGTCTCATTGGAGACGGACCGCAGGCGCTGTCGAGATTCGAGAATTGGTTCAAGGCAGGTATGGAAGTGCTGGCCTATAGCCTTGAAGGAGCGCGGGCCTATTTCGCAGTGGCATCGCAGACCGCGCTGCTCTCGGTCGAAGAGGCGCTCAGTGGAGTTCCTTTCCGTCAGGTCGCCCGACGGCTCAAGCTCTTTGTCGAAGGTCTGTGCGGCTCCGACGTCTCCATTGTCCCTTTACCGGATTCATTGACCGATGCCTCCGTGCGGGCGACCGTCAGCGCCGACGGCCTGACCATTGCGCTGCCGGCCCTCGTTCGACGGTATCCCACTGCGGATGAGAACGAACGTCTGTATCTCGTCATGGCCGCGCATGAGGCGGGTCATTTGGAATTCGGAACCTATCGGCTCAAGCTGGAAGCGCTGTCCGACATCGTCGGCGCGGTGCGCAAACGATATGGCCGTATGGACGAGCCGCTGCCGGACTCTTTAGGGTCGTTGTTCCGGTTGTATCCCCATCCACGTCTCATGCAGGATCTCTGGACCGTCTTGGAAGACGCACGCGTGGAGTTTCTGCTGCAGGAAGAGTATCCGGGCCTGCGAAAGGACCTCGCTCGTGTTGCCTCGGAAGCGATCACCTCCAGGGATCCGGGGCAGGGATTGACGGCAAAGGAACTGATCGTGGATGGCCTGTTACGTTTGACGACCGGCGGATCCGAGCGTTCGGTTCCTCAAGCCGTCAGGGAAGAGGTGCTCGTGCTATGGGATCTCTGCCGGCCGGTGTTGAGTCAGCCGGCGACGGCAGCGGAGGCCGTGCGTTGTGCTCACCGAGTGTACGTGCGGATGGAAGAGCTCTTGGCACCCAAGGCCGAGATGTTGAAGGCAGAGGCGGATACCGAGAATCAGGATGCGGCTGTGGGGCAAGCATCGTCTGTTTCGAGCGGAGACGAGTATCGTCCCGTGATCAATTGGATCCATCGGGGAGCGATGAATCCCGAATTCATCACGCGTGAAGAGCAACGGGCAGCGGAAGCACAGAGAGACGCGACTCGAATGGCAAGCGGCGGCGGATCAACGGAACGACCTGAATCAGGCCAAGGAAGCGTGCGAGACGTGGAAGATTCGGCCTCGGCAGAGTCTCCGGTCGCCGGGCGGTCGCTGCCTCCTCTCGTTGAAGAGATCGTCACTCTTGATGTGCTGCAAGATAAGACTGACGAACGGACGGGCGACGGCTCACGGACCGTCCGCTATCCGGAATGGGACTCTACGATCCGGGACTATCGCATGCAGTGGTGTCACGTCCACGAGCGACCCTGTGAGGCCGGGTCTGACGAGTTCGTCTCGACAACGCTCAGCAGCCGTCACAGCACGATACGATCACTGCGGCGTTTTTTTGAGAGCCTCCGGCCTCCGGCCTATCGTCGTGTGCCGGGGCAGGTCGACGGAGAGGAACTGGATGTCGAAGCGGTCGTGCGCCGAACCGCAGAACTGCGGGCGGGGGTGGACGCGGATGACGATGTGTACGTGCGCCGAGAAAAAAAGGAACGGGATGTCGCCGTCGCATTCCTGATCGATATCAGCGGCTCGACGAGCAGGCAGATCGGGAACGGTCTGCGTGTGATCGATGTGGAGAAGGAAAGCCTCGTCCTCCTGTGTGAAGCGCTGGAGGCGGTCGGCGATCAGTATGCGCTCTATGCCTATTCGGGAGAAGGCCGGCGGTGCGTGGACTTTCTCGTCATCAAGCATTTCGACGAGCGGCTCGGCTGCTCATCGGCACATCGGCTCGGCGGGTTGGCGCCGCGGAGGCAAAATCGAGACGGCGCGGCCGTTCGCCATGCGACGAGCAAACTGATGGGGCGCGATGCGAAAACCCGCTTGCTGGTTCTCCTAAGCGACGGTCGGCCTTTGGACGGAGAGTACAAGGACGAGTACGCGTTGGCGGATACCAAGGCGGCGCTGGAGGAGGCGCGGCGGCGTGGTGTGGTTCCCTTCTGTGTCACCATTGATCGGGAGGCGGATGTGTATCTTCGCCGCATGTACGGCGACGTCCGCTATGCGGTCATCGATCGTGTGGAGGCGCTTCCGGCGAAGCTCCCACGAATCTATCGGCAATTGACGACGTAAGCACGGTGACAGGTGACGAGTGAGATGTGACAACCGGATTCCGACGGAGTGCCGTCACCCGTCACCCGTCACCCGTCACGAAGTTTCGTGTGTTGATGCACAGCGAGCCTGAGAAGCGGACGGTGCCGCCGTGGCTGTACAAGCTCTTTACCGGGCATCAGTATCCATACGTCAGGCGGCTCGCGAAGTTCGCGCAGCCCATCAAGCCGGGCGAGGATCGTCCTGAGCCGACCAAGGAGATGATCGAGGCGAAGTTTTGGGAAGTCTTCCCACGCTGTTCGGTCAAGGTTCTGCAGGAAGTGAAGACCGGTATGATCGTCGTGTTTCACGATCTCGGCGAGTATCCGCCGGGAAGCTACCAAGGATTGATCGACAATCCGGAGGATTTTTTGGCACGGACCTACGGCAAGAAAAAAATCAAGGTGAACTTTTACGACGGCGAGAACTTCGTCTGTACGATCAATTTCAAAGTGGCCGGCTGGACGGAACATGAACACCACTAAGTAGTTGTGAGTTTTGAATTGTGAGTTTTGAGTTGGAAATGCTGGGCCCGATAACTCATCGCGCCACACTCAAAACTCAAAACTGACCCGGAGGGGCGTATGGGGCGACCGAAGATCACCGTGGTGGGGGCGGGGAATGTCGGAGGCACGACGGCGCAACGTCTGGCGGAAACCGACGCCTATGACGTCGTCCTCGTCGATATTGTGGAAGGCATCCCGCAAGGAAAGGCGCTGGATATTTCTCAGGCCGGTCCCATCTGCGGCTACAGCGGCCGTGTCGTCGGCACGAACGGCTATGAAGAGACCTCAGGCTCGTCGCTCGCCGTGATCACCTCGGGCATTCCCCGTAAGCCCGGCATGAGTCGCGACGAATTGCTCGCGACTAATGCCAAGATCGTGAAATCCGTCGTGACCGAATTGGTGACCCGATCGCCCCAGATCATTCTCGTTCTTGTCACGAATCCGCTGGATGCCATGGTCCACGTGGCCCGGCGCGTGAGCGGCCTGCCCAAGTCGAAGATCATCGGCATGGCCGGGGTGCTCGATTCGGCCAGGATGAGGACGTTTATCGCAAGCGAGCTCGGCGTGCCTGGGTCAGACGTGCAAACCATGGTGCTGGGCGGACACGGCGATACGATGGTGCCGCTGCCTCGCTATACGACCGTCCGGGGGAAACCGGTGTCCGAGCTGCTGTCAAAGGAGAAAATGGATGCCATCGTGAAACGGACGCGCGACGGAGGCGCCGAGATCGTCGGTCTGCTCAAGACGGGCAGCGCATTTTATGCGCCCTCGGCTTCCGCGGTCGATATGGTCGAGGCGATTCATAAGGATCAGAAACGCGTGTTACCCTGCGCCGTCCTTTGCGAAGGCGAGTACGGCCTCAAGGACGTCGTGGTCGGTGTCCCGGTCACGCTTGGTCGCGGCGGGGCGGAACGCATCGTGGAATATGAACTGACCGACGAGGAACAAGGCGCACTGCAAGCGTCGGCCG
Source organism: Nitrospira sp. (assembly GCA_035252115.1). Classification (GTDB taxonomy): domain Bacteria; phylum Nitrospirota; class Nitrospiria; order Nitrospirales; family Nitrospiraceae; genus Nitrospira_C. The sequence goes on along the minus strand of DATFDJ010000039.1, from coordinate 19,759 downwards.
GTGCCGTGCGCGAGCTGTGTCTTGCGGTAGACCGGCTGATGACCTGAAGGGGACAGGCTCCGGCTTCGCCGTGCCTGTCCTGGTTGGAGAAGGGGGACAGCCACCGATCGGAAGGGTGGCTGTCCCCCTTCTCCTTGACATTCCAAGCGGCGCTACAGTACAGAATTTGACTTAGCAGTGAACTCAACGAGGAGATCCCATGAAATTTCTTGAAGATCCGATGCAAACGATGGGTGCGGGATTCGCGCTCGCCGTTGTGCTGATCGTCATCTATCTCGGCATAGGCGGCGGAGGGGCCGGCGAAGCGGATTGGGTCGGCATCATTGTCCGTTGGATTCATTTCTTGGCCGGCATCACCTGGATCGGCTTGCTGTATTTCTTCAACTTGATCAACGCCGCCTTTATGAAGAGCCTCGACGGGCCGACGAAGAACATCGTGATCCCGAAATTGATGCCTTCTGCGCTCAACTGGTTCCGTCACGGCGCGACCGTCACCGTGCTGGCCGGAATTATCCTGTATTTCTACCTTTACTCCAAGGGCGGGACAGGTGCGATCGCGCTCGGCATCGGCGGACTCCTCGGCATCATTATGATGGCCAACGTGCATGGGATCATCTGGCCCAACCAGAAAAAGATCATCGCGGCGGTGACGGCGGCGGCGCAAGGCACACCGGCTCCGGCAGAAATGGCGCAATGGGGACGCACGGCACTGCTCGCGTCGCGTGTCAACTTTATGTTGTCCATTCCCATGCTGTTTTTTATGGGCGCAGGGAGCCACTTCAAGTAAGCGAATCGTCCGGCCCGGCGGCACGTGCCGCCGGCTGCTTTCTTCTTCACGGCCTATATGCCCACTTATGAATAGGGCTGTGGTCCTAACCTATTGAGATTCAGGCCTATTCTTGCCATCCTGCCTTGACGCGAGGGAGAGGCGCCTCGTATAGTACTCCCTCCATGACTACCCTGGCTGAACACCGCGTTCTCCAACAGTTGAGTGGTCCCCCGTGGGATATTGACGCCTATATCAACGCCGGAGGCTACGAAGCATGGAAGAAGTGTCTGAGAGAACTGTCGCCGGAACAAGTGGTACAGGAGCTGAAAGCCTCCGGTCTTCGTGGCCGGGGAGGCGCCGGGTTTCCGACCGGTGTGAAATGGGATAAAGTGCTCAACCACCGAGTCAAAGAACGGTATTTTGTCTGCAATGCCGGAGAGCATGAACCGGGAACCTTCAAGGATCGCCACCTGTTGAAGAGCATCCCGCATCAACTCATCGAGGGTTGTCTGATCGCCTCCCGGACAGCTCAGGCGAAAGCGTCGTTCATTTACGTCAACCATGAGTATCATGAAGAACGGGACAATCTGAAGAAAGCCTTGGCCGAAGCGACCGCGCGAGGGTTCGTCGGCAAAAATATTTTGGGAACCGGCATCGACATCGACCTCCAGGTGTTCGAAGGTCACGGCAGCTATGTGGCAGGTGAGGAAACCGCGATGCTTGAATCTATGCAGGGCCGTCCCGCCATGCCGCGACAGAAACCGCCGTTCTATCCGACGGATTTCGGACTTTACGGCAAGCCGACGTTGGTGAACAACGTCGAAACCCTGTGCAACATCCCGCGCATTCTGCACAAGGGGGCTGCCTGGTTTACGGAGGTCGGCACCGAAAAATGCCCTGGCACGATGATGTTTTCGTTGAGCGGCGCGGTCAACCGTCCCGGCGTCTATGAAATGCCGATGGGCGTCACGATCCGGAATCTGATCGAGACGTGCGGCGGCGGCGTGCCGGGCGGCCGTAAGATCAAGGCCGTGTTCCCCGGCGGTCCGGCTTTTTCGATGGTGACTGCCGACCAACTCGATCTCGCGATGGACTTCGATTCGTTGAAGCGGGCCGGCACCGGTTTGGGATCGGCCGGAGTGATCGTCGTGGATGATTCCACGTGTATGGTGCGGCAGACGCTGAGGTTTTCGAATTTTTTCAAGACCGAAAGCTGCGGCCAGTGTCCCCCGTGCCGCATGGGGACCATCAATCTGGCGGCGCTGATGTCGAAGATCGAAGCGGGAGAAGGCAGTCAGAAGGATCTCGACAGTCTCCTTCAGCTGTGCGGGTTCGTCAAAGGCACCGGGTACTGCACGTTGGTGACCGGCGCGTCGGTGTTGGTCCAAAGTGCCGTGAAATTGTTTCGCCATGAGTTCGAAGAACACATCAGGCTGCAGCGCTGTCCGTATCCCGCGGCGCCGGCCGAGGCCACCTTGCATTGAAAGGGCGGTACGATGCCGCGCGTGACGTTCCTGCATCCGCAAGGCAAAAGTGGGTCGGTGCCGCGCAACACCACGTTGCTCGATGCCGCCAAGGAACTGGGGTTTCCCCTGAATCATGACTGTGGAGGCAATGCGTCCTGCACGACCTGTCGAGTGGAAGTGCAGAACGGCGAAGAGAACCTCTCCGAGATCGACTTTGAAGAGCAGGATTTACTGGATCGAGAGGCTCTGACCGAGCGCTGGCACAGGCTCGGCTGTCAAGCGAAGGTCTTGGGCGACGTCGTCGTGAAAGTGCCGGAAAGCAAGTGGGCGGCGCCCACCACGAGAAAATCCGAGGCGCAAGGTGTTGATATTGGGTAAAGAGGTGTTACACTAAGCCAATCCAGTCGGTCCCGGAAGGCCGGTCTGTAGAGAAGGAGGCCCCATGATTACGATTACATCGGTGGCGGAGCAGAAGATTCAAGAACTGATGAAGGAAGAAAAGGACGTGGTCGGACTGCGGATTTACGTCCGCGGCGGCGGCTGTCACGGCTACCAGTACGGCATGGCGTTCGAGTCCAAGATGGCCGAAGACGACACGGTCATCGAGAAGGGCGACGTCAAAGTCATTATGGATTCCCAGAGCGCTCCGCTGCTCCAGGGCGCGGAAGTCGATTACGTCGACAGCGTGCAGGGCTCGGGGTTCTCCATCAAGAACCCGCAGGCCAAGACCACGTGCGGATGCGGCAGCTCGTTCAGCGCCTGATCCGCTTCGTGGAAGCTCCGCGCAGGCCTCGGCGATAAGGAAGACGAAGCCAGGGTTGCTCAACGGTGGGCGATCCTGGCTTCTTTTTTGGCAGGTTGATGAAATGGTACGAGCGACCATCACCAGACGCTACCGATTTTGCGCCGCGCACAGGTTGCACACCGATCGGCTGTCGCCCGCGGAGAATCGGGCCGCCTTCGGCAAATGCAACAATCCGAACGGCCATGGTCACAATTATGTCGTACTGGTGACGATCAAGGCCGAGGAGGGAGCGGGCACGTTCACCGTCGAGCGACTCGATCAAATCGTCGAGGAGACCATCGTCCGGCGGTTCGACCACCAGGATCTCAACAGCGATCGCGCTTTCACCAGCCTGACGACGACGGGAGAGAATCTCGTCAAGATCATCTGGGATCTCCTGGCGGCGAAGGTCCCGGACGCGGTACTCGACAAAGTCGGGGTCATCGAAACGCGTGACAATTACTTCGAGTACGCGCCGGTGCATTCGCGATAATCAGGGAGCGCATCCATATGGCACGGTTACGCCGTCGTTCGCTGCAGCGTATCGAGAATCTTCCGGCCGTCAGTCCGCCCTCCGATCCGGAGCATGTCATGAATCTGGTGGGCCAGTTGCTGACCGCGCTGGGGGAAGCCCCGCGCCGTCACGGACTGCTGAAGACGCCCGAACGCGTGGCCAAGGCGCTGCAGTTCATGACGAAGGGCTATCATCAGGACATCGATCATCTCTTGAACGGGGCCTTGTTTCCGATCGATTACGACGAGATGGTCATCGTCAAGGACATCGACTTTTTCAGCATGTGCGAGCATCACCTGCTGCCGTTCTTTGGAAAATGCCACGTCGGGTATCTGCCCAACAGGCGAGTCGTCGGACTCAGCAAGATCCCTCGCGTCGTCGACGCCTTCAGCCGGCGCTTTCAAGTGCAGGAGCGGCTGACCACCCAGATCGCCGAAACGCTGCAGCGAAAACTGAATGCGCATGGCGTGGGGGTCGTCATGGAAGCCCGGCATCTCTGCATGATGATGCGGGGAGTCGAGAAGCAGAATACCATCGCGGTGACCAGCTCGATGCTGGGGGCGTTCCGCAAGCAGCAGCAAACGCGCGCGGAATTTCTCAAGCTGATCGGACGGGGCGGCGTCGGCGACGTGGGGTAGGGACTGGCTCCGCGGCACGCGGTGCCTGTCCCGCTTAGCATCCCTACAGCGGAATCCCTCGCACGAATTCTTCGATCGCCCGGTTGAAGAGCGCCGGCTGCTCCATATTGCTCATGTGACCGGCGTCCGGAATCGTCGTCAGTTTGGCTCCCCTGATGCCTCGCGCGATGCGTTCCGCATCTGTTGGCGTGGTCAACACGTCATCCTCGCCGCACAGGACCAGCGTCGGAACTGAAATCGATGCCAGCATGTCGGTTGAATCCGGCCGTTCGGCCATGGCCATGAGGTCCCCCACGATTCCCGGTACGGGCGCCGACGCCTGGATGGCTCGAACGCGCTCGACGAGATCGGGATCCCGCGCGTAGCGCCTCGGAGACAGCAGCTTCGGCAGCATGTCCTCGACAACGGCCGACGGTCCGAGGGCGCCCGCGCGCTGCGCCAGATCGAACCGCCACTTGCTCTGCGCGGCGGTATCGGCTTCGGCTCTCGTGTCGGCGAGGACGAGTCCGAGAATCGACTCCGGATAGCGCCGGTACAACGTAAAGGCGAGATACCCTCCCATCGACAAGCCCACGAACACCGCCTTGGCGATGCCCAGATGAGCGAGCAGGACCCTGACATCGTCGGCATATTGCTCCAGACTGTACCGCCAGAAGGGCGCGTCTGACTCTCCATGTCCGCGCAGGTCGATCGTGATCACGCGATGTCGCGCCGAAAGGACCGTGACCTGCGGCTCCCACATGGTCCGATTGAACGGAAACGCGTGGAGGAAGACGAGGGGCGTCCCGCGTCCGTGGTCGTCATATCCCAGCGTGATGCCGTTGGCCTGAACTTTCATGCGATTTCCTCTGGCCCTGATCAACCGAGCACTAAAAACTTAGCACTGGGCTTCTGGTAGCAGGTCGTTCGCGAACCAGTCAAGGTGGATTGCCGGAGAACGCCGCTGGCGGACTTTTTCAACATCCTGATAGAATCCACGGCACGATGTCACGTCGTGAACCACAAGCGCTCGATCTTTTCACCAAGGAGCGGGGCGCTCGACCGGTCGGTCTAGCGCCATTGGCGGAACGGCTCAGGCCAAGGTCCTTCGACGATCTGGTCGGGCAGGACGACTTGGTGGGCCCCGGTCGTCCGCTGCGGAATGCGATCGAATCGGATCGGCTGTCCTCACTCATCTTTTGGGGCCCGCCCGGTTGCGGGAAGACGACACTCGCCTCGCTCATTGCCCATCACACCAAGGCTCATTTCGTGTCGTTCTCCGCGGTCACGAGCGGCATCCCGGAGCTTCGCGAGATCATCAAGGCGGCCGAACACCGGTTGTCGATGGAGGGGCGGAAGACGGTGCTCTTCGTGGACGAAATCCATCGCTTCAACAAGGCCCAGCAGGACGCGTTTCTCCCGCACGTGGAGCGGGGCACCATTATTTTGGTGGGCGCCACGACCGAGAATCCCTCCTTCGAAGTGATCGCTCCGCTGTTGTCTCGATCGCTTGTCGTGGTGCTGCAACCCCTGTCGGACGATGCGCTCGGCCGCATCCTCGACCGGGCTCTGACCGATTCGGAACTGGGCTTGGGTTCATGGCGGATCACGATGACTCCGGAGGCCAGACGGCGAGTCGTGAACTTCGCGAACGGCGACGCACGGGCGTTGCTCACCGCGCTCGAATTCGTCGCAGCCCAGGCGCCGCAGGAAGCCGATGGCACCAGGCGGCTGGACGATCCGGCTGTTGAAGCGGCGTTGCTGAAGAAAACGCTCCGGTACGACAAGGCCGGTGAAGAGCACTACAATCTCATCTCCGCTTACATCAAGAGTTTGCGTGACTCCGATCCGGATGGGGCGCTCTATTGGCTGGCTCGCATGTTGGAGGCGGGGGAAGATCCCAAGTTCATTGCCCGACGTCTGGTCATTTTCGCGTCGGAAGATGTGGGAAATGCCGATCCCATGGGGATCGTAGTGGCGGCTGCTGTGGCCCAGGCGGTTCAGTTCGTGGGTCTTCCGGAAGCCCAGATCAACCTGGCGCAAGGAACCACGTATTTGGCGACCAGACGAAAGGACAATGCGTCCTATATCGGTCTATTGGAAGCCATGCGCGACGCACAAACGTATGGAAATCTTGGCGTTCCACTCCATCTTCGCAATGCAGTCACGTCGATGATGCGGGAATTGGGATACGGGAAAGGCTACCGCTACGTCCATGAAGATCCCGCGGCCAAGGAGGAGCAGGCCCACCTGCCGGAGAGCCTCAAAACACGCAGGTATTATCGTCCGAAGGCCCCATAGGCCATCCTGCGATGGACAAAGTTTTCTAATCGGTTATACTTATACGTAGCCGATGAAGAAATCCGAATCGAAAACCGCTCCAGCAATCACGGCCACCAGCGAACGTCGAAAGCTGGTGCGCGCGACCTTGGTGGGGTCTGCGCTCGTCTCTCCGAAAAGCGGCTCGAAGGCCATCACGGCGGTCCTTGACAATGTGAACAAGGTCGGGGCCGGCTTGCATGCCAAGGAGAAGTTGGCGCTTTCGGAAAAAATCACGGTCTCGTTGGCGTTTCTCGATTCGGACCGGATGGAACAACAGGAAAAGCTGGACGGAACGGTGGCCTGGGTGAAACCGTGGGAGAAAGGGTTCCTGATCGGGGTTGTCTGGGATGAGATCGTGACGAAGGAAAAGAACCGCTGGCTTTCGTATTACCTGGAAGAGACCATGCGCTCCCCCTCCTGAGGCGAACGATCTGCAGCCTTCTGCTTCGTTCTCGGCACAAAACAATCCTCAATGTATTGCCGCAACCCCCCTGCGGTTTTTTCCTGCCTGCGGCCTTGCATCTGCCGCACTCCTTTGCCTGTCTCGCGGCCGGACAAACCTAGCGCAGCGCTTCCAGCTTTTCCTTCACTCCCTGTAACTCGGCCGACAAGGACTCCCAGCGGGATGTCATCCGTTCCAATTCTTGTTTCCAGCCCTCCTGTTCCTGGTGCAGCCCGTTCCACTTGGAAAAATCCTCGTACAACGCCGGATCGGCGAGCAATTGATCCCGTTCCTTGATTTTCTTCTCGCAGTCCGCGATCTCCCCTTCCGCCCGCGCCACCTGCTTTTCCAGCCGTGCCTGCGTCTTGTTCAAATCGCGCCGATCACCCCCTGCCTGGTGTTTCGGCTGGGCTTGTGCCGACATTGCTTTGGTCGGGCCGGCAGCGGGCTTCACGTGACGGCCTTTGATCAACTCTTCGCTGGACTCTTTGATCGATTCGAACTCCTGCGCTTTCTTCCAGAGATAATATTCATAGTCGCCGAAGAAATTTCGCGCCTTGCCGTCTTCGATTTCGACGACCCTCGTCGCGATCCTGGTGAGGAACGTCGGATCGTGTGAAATGAACACCATGGTGCCGGGGAAATCGGTCAGCGCGTCGGTGAGCACGTCGACCGAAGCGGGATCGAGGTGATTCGTCGGCTCATCCAGCAGCAGCGTATTCGCAGGTTCGACCAGCATCCTGGCCAGTGCGACGCGGTTGCGTTCCCCGCCGCTCAGCGCCTTGATGGGCTTTTTCTGATCGGGACCGGAAAATAAAAACGCGCCTGCCAAACCGCGGAGAAAATTCATCTCGGCCGTGTTGGACGCTTCGGCCAGCGACTCCAGGATTGTATGTTCGGGATTGAGTGACTCGGCCTGGTGTTGTGCAAAATAATGGATGCTTGCGCCATGACCGACCGTCCGCGTTCCCTTGTCCGGCGCCAGCACGCCGGCCAGCATTTTCAACAGTGTGCTCTTTCCCGCGCCATTCTCACCGACCAACGCCACCCGCTGGCCTCGTTCCACCGAAAAATCGAGCGAGGAGTAGACCACCTTTTCGCCGTACCGTTTCGAGACGCCTGCAAGGTCCAACACATGACGCCCGCTCGTAGAAGGCAGGGGGAACTTGAACTTCACCCGCTTGGCATCCCGCTGAAGCTCGATGAGCTTCACCTTCTCCAGTTGCTTGATGCGCGACTGCACCTGACGGGCCTTGTTCGCTTGGTAGCGGAATCGATCGACGAATTGCTGGACCCGCGCCACCTCCTTTGCTTGGCGTGAAGCGGCTGCCTGCAATTGCGCATCGCGTTCGGACCGGAGTTCCCGAAACTTCGAATAGTTACCGCGGTATTCTTGAATGGTTTTGTCTCGAAGCTCCCAAATGTGCGTCGCGATCCGATCGAGAAAAGCGGTATCGTGGCTGATCACGAGCAGCGTGAGCTTCGAATCGAGAAGAAACTCTTCGAACCAGCGCTGCGTCGGCTTGTCCAAGTGGTTCGTCGGCTCGTCGAGCATGAGCACGTCGGGATCGGACAGGAGCAGGTGGGCCAGCGCGACGCGCATGCGATAGCCGCCGGATAAATTTTCCACGGGTCGGGCGAAGTCCGCCTCGCTGAAACCCAGGCCGGACAAAATCCGTTTCGCTTCGTGTTCGGGATATTGATCCCGATGCGCGGCATCGAGTGCCGTCTTGCCGGAAATCGTCTCCAGTTCCTGCGGGAGATAGCCAATGCGTAGACGGGGGCGTTTCCGGATCGTTCCCTTGTCGGGCGATTCTTCGCCGAGGATCATTTTGAACAGGGTCGTCTTGCCGGTGCCGTTCGGCCCGACCAAGCCGACGCGGCTCTGCGGGCGCAGGTGTGCGGAAGCCCCGTTGAGCAAGACTTTGGTCGAGAACTGCTTATGGACAGATTCGATTTGCAGCATACCGGTACTCAGTTAGTATGGAGCAGACGTCAACAGAATGAGCCTAGCGTAGGAGCGGCGGAAGGCGGATGATAATGAGAAGAGTCATCGGTCTATGGCGGCACGCGGGAGCGAAGAATCTAAGCCTGCTTGAGGCAAATACCTCGAAACCACTTGAGGTGCTTCTCCGGCGGCGTCCATTAGGATAAACCGATAAAGAGCCGCCGGCACGCGCAAGCGAGGTTTGGTGGAGCTGGCGGGGATTGAACCGCGCTCCCTCGTCGGTTCGAATCAGAAGCTTTTCTCACCGACTCTTGCTGAGAGGGCCCGCCCCCTCGCATGCTCCCCACGAAGGGGGCTCACCCCCTTCGGAACCCCCGGTCGCGGGTTCCAGCATCGGATGTGTTTCTCCGCCTCCCAATCACCAAAAAATTTGAATAGGCGGCGGCACGCGCAAGCGAGGTTTGGTGGAGCTGGCGGGGATTGAACCCGCGACCTCGTGAATGCCATTCACGCGCGCTCCCAGCTGCGCCACAGCCCCACGTCACAAGATCGATTTGTAATTTGAAATTGCGCGGTTCCGATGCAAGGCATGCTAACATCGCGACCCGCGGTCAGTCAAGAAAGTGAGCGGCCGATCGAGCGAACGACGCTCTCGCGACCCTGCCTTGCTTCTTGACAAACCACAGAACGGTCCCTACCATGACGCCCCGGCCCTGGCGCTCAATCCAGCCAGGGCTGTTTTTTTGGGAGACGCCATGGGCAATCTCGTCGTCATCGGTGCACAGTGGGGTGATGAAGGCAAGGGCAAGATCGTCGATATCTTGGCCGCCGATGCCGACGTCGTGGTGCGCTATCAGGGCGGTTCGAACGCCGGCCATACGGTGATCACTCATCGCGGCACGTTCGTCTTTCACCTTGTCCCTTCGGGCATCCTCTATCGAGACACTGTGTGCGTGATCGGCAACGGCGTCGTGGTGGATCCTGCCGCGCTGATTGAAGAAATGGACTATCTTCAAAACCAGGGAGTCAAGATCGGGAAGAACTTTCTCATCAGCGAGCGGGCGCATTTGATCCTGCCTTATCACAAGGCCATCGATAAGGCCTCGGAGCAATCGAAGGGATCGCGCCGCATCGGGACGACAGGCCGGGGCATCGGTCCGTCTTACGCCGACAAAATGGCTCGCATCGGTATCAGAGTGGGGGATCTGCTCAATCCTCGCGCGTTCAAAACAAAGCTCGAGGAGAATCTGGTCGAGATCAATTGGTTTCTTGAACAGCTCTACAAGCTCGATCGGTTCGAGGTGGAGAAAGTGTTTCAGCTATACATGGGCTATGCGGACCGTCTCAGGAGCCACATCCTCGATGCCTCGCTGCTCCTGAACCGGATGATCGATCGGAAAAAGACGATCCTATTCGAAGGCGCTCAAGGCACGCACTTGGATGTCGATCTCGGGACCTATCCGTATGTCACCTCCTCCAGCGCCACGGCGGGAGGCGCCGTCACCGGGACCGGCGTGGGTCCGACGAAGATCGATGCCGTGCTCGGTGTCGCCAAAGCCTACACGACGCGCGTCGGCAGTGGACCGTTCCCCACCGAGTTGTCCGATGAAGTCGGTGCCGCACTGCAGGAACGTGGAAAAGAGTTCGGCGCGACGACGGGACGTCCGCGGCGCTGCGGATGGTTCGACGGCGTCGCGATGCGTTACGCCACGCGAGTGAACGGTCTCACGTCGCTCGCCGTGACGAAGCTGGACGTGCTCGACGGATGCAAGGAATTGAAGATCTGCGTCGGATATCGGTACCGGGGCCATACGTACCGCGAAATGCCGGCCGATCTCCAAACGCTGTCGGAATGCGAGCCGGTCTACAAGACATTCAAGGCTTGGTTCGCTTCGACCACGGGAGTCACGAGCTACAAACGACTTCCATCCGAGGCCAAGCGGTACCTGGGTTTCATCGAGGACCAAGCCGAGTGTGCGATCGATATGATCTCGACCGGATCGAAACGAGACGCCACCATTGTACTGAACAACCCTATCAAGCGTCCGGCCCGACGGAAACTGCGATAGGCCGTTCTTCATTCTTCGCGAGTGAGAGTGCTAGAATGCGCTCTCTCCCATCCGGTGAGCCGCTAGCTCAGACGGTAGAGCATCGCCCTTTTAAGGCGAGGGCCCTGGGTTCGAGTCCCAGGCGGCTCACCACTTAACTCAACAAGTTACAAATCCGTCTTCGACCGCCGGCCTGTTTTGTATCAAATTTGTGTCAATTTTCAACTTAGGAAGAGGAAACTAAAAATTGGGTTAGGCAGTCGAAGTTTAATTTGGGCCGTACACCCCAGCCGAGTCAGTAGTCACCCATGGCGGCTCATAAATCTAGAGGTTCCTTGCGATGACGGACTTTGAACTTTGGTAAGACGGGTCTCACACTCGGTGAGGGCCTTCCTCGAATCATCAAGTAAGGCTGCTCTTTCATCGTTCACAACAGACATATCAAGTTACGGCCGGGGGGCCGTACAGACTATCCAGGCGCTGCAAGACACGCTCTCGATCCTGGTTGTCAAGAATCTTCGCGAGACCAGCGAAGCAGTAAATACTCGTTTCAATTTGATGGATGGTGCGCTCGTACGCAGAAACGGTCTGTTCAATTGATGTCAGGATTGTGCGGAATGCTTCACCACTCCTGTCACCTGGATAGTCGGCGAGATGCTGCCGGTACCGTTCCACCGCCTTATCTCGGGAAGCGATGAGAGTTTTGAACTTGTTGTGCCATAGCGCCAGCCGGATGATGCTTACGGTATGTTCACGTTCCAGAGGAGTGGGAAGGAAATCAAACATCCCTTCCTTCCAGGCTCGGCGGGAAGATTCGGCGTCCGAAGCTCCACTGGTGACCACAAACGGGACGAGCGGTTGACGGTGCTGATTGTGTTTCAGCAGGAAGAAGTCATCGATCTCAGCAAGACGCACATTGCTAATAATGAGCTGGTACGGGGGGGGGAACGAAACAGCTTAATGACGGCGTCATCGTGAGAGGTGCACACATCATAGTCAGCATTGAGCCGCCTATCCCCAAGAGTCTGGATCAGCGATTCAACGGTCGAGATATTGTTCTCAGCGATGAGAATTTGAGGAGAACGGGCAGAGGATCTGACGTGAGACAAGTCCGCAACCACGAATTAATCCTCTTATCACAGGGAGGGCGGTTGGAGCCAATAAGCTACTCCTGAGGTCCTATTGAAATCAATGTCCCATCATCGATGCTAGGGGGTTCCCTAGTTTCACCCAACCCGTCTCTTTACTATGGGTATAGAGTTGCGCCCGCCTCCGCCATTCTATGGGTAGGAGAAAGTCATGTCGTCCAATGCGTCGTCTCGCCTAGCTGAAAACACGAACGATCACCGAGGTCGAGGAATAAGCGGGGACTTGTGTCGTTCGGAACAAGATATCCGGGATTTTATAGAAAACGCCTCGATTGGCATGCATTCCGTAGGACCAGACGGGATTATCGTCTGGGCTAATCGCACTGAGCTCGATATGCTTGGGTACGCCCAGGATGAATATATCGGCCATCACATTGCCGACTTCCATGCCGACCCATCAGTCATTGAAGATATCCTTCGACGGCTCGCCGCCCATGAAACGCTTCGCGACTACGAAGCGAGACTTCGGTGTAAAGACGGGTCAATACGCCACGTTGTCATTAACTCAAATGTCCTGTGGGATGGCGACACCTTTGTCCACACCCGCTGCTTTACACGAGACATCACCGAGCGCAAACAGACGGAGCAAGAACGCGTGAGGCTCTTAGCCCGAGAATGGGCGGCACGCGAAGAAGCAGAAACACTGCACGATGTTGCGAAGACCCTTGCCGCCGAGCTGGATCTGGACCGGTTGCTTCAGAAAGTGACAGACGCGGGCACCAGTCTCACAGGCGCCGCGTTCGGCGCGTTTTTTTATAACCAGGTTAACGAACAGGGCGAATCCTACTTTCTCTACACGCTCTCCGGGGCGCCGCGCGAAGCCTTCGCCAAGTTCGACCTTCCACGTAACACGCCGTTGTTCGAGCCGACATTTCGAGGTACCGGAGTCGTCCGCATCGATGATGTCTTGCAAGACCCACGGTATGGACACAACCCTCCCCACCACGGGATGCCGAAGGGCCATTTGCCGGTGCGAAGCTACTTGGCCGTGCCGGTTGTCTCACGCTCCGGCGAAGTTCTGGGCGGTCTGTTTTTTGGTCATCCTGAACCGGCCATGTTCACCGACCGAGCGGAGCGTTTCAGCACGGGGATCGCAGCCCAGGCGGCCATTGCCATCGACAATGCCCGGCTGTTCACCGCCGCACAAGCGGAGATCGCACAACGGAAACAAGCCGAAGCATCCTTGCGCGAGGGCGAACGGCGTTTCCGCGAGATGATCGACGCGCTTCCTGTCGCAATTTATACCACCGATGCCGAGGGTCGTCTCACGCACTTCAACCCCGCAGCAGCCGAATTTTCCGGCCAACGTCCGGAGTTGGGGACCGATAAGTGGTGTGTCACGTGGAAGCTGTACCGGCCGGACGGCACGCCGATGTCCCATGACACGTGTCCCATGGCGGTCGCGCTTAAAGAAGGCCGCGTTGTGCGCGGTGCGGAAGCGATCGCCGAACGGCCCGACGGCACGCGGATCTGGTTCACCCCCTATCCAACGCCGCTGCGCGACTCCTCGGGCACGATTGTCGGCGGCATCAACATGCTGGTGGACATTACGGAGCGCAAGCAAGCAGAGATGCGCATCGCTGCCGATCGGGACGCCATGGCGCTTCTGCATCAAGCCGGAGCGGAGTGTTCCCGTCCGGGAAGCCATGTCGACGCATGTCTCTCTCAAATCGTCCGGACCGCCATCGCCATGACCGGGGCCAGCAAAGGAAATCTTCAACTGTTCGATCCCTCATCGGGCGCGCTCAGAATCGCGGCGCAGCAAGGCTTTGAGGAACCGTTTCTCACGTTCTTTGCGACCGTCGACGACCGCGCGTCCGCATGCGGGACGGCCATGGAACGCTGCGAGCGCATTATCGTGGAAGATGTGACTCAAAGCGAGATTTTCGCCGGCACGCCCGCCCTTGCCGTGATGCTGGAGGCCGGTGCGCGCGCGGTTCAGTCCACCCCGCTGATCAGCAGCGCGGGCAATATGCTCGGCATGATTTCCACACACTTCAGCGAGCCGCATCGTTCGTCCGAGCGCGAACTTCGGCTCATGGATCTCCTGGCGCGGCAGGCGGCCGACTATCTTGAACGGCAACAAGCCGAAGAAGCCTTGCGCCAGAGTCAAGCACAACTGGCAGAAGAATTGGCGGACACCCAGCTTTTGCAATGCATTAGCGCAGAAATCGTTCACGAGGACAATATCCAACGGCTGTACGACCGGATCGTGGGCGCTGCAGCGAAGATTATGCGCTCGGATTACGCGAGCATGCAGATGCTGTATCCCGATCGTGGCTCAGCCGGTGAACTGCGCCTGCTGGCATCGTGCGGATTCAGCTCTGACGCTGTGAGGTTTTGGGAATGGGTTGGTGCTGATTCTCAATGCACTTGTGGCATGGCGCTCCGTACCCGCGACCGAGCGATTGTGCCGAATGTTGAACAATGCGGCCTCATGGCCGGTACGGAGGACCAACGCGCGTATCTGCAGGCCGGTATCCTCGCTGCTCAGAGCACGCCGCTGATCTCGCGCGAGGGCAAGCTGCTGGGCATGATCTCCACGCACTGGCGCCAATCGCACGAGCCGGCGGAGCGACGCTTGCGGCTGTTCGACATTTTAGCAAGGCAGGCTACGGAGCTCATAGAGCGCGCTCAGGCTGCCGGGGCGCTCCGCCGCAGCGAAGCACGCTTCCGGGAGTTGGTCGAGCGGTCGCCGTTCGGCACGTACATCGTCGATGCGGAATTCCGGATCGCGCACATGAACGAGTCGGGACAGCGCGGCGCATTTCGCAATGTGAAGCCTGTCATCGGGCGAGACTTTGCGGAAGCCATGTGCATCCTCTGGCCTGAGCCGGTCGCTGCCGAGATTGTCCGCGTCTTCCGCCATACACTGAATACCGGTGAGTCATATTTCTCCAAAGACTTCATCAATCCGCGTGCTGACGTGGACAAGACCGAAGGCTACGAATGGGAATTGCACCGCTTGATGCTGCAGGACGGGCAGTATGGCGTGATCTGTTATTACTTCGACTCGACGAAACTTCGGGAAACCGAGGCGGTGCTCCGCACGGCGCAAGAGCGTTTGAAGCAGTGGACGGTGGACCTGGAACGCGCGGTCACTGAAAAGACTGCCGAATTGCTTTCCTCCCGGGAGAAGTTGCGAGCCCTCGCGGCAGAATTGAATCTTGCCGAACAACGGGAGCGTAAGCGGCTGGCGACGGAGATGCATGATCACCTCCAGCAACTGCTTGTGCTCGGGAAGATGCAGGTGGGCCAAGGCAAGCGGTATGCCGTGGGAGTGCCGGGCTGTGAAGCCATCATGAAAAAAGTCGATGAGACGCTGTCCGAGGCGCTTGCCTACACGCGCACCTTGGTTTCGGAACTCAGCCCGCCGGCGCTGCGTGACCATGGGATCGCGGCCGGGTTGAAGTGGCTCGGGGAATCCATGCGAGCCAAGCACGATTTTGCTGTGACCGTCACCGTGTCCGACAACCCAGGATTCCTTCTTCCGGAAGACCAGACCGTATTGCTCTTCCAGTCGGTGCGCGAGCTCTTGATCAATTCCTGGAAACATGCCGGGACAGGAGAAGCGGCCGTTTCGCTTGAATACGTTGAATACGGTGATGGGTTGCTGAGGATTACGGTGACCGACAACGGGACAGGTTTCGATCTTGCTGCTGCTGCTGCTGCTGCTGCTGATACCCTTAATGGAGGGCTCTCCTCCAAGTTCGGCCTCTTCAGTATCCGTGAGCGGATGCGGGCGCTGGACGGCTCGTTCGATATTCAGTCGGCCCCCGGCCAGGGTACGACGGCTACGCTGACGTTGCCGCTTCAAGCAAATGATGATCAACGTTACAAGAATGCTTCTCCGCCGAAGCGCACAAGCTCATCCTTCTCCCCCAATCCCACATTGGTCTCCCGCACCTCTTTACCGCCTCGCATTCGTCTGTTGCTCGTGGACGACCACACCATGGTGAGGAAAGGACTGCGGAGTGTGTTGGAGGGGTACGCGGATCTGGAAGTGGTTGGGGAAGCCGCGAATGGAGAAGAGGCCATGGATCAAGTGGTGAAGCACGAACCAGCCATCGTGCTGATGGACATCAGCATGCCAAAGATGAACGGCATCGAGGGGACGGCCCGCATTAAGGAGAGGCGTCCCGATATTCAAATCATTGGCTTATCGGTGAATGCGGATGAGGTAAACCATTCAGCCATGCTGAAAGCCGGAGCTGTAACCTTGCTCACGAAGGAGGCGGCCGTCGAACAACTTTATGGCGCTATCCAAGATGTCATGAAACACTCGAATTTCAGAATTCCCGGTTAGGAGCGAATTTTTGGGACCTGCCTGATTCTTTCCTGACAGTCCCAATAATCGGCGAAGTCTAATTCGAATTTAAACAAAACCTAACCGAACCGTCGCAAAAAGCGCGACTACAGAGAAGTCTTTGACGGCATTACGGGGTGGGGCTACTATCCTGGCTTGGACTCCGAGTATCTCGGAATTCTGAAGCCGCGAACTTTTATTACCTGTCTGAGACGTGAACGTCCTTCTACATTTATTCGCAAAGAGTAGGCACACCACTGACGCTCCACTACTGGTGAAATCCCGAGCTTGCGGTTTTTCCGTATTCGCTCAAGGGCAAGGCGGTCCCATTATGCCGCCGACTCTCCGGGGTCTTCGTGACGGGACTGGTCGTCTGCTTCCTCGATCAAATCGCGCGACTCTTCCTTCGTCAGCCATTCTCGTAGCTCGCGAATCTTCCTAGCGGCTTGGAGATTGTTCTCGGCCGCGTGCTGCAACCGCCGTTTGTCTCTCGGTTTCGACTGGGCCAACTCCTTCATAACTTCCGCCGCTTCCTCTAACGAGAGAATGGCCTGCCACAGGGTGCGTTCCCGAGTCTCCGCCTCCGCGGCCACATAGGTTTCCGGTGAATAGCGATGGCCGACCCGGCACCGATATTCTTTCAGAGTACTCTGCCCAGACTGTCTGATCGGACCCCGGCATTCGGGGCAGGTGAGATCGGTCCATTGGTACGCTTTCATGACGTCCTCCTCAGTGGCGTCTATGTTGATAGGTTGACCGACCAGGTCGGTTAATAAGGATGCTATTCCGCCGACAGGCATAACATGATCAATGGGCACCTGTTCGAGCGCGTTGCGCGGCATGTCGGGAAAACGCGCATCACTCGGATCTTGCACCACGGTGGTGCCTCCGTGCTGTTTAATCTCCCACAGGCCGGCCGTCCCATCGTCGAGCGTACCGGTGAGCACCACTCCGATGACGCGGGGCCCATAGGCGAGGGCGGCCGACCGAAACAGCGGATTGATGGCGGGACGTGTCCGATGCTCCTTTGGTCCGGCGCTGAGCTGAATGTGACCATCCTTAATGAGCAGGTGCTGATTCGGCGGGGCCACGTAGATCAGGCCCTTGCGGACCGGACTGCCATCGGTCGGATGTCGGGCTGGAAGCGGTCCCTTCTGACTCAGAATCGCTGGTAATCGACTGATGGTTGACGACTGTATATGAAGCACCACACACACGGCGGCCGGAAAATCCGCTGGGAGACCCGCCACGATCGTTTCCAGTGTCTCGACACCACCTGCCGAGGCCCCAATCACGACTATGTCGCGAATTCTCTGTGGCACAGGAGCCTTTCTTGGAGCCACCCCCTGCATGGGGATGGATCTCTTGAGAAGCGACGCTCTAACGTCCTTGAGTGCGACCGACGGGAGCCGCTCCTCTTCTTCGCCGTTGACGGCTTGTAGCAGGCGATTGGACAGGGACCAAACCGTCTGCTGGCGGTACTTTGTCTTCTACCGTACAGACAATCTGTGCGGCACCGTAACTAGGAAAATGCTGTGCAGAACCAGCGCACCACGCCGAGGAGGGGAACCGTACTAGGGGACAGGTGTGTATTCTTCCGTCTCCATACACCATAGGATCACAGAGAGCGCGGTATCGTATACATCGGCTTTATGGCGAACTCCCGTCATCCTCGAAATCGATTACTTGCGGCGTTACCACCTCAAGCGCAGAAGCGGCTGTTGCGTAAGCTGACACCGGTTCGGTTGAAGGCGGGAGATGAACTCTACGGTCAGAATCAGCCCATTCAAAATATTTATTTTCCCCTCAGCGGAGTCCTGTCATTGGTAACGACGGCAGGAGACGACACGGGAGAGGTAGCCACCGTGGGGAAGGAGGGGATGTTAGGCTTGCCGATTCTGCTTGGAACGGACCGCATTCCGATGCGCGCGTTCGCTCAAGTTCCCGGTGAAGCCTTGATGATGCCGGTCAAGGACTTCAAGACTGAAATCAAAAATCCTCGCTCGAAGTTGAGCCGTATTCTGTACCGGTATGCCCAGGCGCTCTTCGTCCAGGTCGCGCAGCATGCCGCCTGTAACGCGACTCATCAGATCCGACAACGCTGTGCCCGCTGGTTGTTAATGACCCATGACCGGGTAGGTACGGACGAATTCCAACTGACACAGGACTTTTTGTCGCAAATGCTGGGAGTGCGTCGTGCAGGCGTCTCCGTTGCCGCCGCCGACTTGCAACGCGACAGGTTGATTACCTATCGCAGAGGAATGGTCAAGGTCCTTGACCGAAAAGGCTTGGAAAAGGCCTCCTGTGATCACTACGGCATTGTCAAAGCCGAATATGAACGGCTGATGGAAGAAATTTGAAGCCGGATGTGACCCGATAAGCTGCAACCCAAACGGGGCATTACATGCGGCACACACCGCCATGGCATCACCACATTTCCGCGTAGAAGAAGAGCGCATGCCACTACGATATTGCGGACATGGATTATTGAATGCACTCCGGGATAGATAGGGCGGCGGGCGCCTTGCGAATGTAGTCCTGGAGTTGCGCCACCGACACCGGAGGTTAGGTACTCGGTTCTTTGATTGTATGGTCTTCTGGAATGCTGGTTCGCACATCGCGAGGCTTGTTGATCAGTATCCCACTCTCATCCTCCGGCCTCACACTCACCGGCGTCACGGCTTCTTTGATGGCCTCGTACAGCCCTTCTACCGCCGTTTCGCCTTTTGTGAGAACTCGGAACGCTCCGGCATCGAGCATCGGCTGGAAAGACGATTTCCTTGACAGAACGGTAAGTCCCACGATCGGGATAGTGGGATAGCGGCCGTGGATTTTTCGTGTCGCAGTGATCCCATCCATGTGATGGATATTGATATCCATCACCACGACGTCCGGCAGGATTCGTTCAACTTTCTCAAGAGCCTCTTCACCACTAACTGCTTCGCCCACGATTTTCACATCGCCAAAAGATTCCAAAAAGGTCTGCAGCCCCTCTCGAAGAAGCGCATGATCTTCGACGACTATGACACGAATCATTCGTTCTGTTGCCATAGACGCCCTCCGTTAGACCCCGTCCTTTGCTTTGAGGCTGTACAGTACTGTACTCAGTCCTCCGTCGCATCCTAGGATAGGCCCGAGTACGCCCGTCTTTTTCTGACTGTAGGGAGGGCCAGCCGGTCGAATCCAAGGGCTACTTCACGTAAGACCCTTCCAAGCTATAAAAAGGTCAGCATGTTAGTTTTACATGTTAGTTTTAATAGTGTCGGGAAGGTCAGGGAGGCAGTGAATTGTGGACTCTTCTTATGAGGTGCGACTGGCCTTAATCACCAGAGGCACTTCAGACGTGGACATAACCGACAGAGCTTTGGTGTCATGGTGGCACGGCTTGACTGGAT
>DATFDJ010000038.1:0-2790 GCA_035252115.1 Nitrospira sp. | reverse complement strand
CCACCCAACGGTCTTAAATGAGTGCGCCGGCCGATCCAGTCCCGCCGGCTGAGCCGGTCGCAGCCGCTCGGCAAGAGCCTGTGTCGGTCGCAGTGGCCCGCCAAGAGCCGGAAGTGAACAACCAGCCGGCGGAACGGACGTCGACAGCCGTCGTCACCGAAGAATTGCCAGAGCCGGTTACTGTTGCCGCCGTCCGTCCCGTCGACCGATCGGACAAGGCTGAATACGAACGGATTCTGGCCTACTTCAAAGAAGGCAATCTCGACGGGTCCCGAGATGGGTTCTCGTCGTTTCTGACGGAATATCCGAACTCGGACCTCGCCCCCAACGCACGCTATTGGCTTGGGGAATCCCATTACGGTAAAAAGGACTATAAGCAAGCCATTGACTCTTATGATCGAGTGGAGCTCGACTATCCGCAGAGCGAGAAGGTGCCGGCTGCCATTCTTAAAAAGGGATTTGCATATCTCGCCTTGAAGGACAAGAAAAGAGCGTCCTCCGCCTTTAAGCAGGTGGTGACGTTGTATCCCAAGAGTCCGGAGGCCGGAAAGGCGTATGATAAGTTGAATCAATTGAAGGAACAGCGGTGAACGCGAGCTACGGCATGATGCGACTGGGGCTCGGATTGGTCGCCGGTGTCGCCTTCGGCACGATTGCCGGGTGTGCCAAGCATGCGGATTTCGTCGAACTACGCGACCACCTCGCGACCGTTTCCAAATCCCAGGATCAGGACCAAAAGCGGCTGGATGCGTTGCAGCGGCGCATGGATTCTCTTGAACGAGCCAAGGACGCGGAGCCCTCAAAGGCGAAGATCGATGAGCTCAACACGCGGATGCAGAAACTTGAAGCGCGACTGGCCAAACTCGACGAGGCGGCGTTGACCTCCACGGCGCCGAAGCTGGATTCGCTACCGGCCGATCCCACGAAGACCGCGAAGAGTCAGAAATCGGGAGGAGCGGAGCCCATCATCCCGAACGTTCCTGCGATCACGCCCACGTCGGCGTTCAACTTGTCGTATAACGATTATTTGAACGGCAGATACGACCTCGCGGTTTCCGGATTTCAGCGTTTCGTGAAGGACTTCCCGGGCACCTCCCTGACGCCGAACGCCCATTATTGGCTCGGCGAATCCTATTATCAGCAGAAGGATTATGCGCGGGCGATGCAGGCCTTTGAGTATGTGTCGACCGAATTTCCAGGCAACGAGAAGGTGCCGGCCGCGCTCTATAAACTTGGATTGGCTGCCGCGGAGACCGGAGATCTCGTGAAATCGAAGAAGAATTTGAAGCGCGTTCTCGAGGAATTCCCCACCTCTGACGAAGCCAAGCTGGCGAAGAACAAACTGGCAGAAATCCGATGATCGTCCGGGCGTTGGGAGCGTAATCCGGTGCCCGCTGCGCGCTGTTCTCCGACGATTCAAGTGCTCCCGAGCGAGGTGGTGAGCCGCATCGCCGCCGGCGAGGTCATCGAACGGCCAGCCGCGGTCGTGAAAGAACTCGTTGAAAACAGCCTCGATGCCGGCAGCCGGCAGATCGTCGTCGACATCAAGGATGGGGGCCGCGCTCTCATCCGTGTCACCGACGACGGCGAGGGCATCCGGCGCGCGGATCTTCTTCTCGCCTTCGAGCGCCATGCCACGAGCAAGCTGCGCACGGACGAAGATCTCGTCTCCATTACGACCATGGGATTCCGCGGCGAAGCGCTGCCGACTATCGCCGCCGTCTCGCGTGTCCAGGTTTTCACGGCGACCAGAGAGGACTCGGTCGGCGCGCAGTTGTCGCTTGTCGCGGGCCAACCACAGGGCATGACCGATGCTCCTCCTATGGCCGGCACGAGAATCGAGGTTGCGGATCTCTTCTATAACCAGCCGGTGCGAAAAAAGTTCCTGAAGTCGGTTTCGACCGAATTCTCGCACATCAGCGCGATGGTCCAGCAGGCCGCCTTGGCTTGGCCTTCGGTCCATTTTCGACTGACGCACAACGGCCATGAGGTGTTGAACTATTCAGCGGTGACCTGCGACCGTGAGAGAATCCTGCAAGTGTACCAGCCTGGCTTTGTGGACAAGACAGTGGAAGTGCGCGGCCGGATGGCTGGATGCACGATCACCGGGTTCATGGTTGATCCCGTTCATGCCCGTACCTCCAAAGTGCCCCAAGATCTAATCGTCAATCGCCGTCCTGTCCGCAACGCCGCCGTCTTTCATGCGGTCGTCGACGGATATGGGTCGTTGCTGCCGAAAGGCCATCATCCGACCTATGTCCTGTTTCTTGACATCGATCCGGACCGCATCGACGTCAATGTGCATCCGGCGAAGCGTGAAATCCGGTTTGCGGATCAGGAGACGGTCCACCGCTTCGTTCGCCAGAGCGTGCGTCATGCCTTCAGCGGCGTCGAACGCAAGATCGTGCTTGGCATGGCTCCGGGCGAATCGACATCCGTCACAGGATTTCAGGAGTTCACCTCCGACCGGCCGATCGGGGTTTCGACAGTCGAGGGCGGGACCGCACGCGGGAGGTCGGATTCGCATGTCGCTTCGGCTTCCGAGTCGCTGTTTATCGGTGAAGCAGCCGCGTCGTATTCGAGTGCACAGCACGTGGCGATCATTCCGTTCGGACAGCTGCTTCAAACCTATCTCGTGGCCCAGGTAGGGTGCGAATTACACGTGATCGACCAACATACCGCCCATGAGCGCGTCTTGTTTCAACGCCTCTGGCGGATGTGGACGCAGCGAGAGATCGTGCTGCAACCGCTGTTGATTCCTGAACCGATTGAACTGACCTTCGCGGAGAC
>DATFDJ010000037.1:0-6175 GCA_035252115.1 Nitrospira sp. | reverse complement strand
TGGTGGTGAGGACGGGCCGCTTCCCGATGGAAGCCCCATTCTGACTTCTACTCTAAAAGTTAAAGCTGACTCCGGTAGTCAATCTGTTTCAATGAGAGAAGAAGCCCGAACGGATGGTTCGGCGGATTCTCGTCCAATTCCGTCCGAGTTCGATGAACAGCAAGTCATCGCAACAGTGAAGGAGGGGATTGAATGGCTATCGAAGGAAGCCGAGGTTCAAGAGCGGTCACTCCAAGAATTATCTATTGCTGCCGAACAAAAATCTTCGCGTTGGGCCGCGACCCCCTCTATTTGGCCAGTCAAAGGATGGATAACATCTGGGTTCGGACCTCGAGTGTCACCATTTACTGAGAAACCGGCTTGGCATGATGGGCTGGATATTGGAGCGGCAGCCAATGCCCCAGTACAGGCTCCTGCGCAGGGCCGTGTTACAACAGTAGGGTTTGATTCGAAGCTCGGAAATATCGTGAAACTCGATCATGGCTTTGGAATTGAGACACTCTACGGCCACCTCGCTAAATCTCTGGTGAAAGAAGGACAACGCGTGAAGCGCGGTGACGTCGTGGGTCTGGTGGGAAGTACTGGATTAGCCACCGGCCCACATCTCCATTACATGGTGAAGGTGAACGGTCAAACGTTGGATCCCACCAAATATATTCTCGAGTGATTTCTTCACAAGACCTCAATTTCAGCGGGCTATGGATTCATCGTATCCGTAGCCCGCTCGTTTTTTAATTGTAACCTTCCGCGCCAAGCAGCCTAGTGTACGGTTCTCATGACGGATTTGCAGATCGCCAAATCTTTTAAACCTCTTCCCTTACACGAAATCGGCAGGAAACTCGGGCTGTCTTCGGAGGAAGTGCTTCCCTATGGGCGGCACAAGGGGAAGGTTTCTCTTGTCGCCTTGGATCGTCTCAAAAGTAAACCTGTTGGACGCTACATCCTCGTCACCGCCATCAATCCCACTCCATTGGGGGAAGGGAAGACGACTACCTCGATCGGATTAGCGATGGGGTTATGCCGGCTCGGATGCAGAGCCGTTGTGACTCTCAGGCAGCCTTCACTGGGGCCCGTCTTCGGCATTAAAGGGGGCGGAACAGGCGGCGGCCATGCTCAAGTTGTTCCCATGGACGAAATCAATCTGCATTTTACCGGCGACGCTCACGCGGTTTCAGCGAGTCATAATCTCCTTTCTGCTTTTATCGATAATCACCTGTTTCATGGCAACCTGCGGAATCTTGACGCCGCGAAACTATCCTGGCCGCGTACGATGGGTGTGAGCGATCGGACTCTGCGCGACGTGATGCTTGGGGAAGGGACAGGTGCACGAAAGGGACAATTTGTCATAACTGAAGCGTCAGAGATCATGGCCATCTTGGCCTTGGCGTCGAGCCAAGTTGATCTTCGATATCGACTCGGACAAGTCATCGTCGGGTTTACGAGAGATGGCGCACCGGTGCGGGCTGAAGAACTGAACTGTGCCGGATCCATGGCCGCCTTGTTGCGGGACGCTCTGCTGCCGAACATTGTTCAAACATTGGAAGGAACCCCGGCATTTGTCCATACCGGTCCCTTTGGGAACATCGCGCACGGCAATTGTTCCATTCTTTCGGACGCGATGGCATTGCGCTGTGCCGATTATGTCGTGACAGAAGCCGGATTCGGCAGCGATCTTGGCGCAGAGAAGTTTTTCAACATCAAATGCCGCATGTCGGGTTTAAGGCCCGCTGCAGCCGTAGTGGTCGCCACGCTTCGCGCGCTGAAGCTCCACGGTGGAGGAGGCGTTGTCAAAGCAGGAGCGCCGCTGCCGTCGTCCTTGACCGGCCTCAACGAGGACGCGCTCCGTAGGGGTTTCGCCAACCTTGAACAGCACATTGCCAATGTGAACGTACACGGGATTCCGGTCGTCGTGGCGGTCAATGCTTTCAAAGACGATTCACCCGATGAGTTGGAATGGGTTCGTGACCAGGCCAAGAAAACAGGCGCCGTGGAGGCGGCTGTTTCGACTCACTGGAGCCACGGCGGAAAAGGATCGGAAGAATTGGCCCGCGCGGTGATTGACGCAGCCGGCCGGAATTCCTCGTTCACTCATCTCTATGAGACGGCGTGGCCTATCAAGAAAAAAATAGAAACGATTGCCTCAACGATGTACGGCGCCGCATCCGTATCGTACGATACTGTCGCAGAACAACAAATTGAGCAGGCTCACCAGCTCGGGTACGGAGACCTTCCCATCTGCATGGCTAAAACGCCGCTTTCCTTATCGCACGATCCCGCGTTGAAGGGCCGCCCGACCGGATTTACACTCCCCATCAAAGAAGTGCGCTTGCTCGCTGGAGCCGGATTTCTCACGGCGATCTGCTCGGGAATTCAGCTCATGCCGGGCTTGCCGAAAAAGCCGGCGGGCGAGCGCATTGGGATCGATGATCGAACAGGCGAGATCGTCGGGTTGTCGTAAATGCGGTCAACGTTGCTTGAGATAGTGGAAGAACTCTGAGTCCGGGCTCATGATAACGGTGGACTTGTCGTCGAACGATTTTCTGTACGCTTCCATCGAACGCGTGAAATCGAAAAACTTGGGGTCCTGACGGTAGGCCTCGGCATAGATGCGAAACGCTTTGGCATCGCCGGCGCCCCGGATTTCCTCGGCCTCTTTATAAGCCTGTGCAATGAGGATTTCCTTGTCCTTCTCAGCCTCCGACCGAATCTTTTGCGCCTCTTCTGCGCCCTCCGCGCGGTATTGCTTCGCTTGTTGCTCGCGCTCCGCCTGCATGCGCTGAAACACGGTCTTTTCGTTTTCTTGTGGCAGATCGGCGCGCTTGATCCGTACGTCCAAGATCGCGATGCCGTAGGCGGAGGCCTTCTCGTTGGCCCGCTGCGTCACCACTTTCATCAGCTCCGCGCGGGCCGTGGAGACGATTTCCAGCAGATCATGCCGGCCGAGCTCAACCCGCAGTTCGGAATAGATGATGTCGTGCAGCCGTTGCAATGCCCCTCGCTGACTCTGGAAGTTTTGATACACCTTCAAGGGGTCGACGATGTGCCATTTGGCAAAATTGTCGAGCAAGAGCGTTTTCTTGTCTTGAGTGATGACGTCCTGCGCATCGGAGTCATAGTCCAGCAGCCGCTTGTCGAAGTAAGTCACTTCTTGGGCGAACGGCACCTTGGCGTACAAGCCCGGCTCTGTGACGGTACGTACCGGTTTGCCCAACTGCACCACAATCGCCGTCTGTGTCACATCTACCACGAACACCGGCGATGCTCCGAGCACGAACAGACCGAGCAAGACTGCGATCACTGCGACGGTCAATCCCTGTCTCGTCACGGTTTGGCCCCCTCCGGCATCGCCGGCGCTTTCTTCGATGAGCGATCCAGCGGCAAGTACGGCAGCATACGTTCGCCCGCCTTGCCGTCGATAATAATCTTGTCCATCCGCGGGAGGATTTCTTCCATCGTCTCAATATAGATTCGCTTACTGATCGTATCTTTCGCCTGGTTGTATTCCTTCAAGGTTGCCAGAAAACGATTGGCCTCACCCTGCGCGCGATTCAGGCGTGCCTGGGCGTATCCTTTCGCCTGGTTCACCATCTGAGCCGCTTCACCTTTAGCTTTGGGCAAAATGTCGTTGCGATAGCCGATCGCTTGATTGATTAACTTTTCACGGTCTTCTTTGGCGTTCGTCACGTCCTTGAAGGCGGCGGCGACGGCTTCCGGAGGATCGACGTCCTGAAGCTGGACGGCGGCGATCTGAACGCCGGCTTGATATTGGTCCAGAATTTTCTGCAGCAGATCTTGAGTGTCCTGCTGAATTTGCGCCTTGCCGGTCGTCAGGGCCTCGTCGATCTTGCTCTTGCCGATGACTTCGCGCATCGACGCCTCGGCCGCTTTGCCGATCGTGTCGTGAATATCGGCGACGTTGAACAGAAAATCGGCGGCTTCTTTGATCTTGTACTGCACGATGAACTCGATCGCCAGGATGTTCATGTCGCCGGTCAGCATCAGCGCCTCTTGCGGGATCATTTGCTGCCGTGCCTGGCGATCGGTACGAAAACCCACTTCGACTCGATGCAGTTTCGCGACCTTGGGTTGAAGGACCGTCTCGAAGAGAGGGATCTTGACATGCGGGCCCGGGCCCACTGTCCTGACCGGTATACCGAACCGTTTCACCACGCCCTCTTCGTCCGGTCCGACGATGAAGGCGCTTTGCCACACGAGAAAGATCAGAAGGCCGGCGATGAGGAGATTTCTGAACCCCCCTGTGGGAAGCAGGTTCTTGAATTGAGAACGGGCCTGCCTGAGGGCGTCCTCAAGCGGATCAGTTTTCTTGCTCCAGGGATCTTTGGGGTCCCAAACCATGCGGGATATCACGCCGATCACTGCCTGTGACGGCGCGACACCTTAGCAGACTATGGCTCATGGCGCAATAACTACGCCTCTGAATCGGGCAATACACTGTGCGTTGCCTCGATCAGTGTCGCCACACACCGGACGCGTTTTCGACAACGAGAGCGGGATGGCTACGCAACCGCCGGCATTGATGTGTCTTGTCTCGCTACGCTGTAGCAGGCTCAAGAAGCGGAGGTCGCGGAAGAACCGCAGGCTACGTTACAGCGCCTCCGCATGAAGAGCCGGAGCCTGCCGTGCAGCCATAGCAGTGGTTCCCAGTCACAATCCGGCGGTGATGCAACCTGGCTGGATCGAAGTCGCGTATGTGCGCCGGTGTGCCATCGATCACCGGAAGGTCCAGCATCTGATTGAAATCGCAATCGTACAAGATCCCGTCCCAGCCGACCGATATCGTATAGCGGCACATGACGCCGGCGGCTGCGGCAGGATTGAAGGCGTTGGCCAATCGGTCCATGTAGCGCTCGTAATTTCCGCTCTCCAGGAGAAACTCCAAGAAGCGGCTGATCGGCATGTTGGTGATGGTGTAGAGGCGATTGAATTCGATGCTGTGGCGGGTCTTCAGTTCCCGGCGAAATTGGGCTTCGATCGCTTCCTGTTTTGGAGGCAGGAAGGCCCCCACCGGGTTGTGGACCAGATTGAGGACGAGACCGCTGTCCGGTTTGCCATATCCCAATGCATTCAGCATGCGAAGGGCCTCAATGGATTTGGCGAACACCCCTTCGCCTCGCTGCGCGTCGGTCTGCCCTGCTCGATAGTAGGGAAGCGAGGCCACGATTTCGACACGGTGGTCGGCAAGGAATTCGGCCAAGTCCGCTTGGGACGGCAGCAGCAACACAGACAAATTGCATCGATCCATCACCCGTCGCCCCAATGCCCGGCTTTCCTTGACCAGCCAACGAAAATGAGGGTTGAGCTCCGGCGCCCCTCCGGTGATGTCCACCGTAGGAATATCCGTTTTGGCCAATGCCCGGATGCACAGTTCGGCTGTCTCGCGCGTCATGCGCTCTTCGCGGTCGGGTCCGGCATCGACATGGCAATGGCGGCAGGTTTGATTGCACCACTTTCCGACGTTGATTTGAAAGACTGTGATTCCAGTGGCGTGCAGCGGGTGAAGCCCAGCCTGCTCCAAGTACTGGCCGAACGAGGGGCAAGGACTGTCGGCAAGAATCTTGAGCTGGTTTGCCGAAGAGGCGAGTGGATTCTGTTTCCCGAGGAGCGTCAGTGCCATCGTGAGCTTCACAGCAACCGCCGTCCGATGAACTCAGTCAGTCCGTTGCTCTATCAAGACCAGCGGGCGGCGTCAACAAGTTCGCACAGGGGTATCTTACCCTGTACGCGCGGATTCCTGCGAACCCAACCGTCGTACACCGAGCGTCAGGCGCAGGGCACGAACGGCTCTGCGCCTGACATCGTATTGGAAGACGGTGTGATCTAGCGCATCGAAGCCATTGGGCGCTCTACAATCTCGCTTTTCATGGGTCCCAGCGCGCCGAGCAACTCTTTCTTTTCCCGATCGCCGACCTTGAATGTGTTCAACGTGGCGACCAGATCGCTCACCAGCGCGTCGAACTCGTCGCCTGAGATCCCCATTCCGGCATGGGCCGTTTTCATGTCGCGGCCGCCATAGGTGCAGGGACCGCCGGAGGCCTGGCAGATCTGATCGACCAACATAGTTTTCAAACGTGGGATGTTCGCATTCGCGAATTTCCCGTTGATCCGCGAGTCCCTCGCGACGCGACCGACGAAGTCGTCCACCACGGCGGTGATG
>DATFDJ010000036.1:0-6029 GCA_035252115.1 Nitrospira sp. | reverse complement strand
GCCTCTCTTGAGTCATTTCGGCCCGGCTTTCAGCCACAAGATCGGCGAGCTGTTCCCCGGCTTCCGCCACGCCTTCCTTCATGGCGTCGTACAGCGTCACGCCGCCCTTCACGAGCGACTTGGCCAAAGGCCGTAAACCGGTCGCCAGGGTCGGCAAGACCGTCGGAGCCACCATGGCGACTCCAATCCCCAACAACACGGTGGAAAGCGGGCCTTTCGGCAGTTCATCAAACAATGCCATGTCATCCTCCTTGCACGACGCTCATGAGCAGTAGAGACATCAACCTAAACCATCCCCCCGGTCGGTCCCACTAGGGAGTTCCCGGGCCGCGTACGCCTCATGGAAATCCCGGACGGAGCATGCGAGGCAGTATGAACCACAGTCCGATATAGAGACCGGCGAGAAACAGAGACACCAGGAGAGCCGGCACGGTGCTGGCCAGAATCAAGTCCGCGATCAGATACATGTCCAGCGCGATGCCCAACAGCAGCGGCGCCATGCTGAAAAGCAGACAGCGGGACGAGAACTCGATGAAGAAATGAGAGACGGCATCGCGCAGGACCTGGCGGTGGTAGGCCGCCGGCGTCATGACCAGCGCCACCGCGACCGCCACCAGCGTCATCGCGGCCAGGTGGAGCACACGCTGCCCGCTCGTCAGCCCGTCCCAGAACCGGCCGTTGAACACGACGATGAGTTGAAAGCCGAACAGCGCTTGAATGCCGGGCAATACCATCCGGCATTCTTCGAGGATGTGAGAAGCGACCTCGGGAAGCGGTTCCTTTTCGTACGACACCGACGGAGAACATGGGAGAATCTTCCGCATGTGCAGCGCGGGTCATCACGTGGCGGCGTCGCCCGGCGAGTCCGGTTTGTTGAGCGTGTAGTAGGCGCCGAACGCGAACCAGAGATATTCGTACCAGGACGGCGCTTTCAACGGGTCCGACACGAACAGGCT
This sequence comes from Nitrospira sp., assembly GCA_035252115.1. GTDB lineage: Bacteria > Nitrospirota > Nitrospiria > Nitrospirales > Nitrospiraceae > Nitrospira_C. The sequence goes on along the minus strand of DATFDJ010000036.1, from coordinate 5,073 downwards.
CCGAACCCCCAACGCAGTCAGCACCATCGGCAGCACCAGGCCCATGTTGAGCTCCCGCCGGCTCAGTTTGGTGATGCCGCCTTCCACCATCCGGCCGAGCGACTCCATCGATTCCGCCAGCGCCGCCCCGGCATCGCTCTCGCTGCGGCCGGTCAGCACGGACAGCCATTCCTCGACCTCCTTGGGATCGATGTGAGCGGCGCTCAGGCCGAATGCCTCCGCCACCCTGAGAAGAAAATCGACCGACCCCGTTGCCTCCCGGTGATAATGAACGGTCACACCGCCGATCGCCGGATGAGTGTCCACATGCGTGACGCCGTCGATCGCGGACAGTTTCTTCCGGAGATCCTCCGCCATGGCGTGATCCGATTTCATCTGATGGTATTTGAACCGGAGCCGACCGGGGATCGCATGTTCGACGCGAAGGCCGTGCTCGGTGGCTATGGACATACGAACTCCGATTCAACCGGCATGACGGGCACCCGCGACGCTCATGCAAAGATCAGCCCATTTCGAGGACGGCACAAGGAAGGGCTTTCACATCGGTGACGGATGAAGAAGCCATTGGAGGACAGAAAAGTTGTCCCGATACAGTACGAGTTGTCCATATAATACGATCGATCACAGAATCGCAGGTTTTGATCGATTCCTTGGGACAACAAACTTGACAAGACCGCATACTTCAATCATATTCTGACCACCCATCACCATCCTTGAGTTCACCATCCTTGAGTTTGTGATCTTTGGGGGCTACGATATACGTCTGAGTACCGACTTGCTAAACAGCGAGCAGTGACTTCACAAGCTCATACCATCAGAGACTACAAGAAACCACCGGTCGTCGAGACCGTGCTATCGATCCAGTTTTCTCCTATTGCAGCTCTATCAATTCTGCACTTTGGAATTTATTGGAACAGCATACGGGGCGAATATCCAAACGCCGACTTCAGGCCTCCTCTTGGCCAAATGAAAGAGGAATTCGGGAAGAGCCGAAGGTCTATTAGCCTGGGCGTTGAGCTATCCGGAGAGCCAGCAGTTCGTTGTTGGTTTACTCATTCGGACATGAACCAGCTTATTCAAGTCCAAAAGGACCGATTCATCTATAACTGGAAGAAAGCAAGCGACACAGAAATCTATCCTAGGTATGAAAAGATCAGGGAGAAATGCCTTGTCGAATGGAACCGCTTCCTCGATTTTTTAAAACATGAGAATCTTGGAAGGCCTGATGCAAACCAGTGTGAAGTCACATACGTCAATCATATCGACTACGAGCAAGGCTGGAAGACCTTTGGCGAATTGAATCGCATCATTTCTCCATGGTCCGGCAACTATTCTGGATCCTTTTTGCCAGTACCGGAGACAGTCGGCCTTAACGTCAGTTATGTTTTACATAACAATCAAGGGCGGCTATACATATCCATGCAACCGGTCATACGGGCTAGAGACGCCAAAGAAGTTCTCCAGCTTAGCCTTACAGCACGTGGTGCTCCTCATTCATCCAAGACCGAAGACATTTTTGCCTGGATTGATTTGGGCAGAGAGTGGGTTGTAGAAGGTTTCACCGACTTTACCACATCTACTTTCCATCAACGCTGGGAGCGGACGAAATGATTTCATGTGATGCAGCGAGCACCCAGGCTGAGCCTGTCATAAGAGAAGACATAGAGAGCCGGAGAGGCGTCCGCCGCTCTTTTATTGTCAGGACAAGCTCGCAAGGGGTTCAGGTAGTGAAGATAGATCCACAATGGACGTGGCAAAAAGAACCGGTCTTAAGGATTGCAGAATGTGCTGTATTGAAGGAAGGCTGGGACAGCTATGGGGGACATCCTCCATCGTTCGACACCGTCCTTGCAGCCATTGACTTGATCGATGCCATACCTCAACACGACCCACCACGCCCTAGAGTCGTCCCGCTTTCTAGCGGTGGAATTCAACTTGAATGGAAGTTAGGGCAAAGAGAGCTGGACATTGAAATCGCGCCCGATTCCACTTATCGATACTTGAAATTCGATCCAGCAGGCTCGAATGAGCAATTGCAAACGGAACAGCCTCTAACTGATTTGTCAGAAGCCGAGAATCTCCTTGCATGGCTTATCTCTGGCTCATAGTTCCCCCTTCTGTAGATGCCTCAAAGGCCTCTTCCTCCTGACATCGACGATAAAAGCATTCCAGATGATGAGTGGCTGTACTTCAGAGTCACCCCGTATCCCCATGCCCTCCAAAAGACAGAAGATGGACAGTACCGACCTGCTTCAGGCGAATTCAAAAAAGATTACCCTTTGTCAGTTGATCTCAGCTCGCTCTGCACACCTGAACAAACTAGAGATCGTTCACGCAACAATCATTATCATGTGGTACGGTTCCAAGCAGCTGTAGCAAGGAGTTGCGGCTGCAGAATTGTTCGCGATCCGATTGGTGAAGGGGAAGATGAACCCGCCAATCCAGCACACGCTTTAATTTTCGGCGATCATGCGGCCAAAAAAGGAGCCCTCGCCTATGACAAACAAGGAAAGAAAATCGCATATAGCGCGCGCATTGTTCTAATTAATAGAGCAGCACCGCACCTCCCGGACGATGTCCCGCCTGAGCAGTAACCATCGTTGCTGCATAAGTGTTTTCAAGATATTTATCCTAAAGGGTTTCCTCACGAGGATTCAATTCTTCCTAAGCAGTACCGTTATGGCAGTAAATCTCGACGGGTACGAATATCGCACCAGACTACGGCATGGCGCCGAATGGGAGGAAAGTCGCTCAATTTAACAAGTCGACGCGGCCGCATGGCGTGAAGGGTCCTCACCTCTGGGAGATCCAAGCAGTCCTGGATTTGCTTTTCCTCCTCCTCATCGCGATTGCTCTGGGAGTCCTGTACGAACTGCGCGGTATTTTCATCCCGGTGTTCCTGGCGTTCGGACTGGCCTACTTGTTCAACCCGCTCATCACGTCGGCTCAGAGTCGCTGGGCTGTCCCGCGTCCCGTCAGTATCGCGATGCTGCTCCTGCTGTTTACGCTTGCGACAACGGCCTTCGTCGCCTGGTTGGGACCGCTGCTCGCGCAACAGGCGCAGACACTGGCGAAGAAAGCGCCGCAATATCTCGAAACGCTGGGCGGCCGTTACGGCATCGAATTGACGGCGTTGTCCGACCAACTGCTGTCTTGGACGTCGCGGTTTCAAAGCGATCCGCTCGCCGTGTTTCAACCCATCTTTGCCGGGACGGGCCAAGCGCTGGGATTCATCGGCGCCGTCATCGGCACGACGACCTATGTGGCCATGACCGCCATGCTGTTCCCGATCTACTTTTTTGTCTTTGCCTGGCGGTTCGATCGCCTGGCGGTGGTGCTCGAACGTCTCATCCCGGCCAGCCGGCGGGAACGAGCGGGAGACATTCTGGCTAAAATGGATGCATCCGTGTTCGGATTCATCCGGGGACGCCTGCTCATCGCGCTGATCACGGGGGTGCTGTATGCGGCCGGTTGGGCATGGACCGACGTGCCCTACTGGTTCCTGCTGGGGGCGGCCACCGGCCTGCTGTCGATCATCCCCTATATATCGGTGATCGGTTGGCCGCTCGCCATCCTGCTCAAATATCTGGATACGGTGGGCGACCCGAGCGGACAGACGGTCGGGTGGTTCTCTATCGTCGCGCTTCCCAGCCTGCCGTATCTGACCGTGCAATTCTTCGAGAGTTGGTGGCTGACCCCCTGGATACAGGGTCAGACCTCCAACCTCAGCGCTGTGACGGTGATCATCGTCGTCTTGGTCGGAGGAGCCGTCGCGGGGTTCCTCGGTCTGCTGCTTGCGATCCCCGTCGCCTCATCCATCAAAATCCTGTTCGAAGAGCTGGTGCTGCCGCGCTGGGAAGCCTGGGCGGCGAAAAGGTAAAAAAAGTCTGTCTAGTCTATTTGGTCTATCTCGTCTATTCGGTCACCAGATAGACCAGACAGACCGTGCACCAGACAGACCCCCTCCAGCACTAGGGGTCTCCCTAGTTCGCAGCCGGTCCTAAACGGGATACGGTTTCTTCCGCTTCTTTCATAAGAACGCGCACTTCTGCGTACGCCTTCTCCCCGGAGGTCTTACATGAAGCAGCCGACCATAGAACGGACGAAACCCTTGCCCGGCTCCGAGTCGATGTCCGGCAATGGACAGGGGCACCGGCCCGAGGACCTATCCGAGCAACTCGGCGAAATACTTGGCGTCATGATCGCCTACCGGAATGGAGATTTCTCCGTACGGCTGCCGTCGACCTGGACCGGAATCCTGGGAAAAATGTCGGACACGATGAACGACATCCTGGCCGTCAGCGAACGCCGTGCCGATGAAACCGTCCGAATTTGCCGCGTGGTCGGGAAGGAAGGGCGGCTGCGGCAACGATTATCGGTGCCCGGCGTGACCGGCGGGTGGGCGGACGAAATCGCCTCACTCAACACGTTGATCGACGACCTGGTATCGCCGACCACCGAAGTGACCCGCGCCGTGGGCGCGGTCGCCAAGGGCGATCTCAGTCAGGCGATGGCGCTCGAAAAAGACGGCCATCCGCTCGAAGGAGAGTTTTTGCGCAGCGCGAAATTGGTCAACAAAATGATCGAACAGTTGTCGGTCTTCACGTCCGAAGTGACGCGTGTAGCGCGCGAAGTCGGTACCGAAGGCAAGCTCGGCGGCCAGGCGCAGGTCAAGGGCGTGAGCGGCGTGTGGAAGGAACTGACCGACTCGGTCAATCAGATGGCGGGCAATCTGACCGCGCAAGTCCGGAACATCGCGGACGTGACCATCGCCGTCGCCAACGGCGACTTGTCGAAGAAAATCACGGTGGACGTGCGCGGCGAAATTCTCCAGTTGAAGGAAGCCATCAACACGATGGTGGAGCAATTGCGCTCGTTCGCCTCGGAAGTCACCCGCGTCGCGCGCGAGGTCGGCACCGAAGGCAAGCTCGGCGGCCAGGCCGTCGTGCCCGGCGTGGCCGGCACCTGGAAGGATCTCACCGACAACGTCAACTCGATGGCGTCCAATTTGACGGCCCAGGTGCGGAACATCGTGGAAGTGACCGTCGCCGTGGCGCGCGGCGACTTGTCCCG
>DATFDJ010000035.1:0-25615 GCA_035252115.1 Nitrospira sp. | reverse complement strand
AAGGGGGTGAGGCGATCGAATAGGGACGCGTGACGGCATAGGGAAAGCCGGCTTTCGCCACTTCAAACGAAATGAATTGGCCCGCCTTGAAGGAGATTTCCTTCGGTTCCTGCAGCTTCAATTCCAGTTCCCGGACGTCATGCGTCAGATCCCTGATCCCGCTGACCTCAGCCTGAAACGTCGTGATCGCCATGCAATCCCTCCGGCGAGGACGCCTTTCTCTCTCTTACCGTAACACAGGACATGCTCTAGAGGTGCCAGGCGGCAGTGGGAAAGCAGTGGGGCAGGATTCGAGCGAATCTATAGGCGGCTCTGGATCAGCGACCGGATTTCTTCCATCCTACGCCGATTCACTCCGAAGTCGCCATATCCGATCCGCGAGGCCGATCGGAAGTGGAGCGTCTTGGTATCCTCCTCAAAGAGAAATTCGACGTCGTCCACGAAGCGGAACAAAAAGCTCGTGAACTCGTAGTGCAGATAGCGGTCGTCTTCCTCGACCAATTTGGTCCGTGGGAGCGTCCCAATCGCCGCTTTCAAGACCTGCTTGGCTTCTATGTGGGATTTGCGATATCGGAACGGCGCGATACCGTGCTGTTCATCCTGTGCTTGGGTCGAGACGCAGTTGGGACTGGAAGGGCAGGGGCGAAGTTGCAGTTTCCCACTACTGGGAGGCGGCATCGCTCAATAGTATACGGTAGCCAGTGTCGGCTGTCGCTCACCCTGATCCTCGACCTTGGTGGACACCCTGCCGATGATCCGCCCGTCTTCGGCCTCCACATCCACCAGCCAATCGCCGGGGTCGAGCCGCTGTTTGAAGGTGTAGGCCCGATAACCGCCCTCGCGGCCTCCGGAAATTTTTACCGGAATCCTATCCGCATGGACAAATCGCGTCCCCCCTTCCGGCCGAAAGTGCCAGTGGTGATAGACGGTCGTATTCAGCGCGACCGGCGCAAACACCGCGGTAAAGCAATAGATCGGCTCATTGGCCGGAAAGACCGTATCGGACCGCTTCCAGACCTGATACCACTTCTTGTCGAACGACAGCTCGAACCGATCGCCGGACTTCTTCACTTCGTGGTAAATCCCCCCGAATTTGAGCGAGAGTGGAACCGGTGGGATCCAGTTCAGGAAATAAAACCCGACCAGCAGAGCGATCAGCCCGAACGCCGGCGTCGTAACGAGGATCGCCTCCCGTCTCGAGCGATCCGGATTATTGCGATAGATGAGTTGAACGACCCGCAAGGTGACGAGCGCGCTTAAGACCGCGCCGGTCAGAAAGACAACGGCGTTCATGAGACCGGTCATGACCGGCAGGAAGAACGTAAAAAACGCGAAGCAGACGAGCGCGTAAAGGCTGACCAAGAGGCGGAGATTCGACAGCCGACTCCGGAGAAATTCATTGGCCACAAGCAGGATGACGAGCAGCGCGAAGAAGACCGCTGTCCCAGTCAGCGTGGCACTGCGTGAATAGAAAACCGCATACGCGCTGAAGAGTCCTCCAAGGAGAAACTGGGTGACCATCGGATAGTAGGGTCTGCTGTGCAGCACCCAGCGCGCGAACGGCGAAAGGTGCGCCAACTGTTCGCGATCCGGAGCCGGCTCGATTCCGAGCCGGCCGGTCAAGACGATCAGAATGCCGAGCAACAGCAGATAGATGAGCAACAGCAGATTGTCTTGCAGCCGATCGATCCGCGTCAGCGTCAGAGTATCGTAGGTGACGCCGGAGAGAAAAAACACGGCGGGCATGAACGGCTTCGTGAGGAGCGATCGGACTCTCCCAAGCGGGCTCATGCACGTACTGTGCGGAATCGTCGGGAATTGATCAACGAAAAAGCAGAATTACCAGAGGCCTGCACTCAACTCCACTCAGTCTGTTGCGTTTCACCTTTCACGCTTCACGTTTCACGCTTCACATCGTTTCAGATAAATGCGGGCAGCGGCGCATACACGACCGAATATCCCAGCAGCCGTTCCAGCCATCCCGCCATCAACGCTTCCTTCAGAGGCGCTCGGTTCAACCGGACTTCCAATTGAAATCCTTTCTCGGTGGCCACGACACCGATAATTGCGGCGGCCTCTTCTCCTTCGGGAATCAATTCTTGGGTTTGAAATTCGCATAGCGTCGCATAGAGCCGGCCGTCCGGCCCGATCGCCGTTCGGATTTCCGGCAAATCGTCGAGCGGGCTGTGGACCGAGCAACGATAGGCGAGCCGTGCCTGGGGTTCGATGGCGGCAAAATCACCGAGGGCTTCCTCCGAAAAGCCGGTCAAATAGGCTCGCACGCCGGCCGGTTCCGGACCCAGAGTGGCGGCAAGCCGACTGGCCGGTACGAGGAACTCATAGGCGTCGGTGGTGTTGTACTCGAACTGGCAAGGCCCAAACGCGTCCGGCCAGGAACAAAAGAACGGCACGGCGGGATCGGTCGGCCGCAAGACCAATTGCTGCTTTTCGACGGCTGTCTCCACCGGCACCTCCAGCATGGCGATCGCTTCGAGGAAGGCGGCCCGACGCTCTTCCAGCCATCGGTCGCGTTGCGCATCGCCTCTCGTTTCGCCCGGGCTGATCACCTCGCCCGTTTGGAGACGCACGCGCACGAAGGAGTGCGCGTGGCGAAACCCGAGCCAGAGCATGCTCCGGCTTTCATGAAGTACCAACGGTTCCCGGATGCGCCAGGGATGGCTGATTGAGCAGTAGGTCCCGATGTCCTGATGCCGCTGATAGGCGGTGTGGTACGCGCCCGCCAACAGGAAAAAATCCCCGCGCCACTGCTCGCGGATATGGACCAGCGTGACGTCTTCGGTGGCCCAGGCATCGAGCCCGTCAAAGTCTTCCGGAGCCTCGACGGTCCATTCCTCCACGTAGCAAATCACGTCCTGCGCCGGCACGGCGGGCTTCAAATTCAGTGAGGCCAGGCGCTCGCCGACGGCAAGAACCTCCGCGAACGACAACGGTACGGTCGTTTCCCAGCGGCGCTCCCGCACTGACGTCTCCCTGTCTCACGTCGGATTACCGGGCAGGACGAATCGCCCGCTGCACGACCGTCGTGTCTTCGACATACCGGTCGATCGTGTCCTTGATCGTCTCTTTCAGCAATTCCTGGATGTCGTCCTCGTTGAACCAGAAGACGGTGTTGGTCCGCGCACCCTCGATGCTCCGATTGGTCGTGCTGCGGTCGCCGTTGTTCCGGGCGGAAATCGTCACCTTGCTGCTACCCGTCAACGCGGTGGAGAAAATCCGGCTTTTCGCATTGGCCGACAAATCCAGGATCTGTCCGGTAATGACGATGTCCGCACCGGACGACGATCCGGCCGGCACCACCCGGACATCCCACGAGCGATCGTGCCATCCTCTGGCTCGCAGGCGTTCGGCCAACGCTTGCGCATAGACATCGCCGGGCTTCTCCCCTGTCACATTGAAATACGTGACGCCGCCCCAGAGATGCGTGCGCATTCCGACGCGGTTCTTTTCGACGCGGCGATCTTCGAACGGTTCGATCATCACCTTGACCGCCTCCGGCTCCGCCATTTGCGCCGGCGCCTGCTTCGGGACCACGTCGAGGTGCACCGTTTGCCCGCTCCCTCCGCAGCCCGACATGACCAGCATCCCGACGACCACCATGCCTCCCGCCCACGCTCGCATGCCCACCTTGTCCATTGGACCTCCTTGCATAGCAGTGCCCCATGATTGAAGAAGCATCGTGAAAAAGAGTGGGCGCTAGTCTACCGAAATCCTTCGACCTTCACAATTAAGGAAATTCAGGCAGAGACGATCGGTTTCATCGCCAGAAAGCCTTCGCGAGCCAGGGCGGCCAGATCGCCTCCCCTGATCCTGGGATCGTGCAGCCCGATATACCGGCCAATTTTGATAAACGGCCGCTCGGCCAGCACGGCTGCGACCGTGGCCTTTCGATCGTGGGTGATCGGGACCGTATAGCCCTCCCCCCGCTTCCATTCCCAGAGGGTCGGGGCCGTGCAGAGCTCCAGCCCCTGTCCGGCGACGGTATGGAATCGATCGATCACATTCTTCTTGTATTGCTTCACCAATCGGCCTTCCAGAATCCAGGCACAGACGATGTGGTGTCCCCACCAGAACAGCGTTCGAAAGGTACACTTATCGGAGCCGTCAAAGTGTTTGGGATAATCCAAATACTGGTAGGGGAACGATTCGAGATGTTCGCCCTTGACGAATTGACAGCGCGACCGATCGAAATCCGGGGGCTCGAGGATGGTCGAACGGTCCATCTCGTCCTTCAGCACCGCGTGGGTCGCTTCGAGTAGGCCTTTGATCTTTTGAGACACGCGAGCCTTCTTGCGGAAGAAGTCTCCGTCCGCCACCAAGGCCGCCTCCTCGTCGGTGAAAGAAAAAGAGTGAGACATGATCTGCAGAAGCAAACTCGCCCTTTGCTATCAGCTATCAGCCATAAGCCATCGGCTATTTTTGGTGAGTCTCGAACGCGGCCACTGTCAAGGCATACAATCGCCGGCATTCCGCGCAACGAATCACCGCCTGATCCTCGAAGACGTCCATCTCGCGCAGAGAAAGGGCGCCCGCGTGGCCGTCGAGACAGCCGGCCAGCTTCCTCTTATTGCGTTGAAGATCCGTCGAGGCATCCTTCAAATCTTCCGGCTGCTCCGACACTGCGGCGGCCCTCACGGCAACGGATGCGAGGGCGAGGTGATGGACAGAGCGGCAGGAACTGCAACTCAGAATCAGTGTCCGGTCGTCTGCCAGTCGCTTTACCGCGATACAGAGCGGGTGCACCGACCAGCATTGCTGCAGAAACGCTCCGCTCTTAAAGACCTGCACCGCAGTCGTCCTCCACGCTAATCGTTAACCGTTAATCGTCGATTCACGAATACCGATTCACGTGTTCACCCGCCTGCTAGAGTTTCCACAAGATCACCATAATCACGACGCCAATCGCATAGGGAACCACGCAGGCATAGAGCAGCGCACTGTTCGCCTGCTCCCGCGATCCCGTCCTGGCGCGCTGCTCCTTATAGACGAATTCATAGGACAACACGAGGATGGTCAAGGTCAAGGCCAGCGCCCGGCTGGTCCTGGGCCAGGTGTACTGGCCGCTGATGAGAAAATTGGCGGTGAAGAAACCGCTGGACAACAGGATGACCGGTGCCAGCGCGTACCGGACGGCCAGCGAGAAGACTCCATGCCAGTCGGGATGTTTCGGACGAGGATGAAGCGGAGGATCGTCGGTCACGAGCCCACGGCAGCCGCACTCGGTTCCGAAGCGGGGGAAGCAGCCGATCCGTGTTGCGCGGCGCGGCACGTCTTGCAGACGCGGGGCCGCGCCTTGAGGAACGAGACCTTGCCGCTGGCGAGGCAGCTATAATGCACGAACTCGTCGCAGAGGCTGCAGCGCGACCATCCGCCGCGGAACATCGTCTTGTCGCGGTAGAGCCCCTGCTTGCAGACCTTGCAATGGCGAGGCTCGATGCCCAGCAGCAACGGCTCCCAATCCCCGCCGGCTTTTCGGATGCTCATGGGGAAGAGAGTATAGCGAGGCAGCCGAAGAAATTACAAGCGAGGCAGGGGCCTATTTGGCCCTGCCTCGGGAAACCCAATAGCCGGGTTTCCGCTTCAGATGCATGACCGCTGCGATATAGATGACGTTGCCTTCAATGGCATAGATCACGCCGTAAGGAAACCGTTGAACAGGTAGCGCCGAAAGCGCCCCTTCAAGATGCGCCACAATGTGGGGTGTTGTTGAATTTGGTCGAGGGCCGCTTCAATCGCATCAACGAATTCATTCCCTAAACCGCCACGGCAGTCTTCATAGAACAATGGGCTTGGCGGATTTCGACTTCGGCGGCGAGATCCAGCCGAACTTTCAACGACGAAGGTCTTTGCGGATATCACGTAACGCCTTTGCGGCGGAAACGGTTGTCACTTGTTTGCGCCTCCACGCCGAAAAGCGTTTTTCTGCTTTCGCCACCCAGGCTTCATCTACAGCGGTCAGAGACTCATCCTTCATCTGAACCAGCAAACGCTCAGCCAGTCGCTCACGTTCGGGGGCGGGAAGTTTGCGGGCCTGCTTCTCAAGAGCTAATGCGCGTGCAGTCATGAAATCCTACGGTGGACAATCGAATTGTCTACGCCCAAACTCTACAGGGTTCAAGTATTCGCGGCAAGATCAAGACCGGCAGGGCGCACAGAGGTAGGTGTTCCGCTCCTACACGTGCTTGTCTAGCTGCTGTAGCGTCCGGGCAAACGGCTCCGGCTCCCCCCAGCCCCCACATCGGAATGTGGAGGTTTCCGATCAGCGTTGCTGCCGGGCCTCGCTCGTTTGCCCGTTTCGCACATCAGCACGACTCGCCCGTAATGTCGTTGCACACCTACCTCTGAGCGCTTATGGAGATAAACTCAGAGCATGCAATACTCAGGCAGGGATTTCATCTAGTCGTCGCACATGCAGGACCTCGTTGTCCGTCAACTGTTCGATGTGGGACTCCCGCACAGTGACCACTGCGAGTGTCACCCCCCCAAAGCATTGAAAACCTCCAATGAGTATCCCGCTTCTTGTCCGGAACGACCGGGATGGGCCTCCACAATCGTGGCCACATCACCTTTACGAAGTTTGTCAGAAGGCACGTCCACCGTGAGAGCAACTTTGGTAAACAGTTCAAAAGCCATGTCAGGCTCCCTGCGCCGAATAGAGCGTAATGAACTTTGTCATGCCTCACGGATTTCTCCGCGTGTAGACCAGGATTAAGACCACTTCCATATCGATGAAATCAACGACGCTGACAAAGATGCTTCGGTCGAAGGATCTTGGCGTTGATCGATTGAGGAACAGCTCAACGCTTGGCAGCGACGTCAGGATAAGGACCCAGAAATCGTTCGCCATCAAAATGAATAAGGTGCTCGGGATCCTCAGCAACCCACACCTCTGTCTCCCACGATATCTGTGGCAAAAAGTTACGCATCGCTTCCCTTGTCTGAAATGTGGTCACGAAAAGCAGACCTGCTGTGCACCCCGAGAAAAGATGCTTCAATTCCATCCTCTTCTTACCGTCAACGGGGCCTGCGCTCGTAACCGCTTCTATAAGCACTAACCAGTTGCGTTTTGGATCATGAACGATAACGTCGGGCATCTTGTCGCATTTGGCTTGCGAGATTTTGCTTTAGGCCACTCAACCGTGAAGCGACAGAAATGATTCGGGTAAATTAAAGGAACTGTATCTTCAGTTGGATCTTGGCGAAGGAATCGTGCTGCACGGAAATCAACGACCCGTCCAGTTGACACTTGAATTCCCAGGTTGGCCAAGGTTGCGGAAAGCCTTTGCACAGCAGCCTTTGCATGCTTCTGCGTGCGCCCTACAGGAAAATGAATAAATTTATCCCGATCATCCGGCAATATGACGTCATCAAGCTCCACTCGGCGTCCGTTCCCCTTATCGCCAGGCTCACCGCTACTTTGAGAGACAACCACACTGTGTGGCTTTTGGTTTCCCTTTACCGCATGGATGATAACGTTCTCTTGAAGGACATTCTGTGTCCGAAATGCAGCAACGCGAGATTCAAACACGTGCAACCGCCGGATCGCCATTTGGTCCAAGAATGCCACTCGGAAAGGCTTAAAGTAAGGTCCGTTGCAAAAACTCCGCGGAGTAATAGCTACAAGTTGGCCGCCCTTCGTCAATAAGCGAGTGATGATGCTGAGAAATCCAGCGTACAGATTCGTGGTCTCGACCCCAGCTAACCGCAAATGTATCCGCTCTAGGGAGTCACTCCTTATTTTGCGATAAGGGGGATTGACGATGGCGAAATTAAATCGTTCCGGTTCAGTGGTGAACAGATCAGGTTTAATGGACGGCGCAACTGTCGAAATGAAATTGCTATGATGGATCTTATACCTGAACTTGATCCCAACCCTCTCGCAGTCTTTTTTACATCCGGACAAAGCGCGCTCTAATGGGCCCAACATGAGAGTATCCAATTCGTAAGCAGTCACGGATATTGCTTGAGGTTTTTTTTGTGTCTGGCACATCCTACGGACAAAAGCACACGTCAAAGAACCTTCACCTGCACCTGGGTCAAGCAAGTTCACGCGCCTCCAGGGACCGTGAAAAAATCCTGCCATCAAATCTGCAACCGGAGGCGGGGTAAGGAACTGCCCAAGAGTTTGTCGCCGTTTCCGATCTGACTCATCCGACTTCTGAGCATAACGACCCTGTGCCGCACGCGGAGCCGGATCAAGTGCCTGTTTGTCAGTGACCGCTGGGACTACGCTAGCTTCATCCATAAATCTCGCCTGACATCGCGGCCCCAACTGTACTCTACGCATTCAAGAACTTCCAGATGCATGCTCTTCGAATGGTTCCATTCATTGTTGTTTCAAAGGCTGACATCTCTGCCCCCAGCAAAAGTGGTTTACCTACCAAAACACTTGGCAGAGAGCGGAGCAACTTCATCGGAGGAGCGGGGCCCCCACGAGACTCAGCCGAGAGGGAAAGCTGGAACTGACTGAGCCACCGCGGTCTTCGACCGCAGGCGAAGGAATTCCAGAAGGGCGCAGGCCTAGCTGATTTATCAGCGAAGTGTCCATGCGCACATTCCACTCGGCTGAGTCCGAAAGGGTCGCTCCGGGAGATGAGGACGCGACGGTTCTCTGCCAAGCGCGCTTCCGTTTGACTCCCCTCCAACCGTTTGTTACGCTCCGCGCGCCGGCTCTACGGTATTCCGCTCCATGAACATCAACGACTATCTCGAACACAAGCGGATTGAAGTCGACCGGTTTTTGGACCAGGTCTGTCCGTCTGCCGCCACGCCGCCGACGACCCTGCACGAGAGCATGCGTTACAGCCTCATGGCGGGCGGGAAGCGGGTCCGGCCGATTCTCGCGATTGCCGCGGCTGAAGCCATTGCCGCCGACCCACCGCCCGGCTTGATGGCCGTGGCCTGCTCGTTGGAATTCATCCACACCTATTCACTCATTCACGACGACCTGCCTTCGATGGACAACGACGATTTCCGCCGGGGGAAGCCGACGAATCACAAAGTGTACGGGGAGGCGATGGCGATCTTGGCCGGCGATGCGTTGCTGACCATGGCATTCGATCTCATCAGCCGTCCGGATCTCATGAAGGGTTGCGATCCTGTCCGGCAGGTCCGGATCATTCAAGAGTTGACCTACGGCTCCGGTCACATGGGGATGGTCGGCGGCCAGGTCTTCGATATCCAGGCCGAAAATCGGGATATCGATTTGCCGACCCTTCAGAACATTCATAAACACAAGACGGGGATGTTGATTCGCGCCGCCGTGCGCATGGGCGCGATCGCCGCCGGAGCAACGGATCGCCGCCTGGACGATGTGACGGGCTACGCCGAAGACATCGGGCTGGCCTTCCAGATCGCCGACGACGTGCTCAATGTGACGGGCACGCGCGAGGAACTCGGCAAGAATCCCAATACCGACGCGGAGCGCGGCAAGAAGACCTATCCGACCTTCTATGGCGTCGAGGGCGCGAAGAAGCTCGCAGAAGAATGTGTCACGCGAGCGATCGAACGTGTGTCGTCCTTCGGCCCTTCCGCCGAGGCTCTCCGTGGAATCGCGAAATATATCACGAGTCGCAAGAACTGAGCGTGACGGGTGACGAGTGACGTGTGACAAACAAGCACTTGCTTATCTTTCTTATCACCTGAGTCCACTCCCGCCTGTCACTCGTCACTTGTCACTTGTCACTCCCCCATGAAGGCGTTGGTCACAGGCGCGACCGGATTTGTCGGTGGCGCGGTCGCTCGCGCGCTCGTCCGCGCCGGCAAAGACGTCCGCGTTCTGGCTCGCCCGGACGCCGATCTCCGCAATCTGGACGGCCTCACCATCGAACGGGTTGCCGGCGATTTGCGCGATCCGGCCTCCCTCAGGAAGGCCTTGGAGGGCTGCGGCCATCTGTATCATGTCGCCGCCCATTACGCCCTCTGGGCCAAGGATCCGGCGATTTTTTACGACATCAACGTGACCGGTACGCGGAATTTACTGGAGGCGGCGCGGGCGGCCGGGATCGAGCGCACGGTGTACTGCAGTACCATCGGCGCGATCGGGCTGCCGGCGGGCGGCGGGCTCGGCACGGAAGAGACGCCGGTGTCGCTCGCTCAGATGGCCGGACACTACAAGCGATCGAAGTATCTCGCCGAGCAGGAAGTGCTGAAGATGGCGACAGAAGGAATGCCGGTCGTCATCGTGAATCCGAGCGCGCCGGTGGGAGCCGGCGACGTGAAGCCGACTCCAACCGGCCAGGTCATCGTCGATTTCATGAAAGGCCGCATGCCCGCGTACATCGAAACCGGCATGAATCTCATCGATGTGGACGACGTGGCGACCGGCCACCTGTTAGCCATGGAAAAGGGTCGACAAGGCGAGCGGTACATTCTCGGATGCCGGAATCTCATGCTGCGGGATGTCTTCGAGATCCTCAGCAAGCTGACGGGCATCAGAGCCCCATCCGTCAAGTTGCCCAGGATGGCGATCCTTCCCCTGGCCTACGCCAACCACTGGCTGGCGAATCTCACCGGTGTGTCTCCCCGTATCCCCCTGGAAGGAGTGAAGATGGCCAAGTACAAGATGCACTACGATTGCAGCAAGGCGGTCCGCGAACTGGGACTCCCACAGACGCCGCCCGAAGTCGCACTGGAAAAAGCGGTCAGATGGTTCCGCGACCATGGTTACGCGTAACGGGCAAGGCCGCGCTGAGTTTTTAGTTTTGAGTTGTGAGTGTTGAGTTCGCGACAACTAAACACTAAACACTTAGAACTCAAAACTGATGGAATACATCGCTCTGTTTGTGAAAACGGTCTGGTTGCGCCCTTATGTGTTCGTCTTTCTGGCTGCATTTCTTTTCGCGGCTGTTCAGTTGCTCGGCTGGCCGAGAGCGTGGCGCTTCTGGCTGATCAGTTGGGCGACGGCCTTCCTCTGTGAGTGGTCTTCCACGCGGACCGGCATTCCGTTCGGCTGGTATCACTATAATGGGTCCACCGCCGGTCAGGAGCTGTACATTTCCAACATTCCCTTTATCGATCCGATCTCGTTCAGTTTTTTGCTCTATGCGGCCTATTGCACAGCGCTGTGTTTTCTCCTTCCCGCCGACGCCGCCTCGTCCGGCTCCCGCCTGCTCCCGCTTCGTCTCGATCTACCCACTCGCACAAGCTGGCCGGTCCTCCTTCTAACCACGCTCTTGTTTGCGGGAATCGACATGGTGATCGACCCGGTCGCCCTCCGAGGCGATCGATGGTTCCTTGGGAAGATTTACTACTACCCGGACCCCGGCGTCCATTTCGGCGTCCCGGTCGCGAACTATGTGGGATGGATCGTCGTGGGGCTCATTTCTCTTGTGCTCTATTTTCCCTTCGACCGCCGTCTGGCGCTGCCTGCACGGAACAGCATGGCGACGACATACCGCATTTTGCCGGGCGTCGCGCTGTATTATGGCGTGCTCGCTTTCAACCTCGGTATGACGATCTGGATCGGCGAGTTGCTGCTGGGCATGACCGGCTTTCTGATGTTCCTGCTCCCCACGGTGCTCCTTGTCTTGAGGCTCATCGGCCCATCGCCGACGGCGAAGTGGTAATACACCGGGAGACTTTGTATAGTGGGTAGCGTATGAGAAAGAAATTGCTCGCCGGCTTGGTGCTGTTGCTTCTCATTGCGGCGGGTCTCTTCGGATGGGTCGGGTATCGGATGTTCACCACAGGGTTCAGCGCGAAGACGGAGCCTCATCCCCTTGAAGTGTGGCTCGCTCGCCAAGTGCGGCATCTGGCCGTTCCGATCGCGCAGCGCAACGCATCCAACCCCATCCCGTCGAATGCCGAGGTGTTACAGGAAGCGCGATCTCATTTCGCCGATCACTGCGCCGCCTGCCATGCCAATGACGGAAGCGGCAAAACTCCGATCGGGAAGGGCGTCTATCCGCAGGCACCGGATCTCCGTGAGCCCGCCACACAGCAGATGTCGGACGGAGAGCTGTTTTGGGTGATCCACAACGGCATCCGCTTCACCGGCATGCCCGCCTGGGGAGAAGGTGAGCCCGAGAAGGATACGGATAGCTGGAAACTGGTCCATTTCATCCGGCATCTGCCGCATCTGACCCCGGACGAATTGGATGAGATGAAAGAGCTGAATCCGAAAACCAAGAAGGAGATCGAGGAAGAAGCGGCCTTCGACAAATTTCTTGAGGGCGACGACAGTGCCGCCACACGAAGCAAGTCGGAACATCATCATTGAAATTGCAGGGAGATACACGCTCATGACGCATCGCTGGTTGCTGGCTCTGACATTTCTCTTCATCTCCTCGACTGCATCGGCTCACGGAACCGGTCAACATGTGCTCGGCACCGTCACGGCGATCGATGCCAATCATGTCGAAGTCAAGACGCAGAAGGGCGCGACGGTCTCGGTCAAAATCACCAAAGACACGCGGTTCAAAGAAAAAGGCAAGCCCAAATCGACCGAGATGCCCGCCGTCGGTGACCGCGTCGTGATCGAGGCGACGAAAGACAACAACATCCTTACTGCGACGGAGGTGCACTTCTCCGTTGGAAAACGAGCCGCAGCGCCGGCGACGGAGGCGGTTCCGGCACAATAGATTGACCATGCAGATCCTTCAGTTCTCTCAGCGATCAGACGCGTCACCGTTCGGCGGAGGCCTCCACGCTGCGGCGGTTCGGATCCTGATTACCGGCATCGCGGTGTTCCTCGCCGTGGCGACGGTGCCGGGCATCGAGGCCGAAGACTTCGGCGCGGGACTGGCGGCCGTGCTCGTCCTCACGATCCTCAACGTACTGCTCCGACCGATTCTGTTTATTTTGACGCTGCCGCTGATCCTGTTGTCGCTTGGGTTGTTTCTCGTCGTGGTCAATGCGGTGCTGTTGGAGTTGACGGCGTATCTGGTCAAGGGATTTGTGGTCTCAGGCTTTTGGCCCGCCGTCGGCGGCGCCCTCGTCATCAGCATCGCGAGCACGGCGCTCAATTTCCTGACCGCCGACCGCCACGTTGAGATTCGGACGGAACAACCGCGACGGCCGAAGATCATCAATCCGTCCGAATAGACTTTTGAAAAGTCTCTGCAGGGTGTTCAAAAAGACCGTCCAGCGAGGCCGCAGCAAGTGAAGAGGCGAGGCGTACGCAGTTTGGTACGTTGAGCCTCTGAGCGTTGCGAGAACGAAGCTGGAGGTCTTTTTCAACGCCCTGAGGGTCTTTTCGTTGAATTGAGCCACCAGCGTTGCTACAATGCCGCGGTCGATTCGCCGGCATCTTCTATTCTCCATGGCACAGAGCGCTCCGCACAACAAACCACAGCCGGAAACGTTTCTCCAACGGACATTGACCTCCGTTCTCAATGAATTGCCGGTGGAGACCGCACTCGCCGCGATTTTCCACCGCGAACAGGGCCCACTGGTCGCCCATGCCGCCCGAGGCTTCACCGCGCGAGACGTCCAGGCCATCCTTCGAACGCTGTCGGCCCCCGCGTTGGCCGACGGGTCACCGTCCGGCGATCAAGATGGGCGCGTGATGCGGATGCGATTGATCACGCCCGGCGCCAAGTCCTTGCTCGGTGCACCGTTGAAATACCGTAGTCGGACGTATGGGTTTCTGATCATCGGCCACAAGGAGAGCGCGACATTCACAAAAAAGGAACGCAGCCTGCTGGATCAAGCCGGAGAGGACATTTCCAAGGCGTTGGACCGCGAAGGCTTGTTCAACCTGAATGTGGTGCTCAGCCGTCCGCTCGTGATGAGCGAGCCGACCGCCGTCGTGCAGCCGGAACTCTTCACGGCCCCGGAATCTCATCTGACGCCGGAAATTCAGTCTCACATCACCGCGTTACTGACCGAAGCCAATGAGATTGTCGCGTTCGACAGAGCCTGGGTCTGCCATTACGACCCCCTCGCGGGCAATGTCGAAGTACTCGGCATGGCGGGCGATGTGAAAAGCGATCAGAAAGACAGTAAGAAGGACCTCCGGCCCGGCCACCGGCTGGCGCTCGACAGCTCCGCCGCCGGATGGGCCATCCGTCACCGCAAGCCGCGAGTGGACCACGATCTGGCTTCCACGCAAGGACGATTCCTCGATCACAAGCAGCTCTTCAAAGATCGCTTCCAATCGTCGCTGGTATTCCCGTTTTTTGTGCGGGGACAGGTCGGAGGCACCATGACGCTGGCTTCCCGTGAAGCGGGGCGGTACCAGCCGACGGATGCCCGGACGCTGGAATCGTTGATTCTGAAGCTGGCGGATGTCCTCCAAGCGCCGCCTGCACCGCCCGCTCCTCCCATACAAGACAGCACTTCCGGTTCCTCGGCCACGCCTTCCGCCGCGCCGGCCCCCGTGTCCCTGGAACCGCTGATTCGCAAACAGGAGCGTCAGGCCGCGATCGGGGAATTCAGCGCCTTCCTGGCGACGGAGGTGCGTGAGCCGCTCGGCTCGATTCGAGCGCAACTGGAAGAAGTCACCAGCGAAGGCATCCTGGATTTCGATCCGCAGACGAGAGTGGAAAATGCCATGCGGGATCTCATCCGCGTGGAAGCGATCCTGAACGAGATTCTGGATTTTGCCAAACCGCTGGAGTTGAATCGCCGGCTAGTCCGCATCCCGGAGGTCATCGAAAGCGCGCTCACCGTCGTGGCCACCGACCTCGAAGTGACGCGGATCCATGTCGCCAAGGAATACGCGCCCGTGCTGGCGCCGGTTCGCGGCGACGAGGCGAAGCTCCAGCAAGTCTTTCTCAGCATCTTCAAGAATGCGTGCGAAGCCATGACGCCGGGCGGCCATTTGACGATCCAGGTGACGCAACACCGGGCAGGGCGCGGTATCGAAGATCATATCCTGATCAAGAACGATGGGGCCCCGATTCCGTCGGAGATCGTCGATAAAGTATTTGAACCGTTCTTCACCACCAAGAAGGCCGGTACCGGATTGGGCTTGGCCACCGTGAAGAAAATCGTCGAGGAGCACGGCGGGTCTATCGCTATCGGCAGCGCGCCGGGCGAAGGCACCAGCGTCACCATTCGGCTCCCCGGCGTGAGCCGAGGACCTGCCTTCCGCCACCGAGGACGGGGCCGCCGACCTCACCGGCGAGGTCATTAGCAGGGGTCAGCAACCATTTGCGCGCAGCGCCTGACCCCACATCCTAGGTTTCTCCCTTGACACAACCGCCCCCTCCTGGCTATCATCCCGACACTTGATCCCCGGTTTTTATGGATGTGAACGATCGATACGGCAATCCTTCACCCACCATTATTCAAAGGAGAAGGGGTATGAAGCTCTTATTCGGCACTGTTGCGACGGTCTCCGGTGTCCTGTTTGCGCTCTCAATGGCTTCTGCCAACCCGGCATTGCTTCCAAAGCATGAGGGCTACCCGATGAAGAACAGCGGCAGCCCAGTCAATGGCCAGCCCACGGCCAACGATCCGGGCCAATCGGATGCGCGGGGGCAATCCACACTGACCAAAGCCGCGGCATTCGATGACCAGCACGTCAAGCAGGAGCTTAAAAAGATGGACAACGAGCGTATTACCGCAAGCGAAGGCGCAGGCCGCCTGCCCAAGGTGCAGGGTCCGCAAATTCTCATTGCGCCTCCGGTGACGTCGGCGACGAAGGCCGATGCCAGCATGGGCGTGAAGTAAGTTCACCTTCCGTTTGAGCAGAGAAGGGGAGCAGTCCCGAGGACCGCTCCCCTTCTTTTTTCCATTCATTCTTCCACGGACTAAACGAGACGGAATCGCCAAGGCTTCTTCGCCCATGGTCCGGCGTAGTCGACCCCGATCCGCGTGAACGTACCGATCCTGGCTCGTCCGATCCTGCCTCCCCGATGTTCGAACCACAATTCCCGTCCCAGCGTCATATCCAACCGGTTCAACGACCGGTCGATGTCTAACGCCCGGCACAGCCGTCCCGGCCCATCGATCAGGACTCCGTCGACTTCAACCGCCCGGATGAGCACCGCGGCGGGAAAGCCCGCCGGTTCGGTCACCACATTCAGGCAGTGGTACATGCCGTAGATCAAATACACATAGGAGAAGCCGGGCGGACCGAACAGCACATCGGTCCTGGCGGTCCGACCTTTCGAGGCATGACAAGCTTTGTCCTGCGGCCCGATGTAGGCTTCGACCTCGACGATCTTTCCTGCGATCGTCTGTTTCCCATTTTCCCGGACGAGATACTTGCCCACTAACGACCGGGCCACGACGAGCGTCGAGCGGTTGAAATACGAGCGGGCAAGGATCTGGGGGTTCGGTTTCATTGATTTTTCAATCGAGGCGCGACCGTGTGCGAGAGATTACGGGGATGGAAGCACGAAACTCAAGGTCGCGTTGTGTAAGTCGCGCGCAGCGAGCTTGTGATGAGCGGCAGGTACGAAATGATCCACGACAAGAAGCTGGGGGCCGGTTTTGGCCAGCGGGATGACCGCGATGCCTTGTTCATCCGTTTTGAAGCGCGGGATATCCTGTTCCTCCATGGGCGTGACTCCATCGCCCCATTCAACGGACGCCCCGCGTAACGGCTTGCCTTCGAAATATACTCTCACGGAGAGCGACGCTCCCGGCTTCAAGGTAAACGGATCGTCGAGCGGAACTAGTTCGAGTCGATGCCCGACGATGGTCCTGTACGGGTTCGATGCCGCGGAACGGATCGGAAGCAAGGTTTTCGCATATTTCATAGAGGACAGGCTATCGGCGCCATCCGGGATCTGGAGCCTGCTCGTGTTGCGATGTCCGTAGGGCGTGTTCACCCAATAGCCGTTGTCATACCGTGCTGCCAAGACGACGATGCCCGTTTCACTGAACGACTTCGTGATCAAGACCGGCACTCCTTCGTGGGCCCCACTGACGACGCCGGGAAGCAGCGAGCCGGCTTGTCCACCGGCGTCATACGCCGTGAGATCGAAGAGCTTGTCAAGGTCCGGTGTTTTGCGATCGCCCGGATGTCCATGATGCACGAGCGCTTGGACAGAGCCCGATGTATCCGGTTTCGTGGTGATCCAGACGTCATGGCCGAACGTCTCTGTATGAGCGGAAACCATGATTGTCAGACAAACAAAGCATGTCAGACCTTTCACCGTTCCTCCTATCATGTGCGTTCACTCAACTCCCCGTTTGCCACCGATAGGCGACACCTAAAAAAGCCATGAAGGGTGCCATGGGATTGACGCCGATTTGCGAGGGGCTGGTGGCCAGTGTGGAACCGAGATTGACCGCCGTTTCGCTCAGGCGATCCCCCGGGTACCAAATCATATCTGCATAGGCGCTCCACCCGCTGCGGTCATGCGCATACCCGAGTCTGCCGGACACTCGGGGATAAGGGCTCGTTTTGAGGACGCCGTCCTGCGTCAGATTCTGTCGTCCATAGTACGAGCCATACACAAGCCCGAAGAGACGATGCGGCGTGTCCCCCCCACCGAGGCGCACATTGACGTCACTGCCTACATTCAGAATATACGCCGGTACGTTGGGCACAAACTCCATGGGGCCTTCGTTGAGAAGCACCGCCCGCATTTGGGTAAAGTTGGCAAAGAGGGCGGCCGTTCCCTGCCGATCTTGAATGAACGCATACCGCCCCTCGACATCGTATCCCTCGCGCCGGGAGTGCCCCAGATTCACAAGCGGCAGAGTGGGAGCCGGTTGAAACACTTCCCGATCAAACTTGGTGGACCAGACATCGGCGAGGAAATACCATCGCTCCTGCTTGATCTGAAAGCCCACTTCCTGACTGCGCAGCTTGGAAGGTTTCGGACTGGGCGAGGTCAGCAATTCATCGATGGCGCGCAGTGACCGAAAACTTTGTCCGTAATTGGCATAGATATCAAGCCACGGCGTGGGAGCGACTGACATGCCGGCTTTCGGGCTCCACACGCCCGTGTCCGCCGGGGGGACCGATGTCGTCGCGAGTTGATCGTTCACGTGATACCAAATATGGTCGTAGCGACCGCCTCCCGTGAGTTTGAGCCAGGGCAGCGGCTTCACCTGCGCTTGAACATATTCGCCCCATTCGATCTCCGTGTAGTTCATCCGCAGCGAGGGCGGCCCGCTGGGATTCCGGAGCAGCGTGGGTTGCTGCAGCGCACCGACGGAATCACTGCGAAAGTTGGTTCCGATCAAGAGTTGCGAGGGCAGCGTGAGGGTATGGCCCGTCCAAATTTTTGACGCCGTGATGCCCATGGTCGTCCGGTCTTCTTGTGCTTCGTTCTGGCCCCCGCCGAAATTCGCATAGCGCGTGGCCACGTTGCGATTGATAAACCCGGTGAAGTTCAGGGCATCGTTCGCGCCGCCCAACAGATAGTTCACGGTGACGTTTTGATATTCGTTCAGGTTGCCGTCCGTGCTATCGATCGCGGCTTTCGGGCTGAGCGCGCCCGACTGCACGAGGCTTCTGGAGATGTAGCTCGCGGAACCGCCGTCGACGCCGTAGAACTGTGCTCGAACGGTCAAGTCCCCCTGGCGAGTCGGAACGGTGAACTTGCCGAACGTGTCGTACCGTCTGCACCCTTGGTTGTTGCGATAGCCGTCCTGGTTGTAACCGGTAAAGACGAGAAGCGGTGAGCCTGAGCCGTCCTCTTTTCGCGGCTGTGCATAGGTCACGACGCCTCGATTGGTATTGTAAGATCCGCCGTAGCCGGACACCGATCCTTCGTTGTCGAAACGTTTGGTCACGATATTGACCGAGCCGCCGAGATTGGAATCTCCGTACTGTGCGGAAAACGGACCGCGAATGACTTCGAGCCGTTCAACCGTTTCCGGGATGAGAATGTTCAGGTCGGCGTAATTAGGCGTCTGAATGTGAGAGATTTCGTTGATCGGAATGCCGTCGATGTAATAGGACACATCCCGCCCGTGCTCGAGATTGGTGAACCCGCGCATCGACACGCCATAACCCAGCCCGCATTGGCCATAGTTGGCAATGTTCATCCCCGGTAACGGACGAAGAAGATTCCCATAGTCGCCCATATAGGGCGTTTGGCGAATATATTGATCGTTGAGAATCGTCGAAGGAGCCGGGAGCGCCGCCACATCGGACGCGACCTCGTTTTTCGATCGCTCCTGCTGATAGGCTCGTGTCCGTTCGGCGGTGACCACGACGTCCGGAGCCGTGAGCGCGGCTTCGGAAGGTTCGGTCGTTTGCTCATTGGTCTCTACTCCAGCGACAGCCTCGGGCGCAAGACTATGAATACAGAAGAAACCAATTCCCATCCCTATCGCGAGACATCGATAGAGGACATGACGGCTCACCCTCAGTCCATAGCCGCTTCGGCGTTGTCGCTCACAGACAGCAGAGATCCTGTTCAATTGGAGAGTTGGAAGAGTACGGGCACATTGATGGCAATGTCCGGACGTCCCAATTCATACCGCATCGGGATCGGACAGGCTTGGCGCAAGGCGTCCTTTGCCGCCTCGTCAAGCGCCGGATGGCCGGAACTTTTTCCAATGACGACATCCGCCAGGTGTCCATCCGCACGAATCACCGCTCGTAGAACGACCTTGCCTTGCCATCCATTCAAACGTGCTGTGGCGGGATAATGCTTCACTTCGGCCAGTCGCGCCGCGAGGGACTCGACCAACCATCCGTAGTCGGCTTTCACTGGAAGCGACGACCGAATTGTCCTCGTGACGGATTCCGATCGTGGCTCAACGGCGTCCCGAGAGACCGCCTTGTCTATCTCCTGTATGACTGCCGCAGGATCTGATCGGAATTCGACACGGGAATCTATGGCCGAGTGCGAGGTTGACTCGGCTGCCACCGGGAGACTCGTCACGTCCTTGATCTCTGTGGTCACTCTTGCCGCGTCTGGTCGGGATTCGATACGGGATTCCACTGCTCGATCGCTTGTATGGATCGCGTAGGAGTCTTCGACCGGCGTGTTGCGCGGCAACGCGCGATGAGTCGCCGTTTCCGGCATGTTGTTCCGGGATGCGCGTTCGACGGAGACTGCTGCGTTGGAGACCGTTTCGACGCTTCTTCGTTCGGCTGGTCCGGTGACGACAGCATGGTCTCGTTGTACAGCAGCGGAGCGTTGCATCGCTGGCGGTGATTCGACAACCTGCGCCACACCTTCTATGACATGTCTGACTTCGTGAACCTGCTGAGATTCCGTTACCGGACGTCTCTCCGACTGCGGCTGCGCAGCGGCTGCCGGTTGCAGCGTCCTAAGGGCAGCAGCAGGCTGTACCGACTCAGATGCCTTGACCAACGAAACGTCCCACCGAAAGACAGGAGATTCGGGCAAGGGTTTCACGGCTGACACGAACAGCGCCACAACCATCATAGCCATGCCATGAAAGATTCCGGACACGATCCAACCCTGCAGGTGCGTGTGGCGCTCCAACGAGATCGTCATTTCATGATCACCTTGGAGGCGGCTTTCGCCGGAACGTCGGCCTGTCCAAACTCCGATTCCCCGCGAAAACTTCCCATGATCGTCAAGACGAATTCGCCGGTCTTCCCGTTCACCAGTAGAACGGACACGCCCACGCCGTCGCCGACGGACGGTTTCATTTCGAGTTGCTTGATTTTGTCGAATGCGACATTGGTGACCGTACTGCCCCGTTTCACCGGCAAATATCGCAACTCGTGCGGGACGAACGACGTCTCGCTCAGTCGTTCTTCCCAGTAGAACACGACATTCCGAAGTTCCGTCTCGACTCCCTGATTGTCGGTCACGATGGCCGTAAATATTTTGTCCTGTTTCGGCTCGGCTGAAGTTGTGCCCGGCCAAGCGGCCATCAGCGCTATGAGAAGCAGACCTGCCCATTGGAATGCGTTGGTTATGACGAAACGGCTTACCGGCGTGCCCGGACCGATTTTCGGCGGACGCCGCTTTCCATTTGGTATCAATAGACGTTCCATCAATGGAGACCCTTCCCCGTCGACGTCATGGTCAGCTTGCCGTGTTTGACGCCCTTGACGCTGATGAGCGCATCCGCCACTTTTCTGATCTCGGATCCTTTGCCTCTCACCACCAACACTTCCAAGCAATGATGATGATCCAAATGCACGTGCATCCCGGCCATAATATGCCCTTGGAAATCGTGCTGAATGTGAGTGAGCTTTCTCGTCAAATCGCGGACGTGGTGATCATAGACGAAGGTCACCGTCGCCACCGTTTCTTGATTGGCGTCGCTCTTCCATTCCTGGTCGACAAGCTGGTCGCGGATGAGATCGCGGAGCGCCTCGGATCTTGTCGCATATTTACGGCGCCGCACCACTCGATCGAAGTCATCGAGCAAATGATGGTCCAATGAGACGCCGAACCGGACGAGTTTTTTCATGGGTTGGTGCTACGATTGTTGAATTCGTGATACAGGAATATAGAGAGGCTGCGGCCGGAAGTCAACGCGGCGCGACGCTCGGCCGGTGAGGCAGGCTCAATCGCCTCGGACGGGGATATAGAGGATGGTTCCTTGCCGGTTGATGAGCAGGAGGGCGAGGTCGGTCGGTTTCATCGGATCGGCCAATCGCTGGAACGCCGAAAAATTTGCCACCGGCTGGCGATTGAGCTCCAGGATCACGTCGCCCGGCTGCAAGCCGGACGATTCCGCGAGACTCCCTTCCTCGATATCGGTCACGACCACGCCGCTGGTCACCGGCAGGTCCATTTGGCGGGCCAACGGCGGCGTCACGTCGTCGAAGACCACGCCGGACAGCGGATGCTGGGATGACGCCGTCGACACCGTGTCGGCTTGACTCCGCTTGGCGCGCTCCCGCGGCGCTTCCTGCACGGTCAATTCGACCTGCATGGCCTTTCCATCCCGGACCACCTCCACGCGATGTTTGCTGCCGATGGCGGCGGCCGCCACGAGATTGCGGAGGTGTCCGCTGTCCATCACGTCCCGGCCGTCGAAGCGTTCGACCACATCGCCGCGCTTCAGGCCTGCCTTTTCCGCCGATCCTTTGCCCTGCACGTCGGTGACGATGGCGCCCTTCACGTCCGGAAGCCGAAAGATCTTGGCCAGAGTCGGCGTCACGTCCTGCGTGGAGGCGCCGAGGACCCCCCGCACGACGCGACCCGTTTTGATGAGGCTCTGCATCGCGGCCCGAGCCATATTGCTCGGGATGGCGAACCCCACACCGACGCTCCCGCCGCTCGGGCTGGCGATCGCCGTGTTGATGCCGATGAGCTCTCCATGAATGTTGACGAGGGCTCCGCCGGAATTTCCCGGATTGATCGGCGCATCGGTCTGGATGAAATCCTCGAAGTCCGCAACGCCGACGTCGGCTCGCCCCACCGCGCTCACGATGCCGAACGTCACCGTCCGGCTCAATCCGAGCGGATTGCCGATCGCAAGCACGAAATCTCCCACCGCCAGGTGGCTGGAGTCGCCCCACGGAACGGTCGGGAGGTTCACGGCTTGGATTTTAACGACGGCCACGTCGGTCTTCGGATCCGTCGCGACGACCTTTCCCTTGTATTGCCGGCGATCGGCGAGAATCACTTCCACATCGACGGCATCGGCAATGACGTGATTGTTCGTCATGATGTAGCCGTCCGGCGAGACGATGACACCCGAGCCCTGACCATATTGGCGCCGTGCGGGCGGCTCTTTGAACAGACCGAACGGCAAGGTATCGTCGCTGAATGCCTGATCCCGCACCATGACCGTCGAGGCGATGCTGACCACCGCCGGAATGACCTTCGACGCGGTGCTCTTGACCTGACTTTGAAGATCCAGCGCGCCGGTGACCGGAATCAGCCGGCTACCTGCCGAGGCCGGCGCGGCCGACAGGAGCGTGGCCAGACAGAGACCGGTGACGGATGATCGTAAAAGCCGATAGGCAATCATGCCCAGAGCACTTTGTCCATGCTTGGATCCTTGAACGTTGGAAACGCCAGTAGCCTAGCATGCGTGCGCCGCCCGCGCACTCATAATTCCACATGGCGCAAGCGGAGGGCATTGGAAATGACCGAGACCGAGCTGAGCGTCATGGCGGCGCTCGCGATCATCGGACTCAAGAGGAGGCCCCAGACGGGATAGAGCACGCCGGCCGCAATCGGCACGCCGACGATATTGTAGGCAAACGCAAAGAAGAGGTTTTCACGGATATTCCGCATGGTGGCCTGGCTCAGGCGCCTGGCGCGGACGAGCGCGCGCAAGTCGCCCTTGATCAAGGTCATCCCCGCGCTTTCCATCGCGATGTCGGTGCCGCTCCCCATGGCAATGCCCACGTCGGCCAGCGCCAAGGCCGGCGCATCGTTGATGCCGTCGCCCGCCATGGCGACGACACGGCCATGGGATTTCAATTCGGAAACAATCCGCCCCTTGTCCTGAGGAAGGACGCCGGCATGGACGGCTTCGATACCCAATTGGCCGGCGACCCGCTCCGCCGTAGACCGGTGGTCTCCGGTCACCATGATCAGCTCGACTCCTTGGGCTTTCAATTCCTTGACGGCCGACGCCGTCGAGGCCTTGATCGGATCCGCCACGCCGAGCAGGCCGGCGACCTGTCCATCGATCGCCACGAACAACACGGTCTGCCCCGCATGGCGCAACGACGCAGCCTCATCGCCCAACACCTTCAACCTCTGCTCGGTGAGTCCCGCATCCTCTTGCAGGAACGCCGCCGTCCCGACGGCGACGCGCCGGCCGGAGACCGTCCCCATGACGCCCTTTCCCGTGATGGATTGAAACTGTTCGGCCGGCGACAACGCGATCCCGCGGCGCTCCGCGCCGGCAACGACCGCGGAAGCGAGTGGGTGCTCGCTGCTTCGTTCGAGGCTGGCGGCCAACCGCAGCAATTCCTGATCGGTCCAGGGAGGGACAAAACGGACGGTCGTCAGTTTGGGCTTGCCCTCGGTCAGTGTGCCGGTCTTGTCGAAGACGATTGTATCCACCTTGCCCAAGACTTCGAGCGCTTCGGCCTTTCTGACCAGCACACCGGCGGTCGCGCCTCTTCCGGTTCCGACCATGATCGACATCGGAGTCGCAAGGCCCAGCGCACAAGGACAGGCGATGATCAAGACAGCCACCGCGTTCACCAATGCATAGGCCAATCTGGGCTCCGGCCCCCACCACGCCCACGCCGCCGCGGTGATGACAGAGATGGCGACCACGAAGGGCACAAAATAGGCGGCGGCGATATCGGCAATCCGTTGGATCGGCGCTCTCGTTCGTTGCGCATCGGCGACCATTTGGACGATGCGGGCAAGCAGCGTCTCGCGGCCCACCCGTCGGGCCTCCATGATGATGCTCCCCGTCCCATTGACGGTGCCTCCGGTCACGGTTGTTCCGGCCTGTTTTTCAGAAGGCATCGGCTCGCCTGTCACCATCGATTCATCGACCGACGTCGCGCCTTCCACGACCACACCATCCACCGGAACGCGTTCTCCGGGACGAACACGCAGCCGATCGCCGACCCGGACCTGTTCAAGGGGAATTTCTCTCTCTCTGCCGCCGTGCTCCACGAGCCTCGCCGTTTTCGGCGCCAATCCCAAAAGCGCCTTCATGGCGGATGTCGTTTGGCTGCGGGCTCGCAATTCCAGCACCTGTCCGAGTAGGACGAGCACGGTGATGATCGCCGCGGCTTCAAAATAGACCGCCACGGAACCGTCGTGCAGCCGAAAAGACGCCGGTAACAGCTCCGGCATGAACGTCGCGCCGGTGCTGTACGCATAGGCGGCGCCCGTGCCGATCGCAATCAGTGTGAACATGTTCGGCGCTCTGTTGACGACGGAGGCCCACCCACGCTGGAAAAACGGCCAGCCGCCCCACAGGACGACCGGCGTGGCGAGCACCCACTGCACCCAGTTCAACAACTTGCCCGTTCCCAAGACGTCGGGCGGACGACCGGGTATCATGTCCGCCATCGAAAGCAGCATCACCAGCAGGGCCGGCCCCGCGCTGATCCATAACCGCCTGCTCATGTCGACCAGCTCGGGATTCGGCCCTTCCTCGAGCGAGACGACTCGCGGCTCCAGCGCCATCCCGCAAATCGGACAGGGTCCCGGCTTATCTTCCAGGACCTCCGGATCCATGGGACAGACATACTCGACCTTCGTTCCAGCCTGCGGCGGCTCGTTCTTGGGCTGGCGTTGTGACGGCGGGATGAGATAGAAAGCCGGATCGTTTTTGAACTTTTCGAGGCAGCTCGCCGAACAGAAATAATACGTTGTACCCCCGTGCGTATGCGAGCCGGCCGCCGTCTCGGGCTGCACCGTCATGCCGCAGACCGGGTCCAGCTCTCCTTTGGCGGCGGGTTGCGCCGGCATCATCATGGGCAGCGGTTTCGTCTTTCCCATGGAGATGAGCGGCGCCTGTGCCCGCTGTAACGCCTTTTCCGGGTCGGCTTTGAATCGTTCCAGGCAGGAACGGGCGCAAAAGTAGTACATCTCGCCCTTATATTGGTAGCGGCCTGCCGCGCTCTCGGGGTCAACGGTCATGCCACAGATCGGATCAATCGCCATAAATCTCAGAAGGTAAAGTTTTAAATTATTAGTTTTTAGTTTACGTACTCCCCTAACTCAACACTCAACACTCAACACTCAACACTCAAAACTCAAAATTCAAAACTCGTTCATCGTTTCGCATCTGCATCCAGGATGCTCTTTATCACCGTGATGATGTTCTCCGTCTTCATGCCGTCGCCTTCGATTTTGATGTTCCCGTCCAGCAACAA
>DATFDJ010000034.1:0-2206 GCA_035252115.1 Nitrospira sp. | reverse complement strand
ACTTGATACGGCGCCAACACTTTGAGGCGCCTCGCGTGCTCGCGCTCCCGTCCCATACTGATCCAGACATCGGCATAGATGACGTCCGCTTCCTTGACCGCCACGAGCGGGTCGTGCCCCACTTCGATCACCGCTCCGGTGTGAGCGGCTTCGAGCCGCGCAAGGTCCACGACGTGCTGATCCGGCTGATAGCCCGACGGACACCCGAGCGCGATGGTCATCCCCATTTTCGCCGCGGCCTCGACCAATGAATTGGCGACGTTATTGCCGTCACCCACATACGCGATCTTGACGCCTTTCAGCCGTCCCTTTTTTTCACGAATCGTCAACAGGTCGGACAACGCCTGGCAGGGGTGGCTCAAATCCGTCAACCCGTTGATCACAGGCATCGTGGCTTCGGCGGCCCATTCCTCCACGGTGGCATGATCGTATGTTCGCACCACGATCCCGTCGAGGTAGCGCGACAGGACCCGTGCCGTGTCGGCGACGCTTTCACCGCGGGACAACTGAATGTCGCCCATGGGTAAGACCAGCGCATGACCGCCGAGCTGGTTCATGCCGGCTTCGAACGACACTCTGGTTCTCGTCGACGGTTTTTGGAACAGCAGGCCGAGTGTTTTGCCCTGAAGCAAGGGATGGGGAATTCCCCGTCGCTGCTTCTCTTTCAGACGCGCGGCGAGCGTCAGGAGCTGTTCGATCTCCCCCCGCGGGATCGCGGCCACATCCAGCAAATCTTTTCCCAGGCCCGTTGTTGGTCGTGCCTTCATTCGATGACCGCAATCAATGGGCAGGCGCGTCCAAGATCTGCTTGTTAAAGATTTGAGACAACACGTCGATCAACCGGTCGATTTCGCGTTGGCTGATGATGAGCGGGGGCACGAATCGGACGACATGCTCGCCGGTCGCATTGATCAGGATACCGCGCTTGAGACACTCGCCGACCACGATCTTTGCCTCCATATCCAATTCCATCGCTTGCAAGAGACCCATGCCCCTGACGTGACGCACCACATGGTGGCGATCCATACACTCGGACAAGCCTTTGCCCAAATACTCTCCCATCTGCTTCGCCTGGTCCAACAGCCGTCCTTCGAGCAGCAGGCGGATGACGGCAAGTGAGGCGGCACAGGCCAGAGGATTGCCGCCGAAGGTCGACGCATGCGATCCGGCTCCGAACGCTTGAGCGACGGACTCCCGGGCCAGGCAAGCGCCGATCGGCACGCCGCCGCCGAGCCCTTTGGCCAGCGTCATGACGTCCGGCTCGACGCCCAGTTGCTCATAGGCGAACAGCGTTCCGGTGCGTCCCATGCCGGTCTGAACCTCATCAAGGACCAAGAGGACATCGCGCCGGCTGCACAGGTCGCGGACGGCTCGGAGATACTCGCGATCGGCGACGTGCACGCCCCCCTCCCCCTGGATCGGTTCCAACATGATCGCCGCGGTCTTGTCGCCGACCGCCTGTTCCAATTCGGCAAAGTGATTCAACGTCACGTAGCTGAAGCCCGGCACGAGCGGCTCATATCCCTTCTGGACCTTTTCCTGACCCGTCGCGGTCAGGGTCGCCATCGTGCGTCCATGAAAGGAATTCTTCATTGTGACGATCTCATGCCGCCCTGCTCCATATTTTCCAAAGGAATAGCGACGCACCAGCTTGATCGCCGCTTCATTCGCTTCCGCTCCGCTGTTACAGAAGAACACCTTGTCGGCGAAGGAATGCTCGACGAGCGCTTCGGCTAATTTGGCCTGCGGCTCTGTGTAGTAGATGTTGGAGGCGTGGATGAGTTGGGCAGCCTGGCGTTGAATGGCGGCCACCAGATCCGGATGGCCGTGTCCGAGCACATTCACGGCGATGCCACCGACGAAATCGGTATATTCCCTTCCCTCCAGATCGTAGACCTTGGTTCCCCGACCGCGCACGATCGAGATCGGCTGTCTCGTATAAGTGCCCATCAGAAACTGCTCGGCGCTGTTCTTCAGCTCTTCGGTCGGCATGGTCTCATATCCCCTTGTAAAAAAAGGGAAGCTAGCATAGCGAGCCGGTGAAAGCAATAAGCTCGAACCTTGGTGTAATCCCACAATGATAATGTCCGCTTTTCCCACAGTAGAAATGTCCTCGATAGACTGTTGGCTCTCACCAGGAGGGCGGGATGGTCAGAGAGGGCGGCATTGTCATGAGGGAGAGCGAACTGCGACGGGTCCATGTGAT
>DATFDJ010000033.1:0-10255 GCA_035252115.1 Nitrospira sp. | reverse complement strand
ACGACGTGATCAAGCCCTTCGTATCCGAGGACCAGGCCCTCGGATGAGCACAGCGTATCCAGCCTGTGGCCGCGGCGCTCCCGATGCTGTCCTCTGGCTTCGAACAGATCCGCATAATCGGCGTCCACGGCAATCCTCAGCGCAAGGGGAAATTCCGAACTTCCGTAGTTGTGAATGTGGATGCGCTCGTGGCAGGTCCCGCACCAGAGAAACCGCGTCCGGCAAATGTGAAGAATGCCCCGCGTCACGAGGTTCTCTTCATCAGGACTCATGTCCGGATTGGTGAGATCGACGGTGAGGAGCGCGTTGTCCTCTTTGACCGTCGTACTCAGGAGGAGTGGCCGGTGGGTGCCGAGTGTGAGCTCAAAGCGCGACAGAAAGCGCGTGCCTTCGTGATACAGCCCCTGCGGGCCCGGCAGGACCTGATGAATGTCTCCGTAGCGATCGAAGACGGCAAAGGTTTCACCGTGCTTCAATACCTCCACGCGGTTGTCGGCCAACGAAGACGAGGCCAGGATGTAAAACTGATCGTTCCAACGGATGACGTCGCTCACGACGCGGTCTCCCGTAATATATGCGCACAGGTTCGGCTCATCCTCAGGGCCACGAGCGCGGTCGCGAACATCA
This sequence comes from Nitrospira sp., assembly GCA_035252115.1. Lineage (GTDB taxonomy): Bacteria > Nitrospirota > Nitrospiria > Nitrospirales > Nitrospiraceae > Nitrospira_C. The sequence goes on along the minus strand of DATFDJ010000033.1, from coordinate 9,628 downwards.
CGATCCCGATCCCGAGCAGACCGGTTCCTGGACCGTAGCGCTCGGTAATCCACCCGAACAAGGAGATTCCACCGATCGCAGAGGTCATGGCCCCGGTTCCATACAGCCCCAACACCCTCCCGATCAAGTGCCCAGGCGTCAGTTCTTGGATAATGCCCCAGGCGATCGGCGTGAAGGCTCCCATGCCGCTGCCGATCAGACCCATGAGGATGCCGGCCTGATAGGCGTCGGGTGTCCAGACCAAGGCGCAGACCGCTGCGCCGCTGAGCACACTGGCAGTGAAGATCAGTTTGCTCCGGTCTTTGACCGTCCAGCCGGTCGCCCACAGGAGCCCGATCGAGGTGAGGAGTAACCCGCCCCCTAATGCCGACCACAGATAGCCGACCTCCACCGGACCCAGGTCGAGCATCTTTCTGGCGAAGACCGGAAAGAGCGAGGTCAGCGCGGCGGTGCCGAACGTGTACAGCGCCGCGGTGCCGGTCAAGAGCAGGATGACGGGTCGATTGACCACACTGTAGCGGAACCCTTCGATCAAATCGTGCAGCAGGCTCGATCGGGACGTATCGGACATCACCGTCGTACTCGAGTCGGTGAAGCGCGTTAGCGCAAGGCAGAGGGCCGACACGAGGTACGTCACGGCATTGAGACACAGCACTTCTTGAGATCCATAGGCGGCAATGCCCAGCCCACTCAACGCCGGGCCAAGGATAATTCCCAAGCTCGTGGTGCCCTGGAGCAACGCATTGGCGGCGGTAAACTGCGTTTTCGGAACAATGGCCGGTACTGCGGCGGTCAACGCCGGTCCGAACACCGCGGTGGCGATGGCGTGGAGCAGGACGAGGAGATAGAGCACGGATACAGTGAACGACTCCACTGCGATCATGCACGGGATCAAGCCGATCAGGACCGCGCGAAGCACGTCGCTGATGATGAGTAGATACTTCTTCGGCAGGCGGTCGACGTAGACGCCGATGAGCGGACCGAGGACGATCGGCGGAATGGTTTGCAGCAGACCGATCATCGAGGTCTTCAGGGGAGACCCGGTGACGGCGTAGACGAACCACAGGAGCGCCAACCGTGAAATGCCGTCGCCGATCTGCGAAATGAGCTGGCCCGACCAGACCAGCCCGAAATTCCGAGTGAGCAGGAGAGGGCAATCCCTGGTCGCGAGAAGGTCGTTGTCTGAGGTCGTGGAGAGAGGATAGGCGGATGAGCTGGACCGGCCCTGCATCAGCCTTCTCCCTCCAGCCGAACCCTGTCGGTCTTGACGGCTTTGACACCCGGCACCAGGCGGGCCGCTTCCGCCGCTTCAAGGGCCAACACCTGAAAACGCACCGCCCCGCTGATCGAAACGATACCCTCTTCGGTCTTGACGTCGAAGTTTGCCGCTTTCAGCGTGGCGCTCTTGGCAAACCGATCCTTGACGAGACTATTGATGATCTCGTCCTGTCTCTTGCCCAGTGCCTGCGCAAGACCTTTGTCGACTACGAGCTTGTTGGCGATCGTCTTGACGTCGGGTACCGTTCGTGCGATGTCCGCCGCTGCCGCCTTTTCTTCCTCGCTCGCGACACGTCCTTCGAGCGCAATGTTCTGACCATCTTCCGTCACTTCGATCTCATAGCGAAACAAGCGGGCATCGGCGAGGAGCGCAAGCTTGACGGTCAGGATCAGGGACCCCACCGGCTTCTTGCGGATCTCTTTTTCTTTCCCCTTTTCCTTCGTCTCGCGGTCGGGCGATTCTGATATCGCGGGGGGCACGCTCTGGGGCAAGGGTCTGGGTTCAGTCGGAAGCTTCGCCGGTTCCGTCTTCGTGGTCGAGGCGTCCGGTAGCGGCGCCGGTTCGGGCGAAGCTTTTGGGATTGAAGGCTGATTGTCGGCAGCCGGCGCCTGTTGCGGCAATGCTCTGTCGGCTGCAACGGGCAACAGGCCAATCATGCCGATCGTCGCACAGAGCAGGACTCGACACGATGGCGTCATATGCGGCCTCACTAACGTGTTGGTATCTATGACGGACGGACTTACTCGCAGCCGGTCAAGGCGTCAAGCGTAAAATTACGGAGCGGCTACGATCGGTTGAGGAGTGAACGCTCTTGCTGCGGTCGTAGCGAGCTCGTCCATCTGCGACCTGTACCAACCGAACATTCCGGCAGCGGCCGCGGTCATCAACAGAATGAAACTGATCCCCCCGAGGCTGACTTTTGGACCCAGCATGTCGGTGGCCCATCCGAACGCAGCCATCCCGGCCATTGAGGCGGCCATCCCACCGGTCGCGAAACTGGTGAAGACGCGGCCGAGCAGCGGAGCCGGTGTCAGTTCCTGCAGCACCGTCCAGACCAGCGGCGTGAACATCGCGGTACTGACTCCGATCAGGGCGATTACGGCGCAAGCCGCAAGAGGGGCTTCCAAAAAGCCCAGCGTGCCGACCGCGAATCCGCCCACCGCCAGCGCGATGGAGATGAGGTGCAGGCGTCGAGAGAGGTTTCCTTGTGCGATCGACGCGAGGCCGAAGGAGGCGAGCAGCATGCCCATGCCGAGCGCGGACCAGAGCCATCCGAGTTGAATCGGGCCGACGGCGAGTACGTCTTTCGCGAACACGGGCAGCAAAAACACGAACGCGCTCACGCCGACACTGTAGAGAGTGGCCGTGAGCATCAAGAGGAGGACGGTCTTCTGTTCGACGAACACAAACCGGAATCCGGCGAGGAGATCCGAGGCGACACCCTCCGTCCAGCCTTTGCCGCTCAGGTGAGGCTGAAGTGTTTCCTTGATGCGCATAGGCATCAAGCAAAGAGCCGAAAGGAAAAAGGTTGCCGCGTCCACGTAGAGCACGTTTTGAGCGCCGATCAGAGCGATGCCGACCCCGCTGACGGCCGGACCGACCAACAGACCGATGTTGGCGGTGGATTGCATCAAGGCATTGGCGGCGACGAGCCTATCTTTGGGGGCGATCAGTGGAACCGCCGAAGCCAACGCCGGCCCGAAGATCGTCGAGACGACGGCATTCGCAAACACCAGGAGGTAGAGGCGGTCCAAGGTGAGCGCTTCCGCCAGATAGAGCAACGGGATGAGTACGATCATGACGGTCCGCAGCAGATCGACCGTGATCATCACCGGCTTCTTGCGGAACCGGTCCAGATAGACTCCGATGAGAGGGCCAAAGACGAGAGGCGGAAGGGTTTGCAACAAACCGATCACCGTCATCTTGAGGGCCGACCCGGTCAGTTCATAGACAAACCAGAGCATCGCCACCTTGTTCAGGCTGTCGCCGATCTGTGAGATGGTTTGTCCGGCAAACAGCAGACCGAAGTCCCTGGTCTTCAGTAGATCCCACCCTCGACAATCGTTCTGAGTCGATGTGTCATGCAGGGCGGCCTGACCGTCAGACATGGCGGCCTCCGATCAGTGTCCCATCCTGCGAGTGTCCGTTGAACAGGGAGCCGGATCCAAGCGTGTGGTTCTTCGGGCCGGTCAGCACGGCTCGGTCTTCAATGATCCGTTCGTACAGGGTCACATAGTCACGGGCCATCCGGTCGGCGGTAAACCGCTCGTCGAACGAGGCACGGCAGCGGCGACGGTCGATTTCACCCAGCCGGTCCACCGCACCGACCATTTCCGAAAGATTCTCGCAGACGAAACCGGTGACGCCGTCTTGGATGACTTCCGGAATGGAGCCACGCCGGTACGCCAGCACAGGCGTTCCGCAGGCCAAAGCTTCGATCAGGACCAGGCCGAACGGTTCAGGCCAATCGTACGGGCACACCAATGCGAGCGCATTGCCCACGAAGTCGTCTTTTTCTGCGTCTGAGATTTCCCCGATGAAGTCGATCAAGGGATGGTCGAGCAAGGGCTCGATCTCGGAGCGGTAATACTGGAGGTCCGCCGGGTCCACCTTCGCGGCAATACGCAGCGGGATACCGGTACGCTTTGCCACTTCGATTGCATGGTCAGGCCGCTTCTCCGGTGAGATTCGTCCGAGAAATGCCAGATACTGCTGGTGCTGGGGATGGAAACTATAGAGGTTTCGGGGTAACCCGTGGTGGACAGTCGCCTGCCAGTTGGCCCAGGGCAGCGGCCGGCGCTGAGCGTCGGAAATCGAAACCAACGGCATCTCGGCATATTCCCGGAACACCGGCTGCAACTCCGGCAGATCCAGTCGTCCGTGGAGCGTCGTGACTACCGGCTGAGGATTTCTCCGTGCCAAGGGAAACCCGAGGAAATCCAGGTGGGAGTGGATCAGGTCGAACTCGCCCACGGTTCCCAGGGACCGTTCCTGCAGCATGAGCATGGGGGCGTCGCGATTGAAGATGCCCGTATTCAGGCGCAGCGCCTGAGGACACACGGCTTCCAGCCGCGCGGCGGTTTCCGAATCGCCGCTGGCGAAGAGTGTGACCTCATGTCCCATACGCACCAGCTCTTCGGTAATGTACGAGACGATCCGTTCTGTGCCCCCGTACAGCTTGGGCGGAACGCTTTCCCAGAGGGGAGCCACCTGTGCGATTCTCATGCGCGCTTCCTTTCAGAAAATGTTTATTGTTAAGGATTGCGAGTGAAGGATGTCCGAGGTACTACATTCACTACTGCGTCACTGCATGTCGACACGCTTACCGAAATCACCGTTGTCGCTGGTATGCTGCATCCTAGAGACAGTGCTCCAGATGCCAACCGAGCAGACCGTTGTTGTTTGATCGTAAGAACGAAAAGAGTTTTGTGCGGACCTGGTTTGACCCGCACCCGAGGAGGGGCTAACCCGACACCACAAGTCGCCATTACTGTACGGTGCGCCCAACAAACTCACAGCCGAATATCACGAAACGAACCCGATGTCTGCGTTACCCCATGCACGTATCGTTCTCGGCTGGATCGAACAGTCATCTCGGGGAATGAGGCGGGGGTCCAATCGCTCCATCGATGAGAACAGATTGCTGGGACCGGCCACGAGAGCGGGTTCCTGCCCAGACCCATTACCTAAATAGATCAGCCGGACGATATCGTACCAGCGGCGAATCCGTCTCTGTCTCGAGCGGCTCGCGATCTATGAATGTATCCGAAACCATACAAACCTACACTTGCTTCAGGATGCTGCGACAGCAGAGGAGCTGTGTGCTCTCCTCTTTTCGTGAGAGAGTCAGTTCATTTCTAAATCATAGGAAATCCGATAGCGTGAGTTTTGGACCCATCCATTCGGCCTTAAGATTTCCAACTAACACGTAGTACGACTTGCGGGAATGTTGGAACCGGCGTACCCTCCCCTGCAGTTTCTCCGAGATTCCCGTTATGGACATTCGACAGGCTGTCAACGACTACGTGAAGCAAGGGGCTGACCTCTTCCACTGTCTGCAGTCAGATGAAGTGGACTCTCTGACCGATGCCGACTTGGTGATGCTTCGGGTACAGTTACAGGTCTTGGGAATTGAAGTATCCCGGATGCAGAACCAGAGGATGCTGAGGCAGGAAGGTAAAGAGGCAAAGACCTGCCCCTGACCATGCAACAGCTCCGTGCGCGAAGCGGATCGTGAAGGCCGCAATCCGCTGATGTACTCACCCGGCTTGATCCTTCTGATTGCGTCTTACCTTTCCGAGCAACTCAATGGCGACCTCTTCAATGATCTGCCTCTCGTCGGCCGTCAATTCCTTCCCCTCTGCGAGCAGGCCGTGAATTGCCTCGCAGGCTGCGATAAAGCGTTGGACTTCAGGACCTAGCGCCGGCATGGAGCGTTCTTGCGCAGGAGTCTGTCCGAGTACTACCATTCTACTGCGGCAAACGATTCGCAAGCATCTGCGTCGTTCTCGGTTCAAAAAATTCCTCAACGTATTCCAGCGAATACGCCTCCGGATTTTTCGGAACCTGCCGGCTCACCGTCTCGCCGGCGTGCGCAAACATGACGCTCCTTACTCGTCGCGTCGCGCACCCTGCGGCCTTGCATCTGCCAGCAGCTCCTTTGCCTCGCGACGAAGGATTACTCAGACAGACTCCTTGCACCGGTTCATCGAGCGTTCATCCTGCCGCGAACGCACCAGACGAAGCTCGACATGGATTTTTCGAGCGTCGCCGTCCCTCCGCTGCTGAAGTTCACGAACATGGCATAGCCGGTATGCTGCTGGTGGCCCGTCGCCGACCAATAGATGGCGGGCTCGACATTGGAAAAGGGATGGCCTTCCGGCAGTTTGATTTCCATCGCAGATGCATCGACGAGACTGTTGAGCTCCTGAACCGTCGGTACCCGCCAATCGGTTTCCCCTCCGGCATGGTTGGCCAAACACCGGTGCTGTGCCGTCTCCCATTCGTACATCCCGACACCGGGCGATCGTTCCCAGATCAACCCCGTCTTATTGTCCCTCACGGCTTCACGGTTGAACTCAGTCAAGACGGTGAATCGTCCCTCATTGTCGGATTGAGACAGGGCATAGGCTTGGACACAGAGGCTCAGACCTGCCAGCGAGAGCCCGGCGATAAGGCACGACTGCCTGCGTGACAACGATGGCTTGTGAGAAGCGTGCATGGGATCCTCCTGATGGATGGGTAGATGTGATCAGATGACCGAGCCTCGATGATCTGCGGAAAGGTGACAATCGCGACGGGCGGATGGTAGGCGGCGGAGGATTCCGCATCAACGTCACCACGGAAAAAACCAAGTAAAAATGATGTAAATTTTTTTAGCCCGGTCGCGCTCGTCACAACATTGGCCCTCGCAGCCGGCTCGACCGGCTGTTCCGTCGTCATGGCACTCAGTGGACACAAGGACCCGGACCTTCAGGTGATTCAAATCGGTTCCACGAAGGAACAGGTCGATCAGCAACTCGGGCTGCCGAAGGAATCTCACCCCACCAACTACGGCGCGCGTACGGATATTTATGAATACGAGACAAACAACGAACCCAGCGCCGCCCGGGCCGTCACGTACTTCCTGTACGATGCCATCACGCTGTGCTTTGCCGAGATCGTATTTACGCCCGCCGAATTGGCGACGGGAATAAAAACCCGCGTTCCCATTTACTATGGAGCGGACGGCCTGGTGGCCGGCGTCAACGAAACGGCGCCCGAAGCCGCTCCATAGCCTGGATTCCTTCTTTGTGCGTATAATTCGCCGTGACACACGTTCGCCCTATCCGCCTCGGTATCAGCCGTTGTCTCCTCGGTGACCACGTTCGCTACGACGGCGGCCACAAACGCAATCGATTCGTGACGGAGGTGCTCGGAAAATATGTCGAATGGGTTCCGGTTTGCCCCGAAGTTGAAGCAGGGCTGGGGACTCCACGCGAACCGATGCAGTTGGTAGGTCGCAAGAACGGCCCGCGACTCGTAACCGTGTCCACCCGGCAGGATCGGACCACATTGCTGAAAGGGTTTTCGACTCAAAAGATGAGGGAGCTGCGGGCGCTCGGGCTGTCTGGGTTCGTCTTTAAGAGCCGCTCGCCGAGTTGCGGTATCGAAAAAGTCCCAGTATATGACGGTCATGGCGTGGCACGATCAGAGGGAATCGGTGTGTTCGCCCAGGCTTTTCGAAAGGCGTTTCCGCGGGCTCCCATCACCGACGAAGACTGCCTCACCGACCCGGCGTTCCGCGATGAATTCCTGAACCAGGTGTATCGCTATCATGACCAAAAGAACCGCATGAAGAAGTCGATGCTTCGCCGTTCAGGCGGACATCAGAGGAAGAGGACGGGAATCGGTCGAAGGAGAGGGGCACGATGAGTCATCAGACGGCGGTTGTCTTGGTCGGCCACGGCGGCATCCCGAAGGATTGTCCCCCGGAATTGGTCGCCAAATTGAAGCGGCTGGAAGCGCAACGCCGCGCGGCGAAGACCCAGCCCTCCGAAGAAGAGCGGAAGCTGGACCGTACAATCCGCCGTTGGCCGCGCACGGCGGAGAGCGATCCCTATTGCGCCGGCCTGGAAGCGGTCGCTTCCGTGTTTCGAACGAAACTGGACGGGGCGCTCTTTGCTTTGGCCTACAACGAATATTGCGCGCCCACCTTGGAAGAATCGGTGGAGGAATTGGTCAGGAAGGGAGCCACCGACATTGCAATCGTCACCACCATGTTCACGCCGGGAGGGTCGCACTCTGAAATCGAGATCCCGGAGACATTGGACCGCCTCAGGCGCCTGTACCCCGCCGTGACGTTGACGTACGCCTGGCCTTATGATTTGGAATTGGTCGCGTCGTTTCTCGATGCACAGGTGAAGCGATGCGGCCCGGCCAGCCGCTCATGAGGTTCAGCGTGCGATCGCCTCGGCCGCGCTCTGGTCCGCCGGAGCAGTGAGCAGGGTGGCTCCCGGTTTACATGCGCTCGCTGGGAAGCAGGGCGGGATTTCTCGGGCCACGCTCTGGTTATCCGATTCCACGTCCACGTCCGTTTCTGCGACCACCGTTTCCGGTAAGTAAGTGGACACGACGCTGATCAGTGGCGCGGCAGAACTCTCCGGCGAATACGAGGGAATGACAGATTCCCGATTGAATGACGGGATGAGCGCCGATATTCCGCCAAAGAGATTCGGTGGCGGGACAGGGCACCCATTAAAGCAGACGGCTCCAGGCGGGACGTTCAGTAGCAGCAACGAATTGCTCGGCAGGACCGTGCCTGTGAGGAAAGCAGAGATCCCGGCCATCGCGGTCGTCGCTCGGATGCTCAGGGTCCCGGGATTGACATTGACCGTCATTGGAGCAGCCTGGGTGCCCACGACGCCGTTGAACGCTTGCAGCGTCGAATTGGCTCCTGCGGTAATGTTCGTGCCTGATCCGACCGCACTGAAGACCGATCCGCCATTGGCGATGACGCTCACGCCGCCTCCGGTCGTCAAAGAGCCCAGCGTCACATCTGTGCCGGCTGTATAATTGATCGCGCCCGTTCCACTGCTCGTCGTGGCGCCCGCTGCCATGGTGATCGGACCGCCGGCCGCCGACACAGCCACCGTATTGGCTCCGTTGACCGTCAGATTGCCGAGCTGCGTCAATTGATTCGTTGCGGCAACATTGATACTGCCGCCGCTCGAGGCCACTCCCCCGCCGATCGTCAGATCCCCGGCGTTGATCGACAAGTTTCCCGATACGTTTGCAGCGTTGAGCGTCATCGCATTGGCGCTGGTGAGGGAAACATTATTGCCGCTGCTGACCGCTACCGCGTTGAAATTGTTTCCGCCATTGGTCAACGTGATGTCATTGGCCCCGGCAGCGAGCGTGGTCGTGCCTGCCGCGGTGACGGCGCCGCTTTGGGTCAGGGGCCCGCCTGTCGTGACGTTGAAATTACCGCTGACGGTGGACGCGGCGAGATCGAGCGCATTCGCATTGGCGAGCGCCACGTTGTTTCCGCTGACAACGCCGACGGTGCTGAAATTATTCGCCCCGTTGATCAACGTAATATCGTTGGAGCCGGCGGCCAGGGTCGTGATGCCGGCGATGTTCAAGGCGCCACTTTGGGTCAGTGGACCTCCAGCCGTGACATTCAACGTGCCGTTGACCGTCGACACGCCGAGGTTCAGTGCGTTCACATCGGTGAGGGCGACGTTGTGGCCGCTGGTGATGCCGACCGTACTGAAATCATTGCCGGCATTATTGAGGGTGATGTTATTGGCGGCCCCGGCGGCCAAGGTGGTGGTCCCGGCGACGCTGACTGGCCCGCTCTGCGTGAGG
>DATFDJ010000032.1:0-2728 GCA_035252115.1 Nitrospira sp. | reverse complement strand
ACGTCGTCCACCGAGGCGACGCCGTGCTCGCGCTTCAGCACCGCCGGCGTCCCCAGCGCGGCCATCCGCCCGTCGACCATGATCGAGATCCGGTCGCAGTACTCCGCCTCGTCCATGTAGTGCGTGGTGACGAGCACGGTCACTCCTTCGGCCGCCATCGCGTGGATCAACTCCCAAAATCGGCGGCGCGAGATCGGATCGACGCCGGATGTCGGTTCGTCCAAGAAGAGAATCGGCGGTCGATGGAGTACGGCGCAGCCTAAGGCGAGCCGCTGTTTCCATCCGCTGGGCAGAGTACCGGTGAGCGTTGATTCTCGGCCGGCCAAGCCGGCCATGTCGAGCACCCACTGCGTGCGTTCGTTGAGGAGCGATGCCGGCACATCGTACAGGTCGGCAAAGAATCGAATGTTTTCGATCACGTGAAGATCGTTGTAGAGCGAAAACTTCTGCGACATGTACCCGATCCGGCGGCGCACCTGTTCAGGCTCCCTGGCGACATCAAAGCCGGCCACCAAGGCCTGTCCGGCTGAGGGGCGGAGCAAGCCGCAGAGCATGCGGATCGTCGTGGATTTGCCGGAGCCGTTCGGGCCCAAGAATCCGACCACCTCTCCCGCGCGCGCTTCCAGATTGATATGGTCCACCGCGACGAAGTCGCCGAAGCGTTTGACGAGATCGTGCGCGAGCACCGGTATCGTATCGTGAGCCGTCATGCTGTTTCTCCGGTGGTTGGCGACGTAGCGGCGACGAACAAGTCTTCGATCGTCGGCTCGACTTCTTCCAGGCGGTCGAACGCCAGGCCCGCCGTCTGGAGCGCCGCCCGAAGCTCGGGAATGCGACGCGCGGCATCGTCCACCACGAGATGGACACCATCGCCGACGAGCAGGATGTTGAGCACGCCGGCTGCTTCGCCGAGTGCGGTTCGAATACGACGGGCCTCATGTCCGACGATCGACACCACCGCGCCGTGGAGGCGTTTCTTCAATCCGGCAGGCGTCTCGCAATACAGCATCCGTCCCTGATGGAGCAGCGCCACCCGATGGCAGCGTTCGGCTTCGTCGAGATACGACGTCGACATCAGAATGGCAATGCCTTCGTTCAGCAGCGAGTACAAGATGCGCCAGAAATCTCGACGTGAGACCGGATCGACTCCGTTGGTCGGTTCATCAAGCAGGATGACGAGCGGGCGGTGGATGAGCGCGCAGACCAGACCAAGCTTTTGTTTCATTCCTCCGGAAAGCTTGCCGGCCAATCGAGTCGTAAAGGGGCTCATGCCGGCGGCGTCGAGCAATTGCCGAGACCGCGCCTCACGTTCCGTGCGAGACACGCCGAAAACATCGGCATAGAAACGAATGTTTTCCGCGACGGTCAAATCCTCATAGAGTCCGAAACGTTGCGGCATGTAGCTCAATCGGGATTTCGCCGCTTCCGGTTCGCGTGCGATATCCGCCCCCGCGACGGTCGCCGATCCCCCATCCGGTGAGAGCACCCCGGCCAGCATTCGAAGCGCCGTCGTTTTTCCCGCTCCGTCAGGGCCTACCAACCCGAAAATCTCGCCGGCATGCACCTCGAACGTGAGGCGATGTACGGCTGTGACTCCGTGAAAGCGCTTCGTCAGGTCCGATGTGGCAACGGCGGGCGGCATACGTCATTGTTTCGGCGGCACGTCGATGATCGCTTCAGCCGGCATGCCCGGTTTGAGCTCGTGGTTCGGGTTTTCCAGATCGATCTTGATGCGATAGACGAGCGTCACACGTTCCTTGTAGGTCTCCACGCTCTTCGGTGTGAACTCGGCTTGAGACGCGATGAACGAAACGCGACCGTGGTAATCCTTGGCCGGGTACGTGTCCGTGCGCACGGTAGCGGGTTGATCCCACCGCACTCGACCCAGGTCCGTCTCGTTGATGTAGCCTCGCATCCAGAGCCGGTCAACATCGGCGATGGTGACGACCGGCGTTCCCGGCGCCACGACCTCGCCCAGCTCCGCCTGCCGCACCAAGACTACTCCGGAGATCGGAGCCGCGAGGACGGTGTAGGACAGATTCACTTGCGCCATCTCCAGATGCTCTTGGGCCAGCTGAAGATTGGCGCGCCGCACGGCGATTTCCTCCTTGCGGGTGCCCTCGACGATTTGGTCGTAAGTTTCCTTGCTGCGTTGGTACGTGGCCTCCGCCCGTTTCATCGATGTTTCCGCACTGTGGACGTCCTCTTGGGACACGGCTTGTTCGCTGAGAAGAGCTTGGCGCCGACGAAACTCGGCACGCTTGAGTTCGAGGTCCGACCGCGCGTCGATCAGAGATTGCTTGGCCGCCTGAATCTCCTGTTTGCGGCTCCCGGCCAAGGCCAACTTCAGCTCAGCCTCCCGTGTCCGTATCGTCGCCTCATCCACGCTCACTTGCTGGCGATAATCATCGTCGTCCAGACGCGCCAATAGATCGCCCTTGTTGACGTATTGGCCCTCTTGAACCGGCAGATCCACGATACGGCCCGGTACTTTAAAACTCACCGCACTTTCATGCGCTTCGATGTTGCCCGCAATCCTGAGGGTATTGTCGGTCGCCCGCTCGGTTAACGAGTCCACATAGAGATATCCACCGGCAATTGCCGCTAAGACGGCGAGAACTATGATCACAATTCGTTTCTTCGCTTCCATATGATGCCAAGTGGTCGCTATGACCGGGCTTTGTCCGTGGTCAACCCTTCCAGCACGACCCGCATGATGGCAGTAAAG
>DATFDJ010000031.1:0-8114 GCA_035252115.1 Nitrospira sp. | reverse complement strand
CCGCGCTGAAGACGGCGGCGCCATGAAGAGACCCTGCATCATCACTTCAAGAGCCCGCCGCAACATCCGCTGAGAGATTCCGGCCCATTCGAACCTTCGCCGCGCATCCTCCCGCGCGAGGCATGCGCATACCGCAACCCGGAAAAGTTTTTGCGTTTGTTCGATCCATTTTTCCAATCTTTTTACTCAGACTTTTGACTCTCCTGTCAAACCTCCTTCGTTCGGATGCTACGTTCCGCCAACTGAGCGATGCAACCGCCGGCGAATCTTCGCGGTTTGCACAGTCAATCCTTCAACAACGAATGGGACTGTCTCATGTTGGCATTATCTCTACGACAATGGTTTGTGATCTTCTGCGCCTTCTGGTCTCCGGTGGTGTTGACCTCGTGCTCGTCCTCTTCTTCCTCACCTTCGGACCCAAGCTCGGTTTCGAACAGCACTCTGTCGCCCTCGGCCTATTCCGCCTATACAGGAACCGATCCGAAGCCGAGCCCGTTTCCACCGCCTGATCTCGGTCCTGCCAACTCCATGTTGATCGACCCCACCTTTGGCTCCCGCATCCTCCGCGTCACGGACGCGGCCACAGCAAGCGGCGCCTCAGTGATTCCCGACGATGCGGGGTACTTCCGCACCTGGAACGCCAACGCCACCGCGCTCCGGCTGATCACCTCCGGCGGGACGTCGTATTGGGTGGAGTTCGATGCGTCGAATTTTAAGGTCGGTGACGGTTCACCGCAGCCCGCCTTACACCGGCTCAACTTCGACTACTCGTGGGAATGGTCGGCGGTCAATCCCGATCTCATCTACTTTTTGAACGGCAATCAATTGGCGCAGTACAACAAATCGGCGGACGCCACCTACAACCTTGGCGGTCCGCCTAACGGAGACCCGGTGACGTACCATGTCACCGTGGTCGGACAGGACGACTGGGTGTGTTCTACGGCCGGAACCGGTGCTCAAGACACCTATACCAAAATCTTCTGCGTCAATCCGAAGACCACGGAGAGCAAGCTCATTGATATCGTCAATCGGACCATCAACGGCGTCAGCCAATCAGATCCGAATTGGCCGACTGCCGGCTCCGGGCAGACCCTGGGAATCCATTCGATCTTCGGCAGTGCAGGCGGGACGTGGCTGGGCATCATCTTTATAGGGGCAGGCTGGGGACCGAGCGGTGAAGCGGTGCTCAATCTATCCACCGATACGTGGTCGTTGATGACCGGGGCAAATAGTTATTGGAGCGGCCATGCGTCCCTGGGCAACGGCAAATTTGTCAACGGTTCCGGTTCCATCAATGGTGTCGATTCGCGAGGCGCGATCGTGCGAGACCCCGGCAATCTGATGAACGCGTCACAGTTCACGTTCATTATGCAACCGATGACGACAGTGGGCTGGTATGACGCGGAACACAGCTCGTGGTTTAACGCATCGACCAATGCCGGCGCCCCGGTCCTTTTTTCCCGCTATTCAGTGTCTTCCCCTCCGACCCCGCTGCCCTGGATCGGGGAAGTGGTCGCAGCCGCGACGGACGGCTCAAACACCGTGTGGCGCTTTGCACATAATCACAACGGGAGTGGAGCGTTTTATGGGCAAGCCTTTGCGCAAATTTCCAACGATGGGCGATGGGTCCTTTTTTCCAGCTACTGGGACGGGACGCTGGGCGCGTCCAGCGGAGATTTCGGACTCGCGACTCGCATCGATACCTTTATCGTCGAACTGCTGCCGGGGTAAGAGGAACAGAGAATGGAACCGGCGCGCCAACTGCGTACAAGGATATTTTGACAGGCGGTCAAAATTGTTTGACAAACGCCTGTCGCACTTCTCGTGTGGTTGACTCTAACATTCTGAAATTTCATTACTGTCACATCCTTTCTCCTATGGCTGACTTCTTGCTATGTCTCTGCCACGCATTTTCCTGATTGCTCTTTATTAGAAGAGACAAAAACGCAGGAGCGCTGCTCGTTGCCATCGCCTTCCTCTCAATGGCCCTCCCGGGTCATTCGTTCGGTGTGCGTAGCCGCGGTCACATGAGCTGGAAACACATTGCTGCATAACCCAGCAACCAGAAAACGTACGCTTCAACGGCCGCGATGCCGTACGAGCACCGAGGTGTTCTGCGATTTCGACGGAACGATCACGCGCGTCGATGCGACAGACGCCGTGCTCGAAGCCTTTGCGCTTCCCCAATGGCGTGAATGGGAACAGCGATGGGTGAACGGAGACATTACGAGCCAGGAATGCCTCTCCCGGCAAGTTGAGCTCATCCGAGCCGATCGGGATACGTTGGTCACATTCTGCGGTGAGCTTCAGATCGATGAAGGCATCCGTATACTTGACCGCCGGTGTGTCGAGCTCGGCATTCCGCTGACCATCGTGAGCGATGGTCTCGATCTCGTGGTCGAAGCAGTGCTGAGGCGGCACGGCCTGCTGCACATCCCTGTATTCTCGAATCATCTCTGTTGGGATGAGAACGGCATTCCGACTCTTTCATTCCCGTTCGCGGAACCAGCATGCGAGAGCGGAGCGGGCACCTGCAAGTGTGCGCTCACGGCTGCATGGAGACATCCGTCGTCGCGCGCGATCTATATCGGCGACGGCCGGTCGGACCAATGCGTCTCGGCCAAGATGCCGACGCTCTTTGCGAAAGGAGCGCTCAAGCAATGGTGCGAAACGGAAGGACTCGATCATTTTGCGTTTGAGACGCTCGCGGATGTCGCGGAACACCTCGGGACCAAGGGAGCACTCAGATTATGAGAAGTCTACCTATGATTCACAGTGAACAGGAATTGAGGGAGAAAGAGGCGAAATACTGCTCGCATGGAGACACGGTGCACTATTCGCCGGTTCCGAAATTCTTTCATGCGTGCGAGGGCAGCTTTCTGTATGACCGGGACGACAAGCCGTACCTCGATTTGCAAATGTGGTACTCGGCTGTCAATTTCGGCTATCGGAACAAGGTCATCGTCGATGCACTGAAAGCGCAACTCGACCGGCTCCCTCAACTCGCCTGCCAATACCTCCATGAAGAAAAGATCCTGCTCTCCGAGAAACTGGCGAACGAGTGTGCGCGCGCGTTCGGACTGGAGGGAAGAATCCAGTACAACGTCGGCGGGGCACAGGCGATCGAAGATTCGATGAAGCTCGTGCGGAACGCAACAGGAAAAAGTCTTTTCATGGCATTCATGGGCGGATACCACGGGCGGACGCTGGGGGCATCGGAGATCACGTCCAGCTATCGGTATCGCCGGCGGTTTGGACATTTCTCCAACCGTGCCCACTTCGTGCCCTATCCCTATTGCTACCGTTGCCCCTACGGGAAGAAGCTGGAGACCTGCGATTATTACTGTGTCAATCAGGTGGAGCGGCTCTTTGAAACCGAATACAACTCCTTCTGGGACTCGAGAGCCAATGAGGCCGAGTTTGTCGCCTTCTATGTCGAGCCCATCCAGGCGACCGGCGGCTATATCATTCCCCCGCCGGAATACTTTTCCCGGCTCCAGGTGGTTCTGAACGAGCGCAGGATCCTCCTCGTGGACGATGAAATCCAGATGGGGTTTTTCAGGACCGGAAAGTTCTGGGCGCTCGAACACTTCGGAGTGAAGCCCCACATCGTGGTTTTCGGCAAGGCGATGACGAACGGCTTGAATCCCATTTCTGGATTGTGGGCGGAGGAACGGCTAATCTCGCCGGATAAGTTTCCGCCGGGATCAACCCATTCGACTTTTTCGTCGAATCCGTTGGGAACTGCGGCCGCCCTTGCCACGCTGAATTGGATCGAGCAGCAAGACTATGAGACGAAGGTCGCCGAATCGGGGGCGTATTTTCTCCGCCAACTCCAGACGCTGAAGGCGCGCCATTCGACGATCGGAGACGTGTCCGGGCTCGGATTGGCCCTTCGAATCGAGGTCACGAAGCCCGACCGCTTCACCCCTGACAAGGCGTTGGCTGACCGAATCTTCGAGGCCGGCCTCGCGGGTGGCATTCCGACATCCCGCGGTCCCATGGGATTGGTGCTGGACATCGGCGGTCATTATAAGAATGTATTCACGCTTGCGCCGTGCTTGGACATCAGCGCAGCCGAAATCGATCTGGCGATCGAGTTGTTGGATCACCTGTTCCATACCTGTGGGGAGCCACAATGACTCGACGCCGCGTGACGCGCGAGGGCCTGCTGGATGGAATGGTGAACCGCCGGCAGACGGATTTCTCGCTGCATGCGGGGTCCAATGTGCTGGTCTATCTGGTCCATGGGGTGACCGGCACACCGGCAGAAATGTATTTCCTGGCCCGGGAGCTGGCCAAGAAGAATGGGTGGGATATCTATGCCACCACGCTTCCAGGACATTGCGCCCGGCTGAAAGACCTGGTGAGAACGACGGAACAAGACTGGCGTGCGCATGTGCAACATCAGCTTTCGTTTGCACGGGATCGATATGAGTACCTCTTTGTCGCCGGTCTGAGCGCCGGCGCCCTGTTGGCGCTGGAAGCTTCGACCATCATTCGGACCGACGGAATCGGTGTGTTGTCACCCACGTTTGTGTATGACGGCTGGAACACGCCTTGGTCCCATACTCTCCTTCCCTTGGCAATGAAAACGGTGCCGCTCCCCTTACAACGGTTCCTATTCCACAGGGATGGCCCCCCTTTCGGCATCAAAGATGAAGCGCTCCGCTCGGTAGTGCGCGAGGCCTATAGTCCGGTTGCCATTTTGCGTGATTGGATACACGACTTCCGAGCTCGATGGACGTCGAATTCGGATGGAGCAGCGCCTTCAACCTCGGCATCGAAGGGATATCCAATTTTTCCGTTGAGGACGCTCAGTGAGATTGAAAGGCTGATTGCCTGGGTTCGGGCTCGCCTGCGTACAGTCACAGCCCCCACCGTAATCCTTCAGGCACGTGAGGACGATATGACCGGCCCACGGAACGCGTCCATCGTGTTCGATGAGATTTCCTCTCCGGAAAAACAACTGATCTTGTTGGACGATTGTTACCACGTCATCACGGTCGATAAGCAGAAAGAAGAGGTCGCACGATCCTTGACGGCATTCTTTGGGCGGCAAGCTGCAGGCCAAGGCGAAAGAGCAGTGCGTCAGCGTTCAGGCTACGCACGACCGCTCATCGCTTTGGAAGAATAGGGAGATATCAAAAGGGGAGTCGCCTATGGAGTCGAACTTAAACGTCTCACATCAAATTCTGAGTTCGCTGTCCAAGCGCTTGAAACTGGATGTGAGTAAGATCCAACCGCAACATTCGCTGCGCTATGATCTTGGTCTTGATTCGGCTGATTCGATCGAACTGGTCTTCGCCCTTGAGGAAATGTTCGATTTGGAAGTCTCTGATCAGGACTTTCGGAAACTTACGACCGTGTCCGAAGTGATCGCGTACGTAGAAGGAAGACTTTCCACAGCCTGATAGGGCTTCAGGAGCAGTTTTTCGCTTGGACGCGAATAGCTGAACACGCACGGGTCGAAACGCTCACTCCAACGACTTACGGAACCGCGCCGCGCTGACGGCGAGCATCGTGACATGCATGGCCGCCATGGCGGCTATTTGCAGCTACAGCACGCCCACGGCCTTTAAGTACCAACCTCGCAGCACCTCGAAACAAGCATAGCGCATCCAGGTACGTGAGCCTGCATGGAAGTCCGGTATGCTGCGGTCGGTGTACCCACCTGTGATAGCCGGCATGTTGTAGAAGCCGGAGACCACTCGCCTGTTGCCGAGCCATCGATCGACAACACTTACTGTAGTCTTTTACCCCGTTGTGGAGGATCTCCGCAGCGAGCGGTATCCTCACGTGCGCGGCGTGCGAAATTGCAAAATTCATCGCGCAGCGCCGATGGGAATCCAATCCCTCAAGAAACAGGCAGAGGATTGGTTTCCAGCCAGTATTCTAAAGATTCGAACTAGGGATTGTCCCAGCTCGGGACATCCTCTGGCGAGTTATGATTTTTATGGTGTCGTTCTTGCTGCAACGAGTGCTTGTGCCAGTCAGTTGCAGAAGAGGAACTCAGGAGCGAGTTGCAGTCCTGATACCAACCGTCATTCATCACAGAGGAGGAGGTCATATGAGATCTCACACCAAAACGTACAGCGCCGTGCTTTCCGTGCTGATGTTATTTTTGATCGCAGCAGGGTGCCACTCCGCGCCCTATTCCCGCAAGGGAACCACCGTACATACGGTGAATGTCGGTCCCAAAATACAACCGATGCAAATCAATGCGGGCAGAGGGGATGAAGTTCGCTGGGTCAACCAACGATCTGAACCGATCGCCGTGGTGTTTCCGAAAGGGGATGCGATTCCGGTCTCGTGCCGCACCGGATTCAGGACGATCGATGCAACAGTCCTTTCAGCGGTGGTGGCTCCGAACAGCTCGGTCAGCCTCTGTTTTTCGGAGCTAGGGAAATACAATTATCAGGTCCGCCTGGACGAGAATATCCCCAGTGCGGAAGTCGATCGAAACGCGACCGTCTGGGTTGTCGGGCGCGGAGAGAGAAATCCCACGGCTCAAGAATCATTTGAAAATATCACTCCGTAGCCGTGAGGTGACAAAGACGCCGGCTCTTCCGCCCATCCGTGGGATGGGCGGAAGAGCCGCGTTGTAAAGCAACCCGGTGCTCCATCTCTATTTACGGATCAACCATTCCCGACACGCGCACCGCGCACCCTGATGCCGCTTTCATGAGGTGGTCGATCATGCGCCTGGGCCTCCCATGAAGATGCTCATCATTGTGGCTCGGGACTCCATGTTGAGTGAGTTGGAGGAGCTTTTGCGGGACAATGGCATTGTTGGGTACACGATTCTGAACCATGTCCTGGGTCATGGTCTCACGGGTCGCGTGTATGGGACGTTTTTTCAGCCCGACATCAATTCCGTTATTTTTACGGTTCTCCCATCCGAACTGGCGGACAAGGCCGTCAGCGCGCTGACGGCGCTTCACACAGCACGTGGTTTGGCGACACACGGGCAGCCGGTGCCTCTCAAGATCTTCACGTTCCCTTGTGAAGAACACGTATAATAGCCCTCCGACCAGAATCACATCGACATCAACGTCAGTCGGCCTCCACATTTCCTTCGCGGGAAGGTCCTTTCCGAACGTGATTCCAATGCCGGCTCCGGCTCATTCCACACGCCCTTCTCTGCTGTCGTACCATCTCGCGCCGATCGTTCTCACAGGCGTGCTGTCCGGTTGTACCGCACTCGAAACCACGTCCAGGGAATCCGAGTTCGAACGCCGGTGCCGTCCCGTCGAGCATGTCCCAGGTGGAACCTTGTTCCCAAGCCTATCGAAGCTGCCACAACTCAGTATGCAGGAAGCCACAGAGCTGTCAAAGGCCACGGGATTTTCCCCGTTGAGTGTGGAAGCCGCTCACGCCTTTGACAGTTTGGAAGAGCTCAAGCGCATCCCGACATTGGAAAAAGCCATGGCCGAACAGCAGCAGGGTTCCAAGGAGGCGCTACGAGAAATACGAACCACATTGATTGAGAGGATTTTGCTCGTCTCCTTTCAAAACAACAGCGTGAATGCGGAGATCGCCTGCGAGGCGGCACGTGCCGAGCAATTGGCCGACCATCTACAGCAGCACAATGAGGACCGCGCCCGTCTCCTCACCATCATGGCTGTCGTCGCCGGCGGCGTCGCAGCCATCGCAGTTGGAGGTTTGGCGATAGCCGAGCATGCCGTGGCCGAAGGGATCGCCGGGATCATCGGAGGAACCCTCTCCACGGCATTCGGTACGGCCGCGCTCTTTCAGAATCGAGAATATCCGTTCCGGCATCCGCGGAACCTCTTGCGTGAAATCTGGGACGGTCCGCCCACCCCGGTGCTGTTTCCCGATGTGATTTGGCGGTTTCTCAATCGGCCTTTGGAGGAAAATCCGAGCACCACCCTCCGAACGGCCATTATCGAGCGGTGGCGAAGCGATGGTCGATTGGGAAAGCCGGGATCTGCCCTCGAGAAACGACGGATGGCGCTGTTGTTCGCGGAAGGGGGCAACTACAACGTGGACGACCTACGGGCCAGAGCTCAGATGTTGAACCTGCTCCAGTCGCAAGTGGCATTAACGAATGAATACCTGGAGCAATTTTTAAGAGAATTATTATCCAGGCC
>DATFDJ010000030.1:0-12612 GCA_035252115.1 Nitrospira sp. | reverse complement strand
AGACCGTTCATCTCGACCCCGTCCGGCTTCTGGATGGTCAGGAACCGCTGCCGTTCATTGAATAGCTGTAAACGGTGACGCGCGAAGCACCAGAGTTTCGCGTTGCGTGTTTCAGGTTGCGTTCTCGGAACCCGAAACTCGAAACACGAAACCGAACGGCGAGATACGAGATACATTCTAACGCTGGGCTTGCCTCTCCTCAGTCGACTGTTCGCCGGTTCGTTCCTGCGCCTCGGCCTGTTTTTGCCGTTCCTGCTCCTGCCGTATGACGGCCCCGCTCCGCAGAATCATGATCGTTTTGGCGTCTCCGTTGGGATAGACCCACGCATCGATGCGGTCGCCGGCCTGGACATGACCGTATTGTTCCGTATCGGCACCGACGCGGATTTTTCCTTCCTTCCCGGTCTCGTCTCTCACGACGAATTCTTCGCCGTGGATGGCGACGATGTCGACGACGAAATGTTTGGGCTCCTTTGCGGCGCCCAGCGTGGGCGAAGACAGAACGAGCAGGCTGCCGAGGCACAAGAACAGGCTAAGCAAGGTGTGGACGAAAGGGGTCATGACATCTTCAAAGGGGTCGGGGTGCGCATGGCACCGCCGCTCGCGGCTCTTACGTCACCGGAGGCCGCCGCCCCATGACAAAGCTGACCGCGGCAAAAATCAAAAATACAATAAATAACACGTACGCGATTTGCGTCGCGGTACCGGCGATGCCGCTCAAGCCCAACAGCCCGGCAATGATCGCTACGACGAGAAATGTCACCGCCCAACTCAGCATAATCGGCTCCTTTCATCGGAACAATACGCCGCTCGTCGCTTTCAACAGACCGTCGTTCGTATCTCGGTCGTACCGTTTCGTGTTTCATGTTCCGGGTTTCGAGACATGCAACTCGAAACGCCAAACTCTTCCGCTTCACGAGAGACGCTTCACGAGACAGACGCTCTCGCTCAACGGTAGACCGTCGTGTCCTGAGCCGTTTGCAGCCGCCGCTCGACTTCCTCCGCTTCGCGTTCCCGGTTCGTGTTGCGTAGGATCGCCGCCAGGACCTCGAGCGTGGAGGTGAGTTGCGGATCCTCCTGGCGCAGCTGGCTTTGCTCCAGGATCGCAAGCGATTTGTAGATCAGTTGCTCGGCCTCCGCCAAGTGCCCTTGAATGGCATAAAAACTCGACAGCGTTTTCAACGACAGCGCAGTCCGGACATGCTTGGCGCCGAATTCTTTCAGGTTGATCGCGAGCGCGCGCTTCAACAGCGGCTCGGCATCCTGATACCGCTGCTGCGTGGCATACAGGATGCCGAGATTTTGAACTGTCGCGCCCACACCGGGATGGTCCGTTCCCAAATGTTTTTCCCCGATCTTCAAGGCCCTTCCGAACAGCAATTCCGCCTCCAAGGGCTTCCCGGCATTGGCATAGACGACCGCGAGATCGTTCGCAGCGTCGGCAACCCGAAGATCGTCCAGGCCGTACTTTTCCGCCTGTTCCAAGGCCGCCGTGAGCAGCCGCTCCGCGTCTCCCAACCGGCCTTCCTGCAGCGCTTGCAACCCGCCCTGGCGCCAGGTTTGCCAGAGTGTGTCCTGGCTTCGGACGTCCGCAGGCCACCAGGCCCCGAGTGCGACCACCGCTACCAGGCCCCAGATTCGAACGGGCACCGCCATGTGACGCCTCCTCACGCGTTGATTCGCTCTCTGGACGCGCGAACCAACGCACGGTTGTCACGGGCTGCCATTTCGGCGAGACAAGGATCGCAATATCCGTCGACGATGTGATAGGCGCCAGCGCCTAACTGACCACGCGCCATAAACGCGGTCGGATCGACCCATTGGTCCAATTCGGAGCCCAATTCGTCGCGCAACGGCTGGATGCGCCAACACGAGGCGCACATCATCACTCTCTGGTCTTCCATGACGTTCACGGTACACCTCGGCATGCGGAGGTCTAACTAGGGTCAGTCCCAGATCAATGGAAGCGACACCCTGGAGAAGTACTTCCTGTCGGAGCGCCGGCGCGTATCCTCGTTCGTATCCCGTCTCTCATATCTCGCCGTTCGGTTTCGTGTTTCGAGTTTCGGGTTCCGAGAACGCAACCTGAAACACGCAACGCGAAACTCTGGTGCTTTGCGCTTCACCGTCCCAGGTTATTTGTTCATCCGCGCGACGCCGGTCTGCGCGTCCACATAGACCGTTCGGCTCTTGTTGTTTTGATCGATGACGACGATCTTCCAGATCGTCCGCCCCTCGTCTTTTCCGAGATCGGCCTCGGCCGCTTTGCCGGGCACCGCCGTAGTCGCACTCTTGATCGCTTCTTCCATGCTGATCTTGGCGCCGGCAATCAGCTCCTTATTGGTTTCGAACAGGGCCCACGCCGGCGTCGCCGCCAATGTCCCCACCACAATCCCCGTCAGCATCCACTTCGACATGGTCGGTCCTCCTGTCAATCTGTAGTACGGGGCCCTACCGAACCGGTTCCTTCTCCACCACGTCCGGTTTGCCGCCCTGAAACCACCGATCCGCCCAGCCGGTGATATCGTCTTTTTGCATTCCGTATCGTTCTTGGACTTTACCCAGAAATTTGTCGTAGTTGCCTTCGATCTGCATCAGGTCATCGTCCGTGAAGTTTCCCCATTTCCGTTTGAGCTCTCCCTTGAACTGATTCCATTGACCCTTGAACGTATCGGCATTCATCTCATCCTCCCTATTTTTGGATCTTCATTGCGCCTCGTGAGGCGGAGTCTCGGCCGTGTGCTGATTGATCACACTCAACCGATTGTGTACTTGTCTGACCCCCAGCACCGTCTCCGCCAAGCGCGTCGCCTCCCGACGCGCCAGCGCGCTCATCGCCGCGCCTTCCAGCGTGACTTCGCCCTGTGAGACATGGACGACGATGTGACTGTGGGCCGTCAGCGGACTGGTCCGCATCGCTTGGGAAACAGCGGATTGGAGTTGGATGTCGCTCGGGATTTCCGACGAGCCTTGCACAGCGAAGGCCTGAGCGCGCTCATCATTCACCGCCGGCATGCCCCCGGCCGCGACGACCGCGAGCGCGAAGAGGAACGTGCTCCACATGCAATCAGCGTACGACCTGGGAACTAGGCCCGGGAACTAGGGAAGCCCCTGACTCCCGCCCTAATAGGGACGGCCGTCTCGATTTGCATCAGCGCCAACGAGCGTCCTTTGAGGTCGTAGTGCTCGCCCTCGGCCACCAATGGTCCGCGCGCGGGAATGATGTCCTGGATCGTATCCAGAACCAGCAGCCATTGGACGTTGGGAGGATGCGGCGGCAGCGTGAAGCGGATCGGCTCGTGGTGGGCGTTCATCAAGAGCAGAAAGGTGTCGTCGAGAATCGGGGTGCCGAGATGGTCCCGCTCTTCGATATGGTCCCCCGCGAGCCGGACGCCGAGACAGCGCACGTAGCCTTGCCCCCAGTCCTCCTGTGTCATCTCCTTTCCGTCGGGGCGGAACCAGGAGAGGTCCTTGATGTCTGCGCCGTAGATGCTGCGGCCCTGGAAGAATTGCCGGCGGCGAAACACGGGATGCGCCGCCCTCAGCATGATCAGCGCGCTCGTGAACGCGAAGAGCGCCTGCTCCTCGCTGGAGATTTCCCAATTGAACCAACTGATCTCGTTGTCCTGGCAGTACGCGTTGTTGTTCCCGCGCTGGGTCCGGCCGATCTCGTCCCCCCCGCACAGCATCGGTACGCCCTGCGAGAGCAGGAGGGTCGCGAGCATGTTGCGCTGCTGGCGGGCGCGAAGCGCGAGAATGCCCTGATCGTCCGTGGGGCCTTCCACGCCGCAGTTCCAACTCTGGTTGTCGTCCGATCCGTCCTTGTTGTCTTCGAGATTCGCCTCGTTGTGCTTCTGATCGTAGGAGACCAAGTCGCGAAGGGTAAACCCGTCATGTGCCACGACGAAATTGATGCTCGCGAACGGTTTTCGGCCGCTGGCCTCGTACAAGTCGCTGCTGCCGGAGAGCCGGTAGCCCAGCTCGCTCACCTGTCCGCCGTCGCCTTTCCAATAACGGCGAATCGTGTCGCGATAGCGTCCGTTCCATTCCGCCCATCCCGCGGGGAAATTCCCCACTTGATACCCGCCTTCGCCGACGTCCCAGGGTTCTGCGATCAATTTGAGCTGTGAGAGCACCGGATCCTGCTGGATGATGTCGAGAAATCCGCCGAGGCGGTCCACGTCGTGGAGTTCGCGGGCAAGGGCGGCCGCGAGATCGAACCGGAAGCCGTCCACGTGCATCTCCAAGGCCCAATAGCGAAGACTGTCCATGATGAGCTGCAGTGTCCGCTGATGGCGGACGTTCAACGTGTTGCCGGTCCCCGTATAGTCCATATAGTACCGGGCTTGGTCCGGCGACAGACGATAATAGGCGACGTTGTCGATCCCGCGAAACGAGAGCGTGGGGCCGAGTTGGTTGCCTTCCGCCGTATGGTTGTACACGACGTCGAGAATCACCTCGATGCCGGCGCTGTGCAGCGTCTTCACCATGGTTTTGAATTGATTGACGCCCCGGTCGGGGTCCGAAGCATAACGGGGTTCCGGCGCGAAGAAGCCGATCGTGTTGTACCCCCAGTAGTTCGTCAGTCCCTTGTCCAGCAAATGCTTGTCCGCTACGAACGCATGGACGGGCAGCAATTCGATGGCCGTCACACCCAAGCGCTGGAGATATTCGATCACCGGCCTCGTCGCCAGCGCCGCATAGGTGCCGCGCAACGACTCCTGAACCAGCGGATGGCGCATGGTGAAGCCGCGGACGTGCATCTCGTAGATGACCGTTTCACTCCAGGGTCTCCGCAGCGGGCGATCGTCTCCCCAGGTGAACGCCTGCTCGATTACCACGGACTTGGGAACCTGAGACGCGTTGTTGCGTTCGTCGAATGAGAGGTCCGCCTCCGGATCACCCATCCGGTAGCCGAACATCGCGTCCGACCACTGCAACGCTCCCTTCAGCGCCTTGGCGTAGGGATCGATCAGCAGTTTGTTGGCGTTGAACCGGTGACCGGCCAGCGGCTCGTACGGGCCGTGCACGCGATACCCATAGAGTTGTCCGGGCCGCACTTCGGGAAGGAACACGTGCCAGACTTGATTCGTTCGCTCTTCAATCCTGATGCTGTAGGTTTCTTTTTCCTGATCCGGCCGGTCGAACAGACACAAGTCCACGCCGGTCGCATTTTCCGAAAACAGCGCGAAGTTGACGCCTTCCCCGTCCCACGTCGCACCCAATGGATACGGATGACCGGGACGAGCCGTTATGCGAGCCATCGATCTACCTTATCATCGAGGTTTGCCTGGTGCCGTTTGCTTTTGTTTCGAGTTTCGGGTTTCGTGTTCCGGTTTCGAGACAAGCAACTCGAAACACGCAACTCTTGTGCTTCATGACTTCACGAGGAGGCTCGCCAGTTCCTCGGCATGCTCTTCTTCCTTCGCGGTCACTTCTTCGAGCAGCCGTCTCGTCGTCGGGTCGTCGCCGCCGATATATTCGATGATTTGCCTGTAACTGTCGATGGCAATGCGCTCGGCCACCAGATCTTCTTTGATCATGTCTTCGAGGGACGTGCCTTCGGCATACTGAGAATGGCTTCGATCGAGCAGGCCGTCCGGCGAGAGGTTGGGTGCGCCGCCCAACTGGACGATACGTTCCGCAATGGCGTCGGCGTGTTGCTGCTCCTCCTGGGCATGCTGGAGGAATTCCGATTTGACGCTTTCCGAACTGATGCCTTGGGCCATGTAGTAATGGCGCTTGTACCGCAATGTGCAGACGAGTTCGGTTGCCAACGCTTCGTTGAGCAACCGTAGCACGACGGGCGCCTTGGCCTTGTAGCCTTCCGTGAGCGCCCCCTTCTCAATGTGCCTCCGCGCGCGTTCGCGAATGGCTTTGACATCGAGCACGAACTGTCCGTTTTGCATAGCAGCCTCCTCCCCCTTCAAGAGCGTATAGCTGATGGCTGATGGCACGAACAGTGCCACCAATGTTGAATGTTGAGTGATGAATGTTGAATTCAACATTCAAAATTCAACATTGAACATCCCGCATATGCTTCAACACCTATCGTCGTACTTCATCGAGCCAGGTCGGCGCCGTCTGAGGCAGAAGGGAGGCTGCCGCATCGACGAGGGATAACACCCCGACGACCGTCCGCCGGCGATCGAGCACCGGCACGGCGGAGAGACCATGCCGCTTCAGGATCACGAGAGCGTCGGCGACCAAATCATGTTCGGAACAGACGGCAGGCTCGGGAAGCGAGAGCGCGTCCTGCGCCGTCGTCGCCCGAGCCGCGCCTTCCTTCACCGCCTGCGCCGCAATATCCCGTTCCGTCAGGAGTCCATGTATGCCATAGGCGTCCTGCACAAGAAGAGAGGCGACCTGCTCGCGGTGCATCAACTCGACGGCGTCCCGCAACGGCGCGCCGGGATCGATCGTCACAATGCGTCGATTCATCACGTCGCGAACCGGCCGCTCCTCACCGGGTAACAACCCCAACTGCTCCGCTCGGGTGGATTCCAGGTACAAACCGCCGGACGAACGGCTCCTCAGTCGGCAAGACATATCCCAAGCTATGCCGAGATGCCGCGACACGACACTCGGCATTTCCCGAGTCATCCCCCTATACTAGGGATTGGCCCAGTTACTGCATGGCTGTTTCTGCTGTAAAAATAACCCATAGCTGGCTATACCCTTGATCCTGTAGTCGGATTTGTACGATGATAGATCGTCAGAGACAGGACGAAGAGGGGTCAGGCGACACATGTCGATACACGCACATACGCACGTACATACCGCCAAAGTCTTACTGGTGGATGACCATCCCCTGGTCCTCGAAAGCATCCGGCAACTGCTCGAACCGCACTTTACGATAGTCGGAACGGTACAGGATTCCGGGGAGATCATGAGCCGGGCTTTGGAATGTCGTCCTGACGTCGTTCTGCTCGACGCCTGTATGCCCGGTCTGAGCGGATTCGCCGCGACCAAGCAGCTCAGGAAACTGCTGCCTTCGGTCAAGATTATTCTCGTGACCATGCTCACCGAGGCGATTTCAGTCAGCGAGGCCTTCCGTGCCGGCGCCAGCGGGTATGTGCTGAAACAATCGGCCTCGGACGAGCTGCACGCGGCCATCGATAGCGTGTTGGCCAACAAGCGGTTTCTCTCCAAGAAGATCGATCCGGAGGTGCGGGAAGCGGTGGAACACGAATGGTTCCGACCGGAAGGCTATTCCAGCGACTTGACCGGCCGCCAGCGGGAAATCCTCACGTTACTGGCCGAAGGCCGGTCCACGAGACACATCGCGCAACAGCTCAACATCTCAATGAAGACAGTGGAGTTCCACAAGGCCAACATCACGCGCAAGCTGGGCGTCCATACCACATCCGATCTCATCAAGTTCGCCTTGGCCCAGGGCATCACGACCCTCTGAAACAATTTTGAGTTGTGAGTTTTTAGTTCTTAGTTTGGCCCGCAACTCAAAACCCAAAATTCACAACTTAAAACTTCAGTGTATTGATGTCAGCCCCGCCGCGATCGCATACTTCGTCAGTTCCGCCGCAGACCGCAGACCGAGCTCCTTCATGATTCGGGTTTTGTGAAATTCCACCGTCTTGACGGACACATTCAGGATGGAAGCAATTTCCTTGGTCGCCTTCCCTTCGGCCACGAGCTGCAGCACCTCCCGCTGACGCGGACTCAGGGTCTGTGCGAAACCCGAGCCGGATCCCGCTTCTCCCGGCGCCCCCGACACCGACGGATTCACCGCCTGGTCCACCAGGCTCTGCGTGACCATGGGTGACACGTAGGTCCGCCCCTTGACGACTTCGCGTATCGCCTGGACGAGCTCCGATCCGACCGACTGCTTCAGCACATAACCCGATACGCCGACCCGGAACGCCTGCGTCACGAAGTTCGGCTCCGAGTGCATGGTCAGCACGATGATCTTCAGGTTCGGGTGGTTCTTCTTGAGTTGCTGCGAGGCGTCGAGTCCGTTGAGCAGCGGCAGTGAAATATCGACGACGACAAGATCGGGCTGCAGCTTCGCCGTCGCCGCCAGGAGCGAGCGTCCGTCGGCCACGATACCGACCAGCTCGAATTCCGGCTCCAACAATTTCTGGATGCCCTCTGCGACGAGTACATGATCATCGGCAAGGAGAATGCGGCAAGTATCCGACATGACGGCACCCATTTTGTTGTGTCTGTTGCGGCCCCTGCTCACGGCACACACGTGACGCAAGAGCCATCCTGAGATAGTACCCATCTTTGAGGATTCGACTCAAGGGAATCTCCTCGCGGTAAGAACAATTTTTCAGCTAGGGATTCGCCTAGTTGCCTCACGCGATGTGCAATTCGATGCTCGACTGTACCTTTTCGCTCCCAACACCCCTCACTTTTTAATCACGACAGGAGAGGCGACATGTCCGCGTCAGATCATTCCGTACGTCCCGAGCCGTTGACGATCGATCGCACGTCCGGCGACGAAGCCCGGGCGGTCGACCGATACCGGCGCGCCGCCAATTATCTCTCGGCGGCGCAAATCTATCTTCGGGCGAATCCGCTGCTCGAAGAACCGCTGAAGCCGGAGCATATCAAGGATCGGCTCCTCGGACATTGGGGGACGGCGCCGGGCATCAATTTGATCTACCTGCATCTGAACGGCCTCATCAGGCGCACCGATGCAAGCGTTCTGTTGATTACCGGGCCCGGGCACGGCGCCGCCGCCAATCTCGCGAATATGTACCTCGAAGGGACGTTGACGGAATATTTTCCCGAACTCACTCAGGATCGGGCGGGCCTGCAACGTTTCATGACCTGGTTTTCCTGGCCGGATGCGTTTCCGAGTCATCTCAGTCCGCTCTATCCCGGCGTCATCCACGAGGGCGGTGAATTGGGCTATGCCCTGGCGACGGCCTTCGGGGCCGCTCTCGATAATCCCGACCTCCTTGTCGCCTGCATCGTCGGCGACGGTGAAGCGGAGACCGGGCCGACGGCCGGCGCCTGGCACAGCAATAAATTCCTCAATCCGGCGACCGACGGGGCCGTCTTGCCGATCCTGCATCTGAACGAATTCAAAATTGCGAACCCGACCGTCTACGGCTCCATGAACGAAGACGAATTGCGGGCGCTGTTTACCGGATACGGCTACACACCGCGCTTCGTCTCGCTCAGCGATCGCATCGATGAAGACATGCAGTGGACGGTCGCGGACGCGTACCGCGAGATCAGAAGTCTGCAGGAACGGGCGAGGGGCGGGGAACCGGTGAGCCGGCCGGCTTGGCCCGTGATCGTCCTTCGCACCCCCAAGGGCTGGACGGGGCCGGACCGCATCGACGGCGTCCGCATCGAAGGGACGTTTCATGCGCATCAGGTTCCGGCCAAGGACGCCAAGCAGAACCCGGCGCACCTGCGCATCCTCGAACAGTGGCTTCGATCGTACCGGCCTTGGGAACTGTTCGATGGCGACGGGCGTCCGGCCGACGACATCCGGGCGCTCTGTCCCCGCGGGAACCGGCGCATGGCCCTCAATCCCCATGCGGATGGCGGCAAAATGCGCCGGCCGCTGGCCCTGCCGAACCTCGACGAATACACGATCGACGTCACGACCAGAGGTCACGTGATGCAGAGCAACGTCGGACAAGTCGGCGCCTATGTGCGCGACGTGATTCGCGTGAATCGCGCAGCTCGAAATTTCCGGATCGTGTGTCCCGACGAATTGGAATCCAACCGGCTGGGCGCGGTGCTCGAGGCGACAGACCGTCAATATGTCTGGCCGCTCCCCGACGGCACGGAACGGACGGGGCGCGAAGGGCGCGTGATGGAGATGCTCAACGAGCACAACTGCCAGGGTTGGCTGCAGGGTTATCTGCTGACGGGACGGCATGGAGTCTTTCCCTGCTACGAGGCGTTCGTCCACATCGTGGACGGCATGATGAACCAATATGCCAAATTCCTGAAGTCGTCGCTCGAGGTGCCGTGGCGCGAACCGATCTCCTCGCTCAATTACCTGCTGACGTCCGAAGCGTGGCGACAGGAACACAACGGCTATTCGCATCAAGGGCCCGGCTTCATCAACAATCTGCTCACCAAGAAGGGATACATCTATCGGATCTATCTGCCGGCCGACGCCAATACCCTGCTGGTCACGATGCAACGGTGTCTCCAAGCGACGAACTCGATCAATCTGGTGATCGCCGGCAAACAGCCGATGCCCCAGTGGCTGACGTACGCGGAAGCGCTGGACCATTGCCGGGTGGGCGCGTCGATCTGGCGCTGGGCCAGCACCAATGAGGGCGAAGACCCGGACATTCTGTTTGCCTGTTCCGGTGACAACCTCACCTTGGAAGTGCTTGCCGCCGCCGCGCTGCTCCGCGAAGAGGCGCCCGATTGGCGTGTCCGCGTCGTGAATGTCACGGATATTCTCGTGCTGGGCATTCCGCAGAAGTATCCGCATGGCCTGGATGAACCCCGGTTTCAACGGCTCTTCCCCTTACATTGTCCGGTGGTCTACAACTTTCATGGCTACACGGCGGCGCTCAAGCAGCTTTTGTGGGAACGCCCTCGGAACGATCGATTCGATCTCAACGGCTATCGCGAAGAAGGCACCACCACGACCCCGTTCGACATGCTCGTCAAGAACGGCTGCAGCCGCTATCACCTCGTTCTGCAGGCGGCGTGGAAAATCGCGGCCCGCGATCCGGCGAAAGCCGCCCGGGCGGAATCTCTCGTAACCAAGTACGAAGGACGACTCGCCGCACACCGGCGCTTCATCCAAATGCATGGGATGGACCCTGCTGAAATCACCGACTGGAAATGGCCCGCGTCGTGACCTCCGTGCCGAGTGCCGACCGCTGAATGGCGCGGGGAATCCCGAAGCGCGAAGTCCGTCGCTCCTGATCACGCTCCGACAACGCCCGGGGATTCCCTTGTTGAGCGCTCGGTATTGTTGCTGAGCCGCGGACAAGCTGTCGGCGCCATCGCGATTTCGGGACAGGGTGTCCGAGTCCGTAATTTTCTCTCCTAGCCAGAACCCCTGTAAACCTTCACATCGCCCCCGCAGTGCGGCCGGTGCAAATCTTGCTGAAAGACCGCGACGCGCCTGCAATTCAGTGGAGCCGAGAATGGTCTCTGTGCTTCCGCTGGCAGATCACCAACCTACGGTGGGCGCTCCATGAGTCATTGGAGCCGTAGGGTCTGTCATCGAAAGGAGTGCGTCGCCATGAGTCGCCTGATGGGGTCGAACGGAATCGGGAGGGGGAGCGGATTTCTTCGACGGCTGGGATCGATGTCGCTGTGGGTTCCGATGCTGATCTTCGCCGCCTGCAGCGGAGGCGGCAGCAGCGGCGGTGGAGGCACGAATTCGAATCAGCCGTCGGGAGGAACGGGAACGTCTCAATTGGGCTTTGAGGCCAATTGGAATTCAGGTAATACATCGAGTTTTGGCCTGAATTCCGACGGCTCGCTCACGGCGCTGATGCCGCCCGCGGTCGCGGGTCAACATCCGCACACGATTAACGTGGATCCGCAGGGCAGATTCGTGTACGTGGCCAATCACGAGAGTAATTTTCTGTCCGGCTACACCGTCAACCGATCGACCGGGGCTTTGACTCCCGTGGCGGCGCCGTCCCTCGTCACGGGCGACAGCCCGCACGCGTCGGTGTTCGATAAGACCGGCAAATTTCTCTACGTCGTCAATGGCGTCGCCTCCGCCCAGATCACGGCTCATTCGGTGAATGCCGACGGGACGCTGACCCCGATCGGGACTCCGATACCGACCGGCGCCCATTCCCATAATCTTGGAATCGACCCGTCGGGAAGATTCATCTATGTATGCAGTGAGGACTCCGTTCAAATTTTTGCCTTCACCGTGGATCAGAGCACCGGCGCTCTGACGCCCATTCCCGGTTCGCCGTATCCCGGCGTCAGCGGCCCGCTCGATGTCGCAGTGGATCAGGCGACGAAATTCGCCTATGTGTCGAACAGCGGCGGCGAAATTCAGGCGTTCTCGATCGATCCATCGAGCGGCGGGCTGACGCCTCTCTCTCCGACGGCCGTGTTTCCCAGCGGAGGACAATTCTCCCATACGATTGTGTTCGACCACACGGGCAATTTCCTCTACACCGGGAACGTCAACTCGAACAACGTTTCGGCGTTTCAGGTGGACCACACCACCGGGGCTTTGACCGCGGTTCAGGGTTCACCGTTTGGAACCGGTCTGAGCGACCCGGAAGGAGTTACCCTTCATCCGACCGCTCAAATCCTGTATATCTCGGATTTCGCCAATAACCGCATCGTCAGCTTTGCAATCAACAGTACCACCGGTCAATTGACGCAAGGCGGCGTTTTTTCCGATCCGGCGGTCACCAGCGGAACGGTGAGCGGACCGATCAGCCTCGGCTTCACGAACTTTTAGTCACTGGACTTGCGCGGCCGCCTCTCCGGGCGGCCGCGCCCCGTCTCGCCATACGATAGGGCCGGTTTCCCAAGATTGGGGCCGCCTTCCCGGTTTTGTCCCTTTTGCCAACCGATCCCTTGTCATGGTATTTAGTGGCCGACCCGAGCGGGAAGTTCCACCGCTGCAATTCACCATTCAATGGGTGAGCGATGACTAAAAGGTTGGCATTACCGATG
>DATFDJ010000029.1:0-5515 GCA_035252115.1 Nitrospira sp. | reverse complement strand
TCCCGAAGGCGTGGACAGCAACGTGTTCGAGGGCATCAAGAAAGCGGTGGCGGCGGACCGCTATGCGTTCTTTACCGGGTTCTTCAAGAATTTCTACAACACCGATCTCCTCCTCGGTACACGCGTCAGCGACGAAGCCGTGCGCGCCAGTTGGAACCTCGCTGCCGGTGCTTCTGCGACGGCAAGTCTGGCCTGTGTGTCAACCTGGGTCGAAGACTTCAGACAAGATCTAGCCCGCGTGGATGTGCCCACGCTCGTCATTCACGGCGACTAATGATCGCATTGTCCCGATTGCGGCGTCGGGAGCACGGACGGCCAAACTGATCAAAGGGGCTCGACTCGTGACCGTGAAAGGAGGTCCACACTGCATTCCCTGAACTCACGCGGAGGACGTCACCGCCGAACTGTTGAACTTTTTGCGCGAGGAACACCGGTCGATGCGTGGGGCAGCTTAAATCACAAGCCCTGAAGACGAGAAAGACATCCGAGCCGACAAGGAGCGAGAACCATGGCGCCATCCAGAGGACGGAGCCGGACCGGCAAAACGGGTATCACACATTTTCCACTTGAAGACGAGCAGGCGCGTCAAGAACAAGTCCCGCCTCGCGGCAAGACGAAACGAGGAGCGCCTCCGGCGACCGGATCGACAAACCACGGTCATCGGCTGTCGCGATCGACCGGACGGAAATCTCCTTCTGAATCCGACAACGCCTTCGAAGGCAGAGGAGCCAAAGGCGGGAAGAGCCGGGGCTCGAGAGCCGGATTGCTTTCCGCTGGACGCAAGGGGAAAGGACGCGCGTCGCGATAGGAGCGGCCTGCAGTTCCGGGACCTGTTGCGTTCGCGCTTCCACTCATTTCGGAAGCGGCGGAGCGGGCCGAGGCGCTTGCGGCTCTGCAGGAGGAATCGGCTTGGGCTGCGGAGGCGGAATGGGTGCCGGCGGTAAGGGCTCCGGCACAGGAGGCGGGACGGGAGCAGGAGGAATTGGCTCGGGCTGAGGCGAGGGAACAGGCGGCGGGACCGGCTGTGAAACGGAGGAATCCGCCGTGGCGAAGGGAATTGATAGAGGCGACGGTCCGGATGAGACAAGGAGCAGGAAGGTCACTGCGATTCCGACTGCAACGACGAATGTAACACGCATCTCTTGTCCCAGTTCTCCCGAACATTGATTTCGCTGTTTCAGGGTATGGGCCTTGCCCCTCGATTGCTGGAGTAGGGCTGGAGATGGGTTGTGCAACGGTGGTTCCAGTGAGCATTCATACCATTTGAAGGGGATGCGGCATCCAGGTGGGGATCCGTGTCTTCGGTCGGACTCCTTGTCCTGAGGACGAGATTTTCTTCCTGACCGGCCTGCAGGGAGGATTCAACGACATGGCGCTGAAAAAACAGGTGGAAGAGGCGGCGGATCGGCTGAGGATAGCATCCGTACGGATCGACGCGCACGAAGCCGGCCACGCCGGAGCACTTACGGAAGTGGCTTACGGCCTTGACTGATTACACATTCGCCATGACCGATCTCCATGACTTCAACATGGAGTCGGTGCAGGAAACTGTGGACGACCTGACGCGCCGCCAGCGGCGCGGATCGACAACTGAAGTGTGAGACTCGACCGGTCGGCAGTGCCGGTCGCAATGGAGGCATGGATGAGCGCCAATAGACTGAGCGAACGATGGTCGATACTGGGGTCGGCCGGACTGGGAGCATTATGCATGTATCTGCTCGATCCGCGCTCCGGAAAGAGGAGACGGGCGCTGCTGCGGGACAGACTGGTCCGATTTGCTCATGCGAGCGAAGACGGTATGGCGACGACGTGGCGCGACGCGCGGAACCGCTGGCGAGGGTTGTGGGCTGAGACGTTCCGGTCCGAACGAGCACCCGTGAGCGACGAGATCCTCGTGGAGAGAGTTCGATCCCAATTGGGCAGCCTGGTGCGCCACCCGCGGTCGATCGACGTCCGGGCCGAGAACGGACGCGTTGTTCTCAGCGGTTCGATTCTGTCCGAAGACATGGCGCGCTTGCTCGGTGGCGTGGCGCGCGTCAAAGGCGTGACCGAGATTGTGAACGAGCTGAGCGCGCACGAGAGACCGGCGGACACTCCACGCCTGCAGGGAGAGCCCGCGCGTGTCCCAACCGGACACCGGTTCGAATTGATGCAGAAAAACTGGTCGCCGTCCGCCAGAGCGACCGTGGCCATGGCGGACACGGCGTCCGCCGTCTATGGATTGTCGCGCCGCGATGCGGCTGGTGCGGCGCTCGGCCTCGCGGGCCTCGCCGTCGTGGCTCGGGCTTGGTTGAACCGGCCGTGGACGCGCATGACAGGAGTCGCTGCGGGACATCGAGCGGTCGACGTCAATAAGACCATCGTCATCCGCGCGCCGCTCGAACGGGTCTTCCGCTTCTGGTCGAACTACCGTGAATTCCCGAGATACACGTCTCACGTGCAGGAGGTCATCGAACGGGGTGAAGGCCGGTCACGCTGGACGGTCACCGGACCGGCGGGGATGAGCCTGTCGTGGAACGCCGTCATCACCAAGATGCTTCCGAACCGCGAGCTCGCCTGGCGAACCGAACCCGGCTCGCCGCTGCAGCATGCGGGGGCGCTCAAGTTTCGCGACAACGGCGACGGCACCACCACCGTGCACGCCCGCATCAGCTACAATCCGCCGGGCGGCGCCATCGGACACGGGACGGCCGCATTGATGGGTTCGGACTTGAAAACGTTGCTCGAGGAGGATTTGGTCCGGATCAAGACGGTGCTCGAGGAGGGCAAGATTCCTAGAGACGCGCAGCAATCCTCCGGTACCTCATCCATGCCTGCCTTGAAATCCGAACAACTGGAGCAGTAGCCCGCCCGAAGAATTTACTCACATTTAACCCGCCGTTCATCTCGAAATGCGGAAGACTATGGCAATCTGCCGGCATGCGAAACGGATCGTCCCTCACCATCCGGTGCACCGGCTTGCCGGGATACTGCCACGCGCTCGAAGGCCGTCTCCGCCTCTACATTCCCGAGGTCAAGCGCGCG
Source organism: Nitrospira sp. (assembly GCA_035252115.1). Taxonomy (GTDB): domain Bacteria; phylum Nitrospirota; class Nitrospiria; order Nitrospirales; family Nitrospiraceae; genus Nitrospira_C. Next base: position 2,491 of record DATFDJ010000029.1, on the reverse strand, counting down.
CCGCAACGGGCTCTGTTCGTCGACATGTTGCTCGGCTCCATGGACGGCGTGATCCGGTCGAGCGCCAATCCCACGACCGGCAATGTATTGGTCCTGTTCGATCCGAACTCACTGGCGCACGAAGACATCATCGCCGCCTTGCGGAAAGCCGGCTGTCTCGGTGTCGAAACGCCGCCGGATACGGCTCTCGGTCTGGCGGACTTCGTCCGCGGCGCGTTGGTGAGATCGATCGCCGATGCGTTCGTTCACCGGGCGCTTTCCGCCATCTGGTGAACCGGCTTTCCCCTCCATAACGGCCCCAGCGCTCGTCCGGTCGCCAGGACCGCCGCGCCATTGCTCAACAGCGTGGCAGAGCCCGGTCCCAGCAGGCCGGAACAGGCGAGTGCCAATGCGACGGTGTTCGGCACGGAGATGATGCGCCAACTGTCGCGAATGTTCTCCATCGCCTCGCGCGCCAGTTCGATCGCCACGGGAATCGAGTCGAGCGTTCCGCTGAGTAAGACGACATGCGCGGAGTCCTGCGCCACATCGGCTCCACCCTTGAGCGCAATCCCGACGTCCGCATGGGCCAAGGCCGGCGAATCGTTGATGCCGTCTCCGACGACCGCCACGCGGAATCCCCGTCGCTGCAGGTCTTTGAGGTAGGCCACCTTCTGCTCCGGCAACAATTCCGCGATCACGCGATCAATGCCGACTTCGGCGGCGGCCCGGCGCGCGACCGCTTCCTGATCGCCCGTCAACATTGCCACTTCTTTCATCCCGAGCGCGCGCAGCCGATCGATGACGCGGCGAGCTTCGGGCCGTAAGCTGTCCGCGTACCCAATGACCCCGACGATCGAACCGTCGGCCGCCATGCAGACGGGGGAGACCGCTCGTTCGGCCAAGCCGCAACAATACCGCCGGGCGGAGGAAGGCCATCTCATGCCGAGCTGTTCCATGTACCGCCCGCAGCCGACGTAGACCGATGAACCGCGGATGCGGGCCGTCACCCCGAGACCCACGGAGTAGCGGGAGGAGTCGGCGCGTGGAATCGATACGGCGGCTTCAATGGCCGCCCGCACGACCGCTTGAGCCACCGGATGGTTGAGCCGCCCTTCGGCCGAGGCGGCGAAGGCCAACACTCGCTGCCTGCTCCAACCACCGTACGCCCGTACGTCGGTGACGCGCGGCACGCCGAGACTCAGCGTCCCGGTCTTATCGAAGACGACGGCATCGACCGTAGCCAGCGATTCGAGAGCCCGCCCGCCCTTGAAGAGAATGCCGCGGCGCGCCGCTTCCGCCATGGTCGCCAGCACGGCCGTCGGCGCGGCGACGCGAATCCCGGTCCCATAGTCGATGACGAGGATCGACGCGGCGCCGCTCGCGCCGCCGTCCAGCAGTCCACGGAGGCCGGCGCCGAAAAAACTGTACGGCACCAGATCGTTGGCCCACCGTTCGGCGTAATTCTGCATCGCCGTTTCCTGAGCCGGCGCGTCCTCCACCAACCGCACGATCTTGGCGGCTTCGGTGTCGTCCCCGACCTGCGCCGTCCGGATGTGCAGCGCGCCGTCCCGCACGATCGTGGACGCGAACACCCGGTCGCCCTCGTTCCTGTCTTTGGGCAGCGACTCGCCGGTCAATGTCTGTTCATCGACGAGGGCCGTGCCCAAGAGCACGGTGCCGTCGACCGGAATACGGTCTCCGGAATAGACCGCAACCGTATCGCCGACGGCCAGACGCAACACCGGTGTTTTGATCTTCCGGCGACCTTTGACGACCCAGGCGGTGGACTGCTGGTAGGACAAGACCGACGTGACCGTTTTGCGCGCATGGGCGACGGTGGCATCCCGCACATAGTCGCCGATATTGACCAGCCAGATCATGAACATGGCCATGGTGAACTGACCCTGCGCGCAGAGCACCGTGGCCGCCGATGCGTCCAACACATCGACCGTCAATCGTCCTTCACGGGCGAAGGCGTGATAAGCGCGGGTCACCATCGGCACGGCGCTGCCGATCACGCACAGGGGGAGGAATGCCGCGAAGGGTGCATGCGTCCAGGCGGCGGCCATGCCGAAAGAAGACAGGGACAGCTCGTACCAGGAAGAGCCGCTGTCCGCGAGGCGGCCGTTGCCGCGCGCGATGCCGTCCGGCGTCAGCCGATCGATGCGCCGGCGCAGCTTCGCGGGCGTCCAGGCTGTTTCTTGATAGTGAACGGTGACACTCGCGCAGTCGGGATTGGCGGAGGCCTGCGTCACGCCGGCCAGGCGGCTGATGCGATCGACGAGAACATCGGCGAGCTCCGGTCGGGATTTGATCCCAGGCACGCGCAGTCGCATGCGCCCGCGGATCGCATGGACGACGGTGCTCCCCTCTGAGATAAGCTGGGACCGATCGGACGGAGCGATGGCGACGCCTATCCGCGCGTACGACGGCGCGTTCGCGACGTCGTTTCGCCCTGCCGCTCGGAGGCTTCGCCGTTCCGCATGCCGGTCGATGCATGCCTCTCTTG
>DATFDJ010000028.1:0-27771 GCA_035252115.1 Nitrospira sp. | reverse complement strand
TTCCAGTGCCAGATGTTGATGTAATGATCCAATTGTCCCATGCAGAAAAACGCCGGAGCATCGCCCAAGGGCAGCCCGATGGCCACACCGTCGCGGAACGTGCCGGGCGTGAGGCGATCGTTCTTGGTGTTGTCCTGCCATTCCAACAGAAATGCCAGCTCGGTGCCGTTGTGAACGGCCCGCACCGTCAAGGCTCTGGCCGTCGGCTCAGGCCACACCGGTCTGGTGATCACCTGCCCGCTCAGCGGCAACGTCATCGGCGGTATTTTCGCCCAGATCGGGTCTTCCGGAGTCGAAGGCAGATTGCCTTCGACGTAATGGGCGCGGATGACCATGCCTTCGGAGCTGACCAGCGGGATGTCAAAGCCGCCCAGCACCGCGGCGACGATAAGGATGGACAGGAACAAGAATCCGAGAGGGCGGGAAGCCGTGTTCGTCGTCATGTGCGCCATGGGAAAGGCCTCAGAGGAGCGACGGAACTGCGATCACGTCACCATACCATAGTTGCCGGACGAGACCCAACGCGGACGGCCCAGGCCGTTACCATAGCCGCACGCGGCGAATCTTGTTCTCTCCCCGTTCGCAGATATAGAGATGGCCGTGCGCGTCGAGGGCCAGCCCCACCGGAGAATTGACCACGGCCTCGACGCCCAGCAAGCCGTCGCCGTGCTTGAACGCGCCGGCCGATTCCTTGGCCACGAACCGCGCCGCGCCGCATCCGCCCATATTCTTGTCTTCGTATCCGCTGTCTCCGTTTCCTGCAACAGTGGTGATCGTCCCGGTCTGCGCGTCGACCTTCCGGACTCGGTGGTTCATCGTGTCGGACACGTAGAGATTGTCCTGCTCATCGAGGACCACCGCCTCCGGCGCATGGAGCATTGCGCGGACCGCCGGCTTGCCGTCGCCGTCATACCCGTAGCGGCAGACGCCGGCCACCGTGGAAATGACGCCGGTCCGGCCGTCGATCTTGCGCACGCGGTTGCTTCCCTTATCCACGACCACGACGTCGCCCTTGCTGTCCACAGCGATCCCGACGATATCGTACAACCGGGCCTCGAGCGCCGGCTTGCCGTCGTCCAGATACATGGACAAATCCAACCCGTCGGAGCAAACCGGCATGAGCCAACCGTGATCGTCGCTGAAATCGATACCGATCGCGTCGCCGGACAGGACGACCAAATTGCGGGCGACCAGCGGCTGCTCGCGCGCGTCGTCCTCAGATGTCCACGCTCCGGCAATGGTCGTGACCAGTCCCGTCCGCGGATCATATCGCCGTACTTTGTGGGCCTGAGTATCGGCGATGTACAGCACATCGTCTTTGTCGAAGGCGATTGCGGCCGGCCAGGTGAGATTCACCTCGAGCGCCGCCCCGTCGCCGTTGAATCCGTGCTGCCCGGTCCCGACCACGGTCGTAATCACACCGGACTCGCGATCGATTTTTCGAATGCGGTTGCTGCCGGAATCGCAGATGTAGAGATCGTTGCGGGAGTCGAACGCGACGTCGAGCGGCAAATAGAGCCCGGCCTCGCCGCAGGGTCCGTCGTCGCCGCTGTAACAGGTCTCCCCGATTCCGGCGAAGTTGTGCAGCGTGCCTTCCTGGAGGTTGATGCGGCGGACCCGGTCCGAGCCGGACTCGGCAAAGTACAGCCACCGCTCCTCCCGGTCCACCGCGGCGTGGTGGGGCAGAGGGATGCCGGCTTTCACGGCGCGCTTGCCGTCGCCGGTGCTGCGCGCCTTGCCGTTTCCGGCGAACGTTTCGATATACCCGATGGCAAGCTGAACGTCGGTTTCCATACGCGGTACGGCCTGCGCCCGTTACGCGTGCGAAACCGGCTGCGGAGCCGACTGCTCCACCGGCGCCGGTGCGGGCGAGGCCGGGATCGCCTGCTGGGGCGCCGCCGCCTGCTGCTGGGCCGCTTGTGCTTCGGCTTCGATCGCATCCGCTTCGTGCACCGATTTCTTGAAGCCCTTGATGGCCTTGCCCAATCCCTCTCCGAGTTGCGGCAGCTTCCCGGCGCCGAAGATGATCAGCACGATAAAGAGGATCAGGATCAGCTCTGTGAAACCAAGACTCCCAAACATGGTGTGTGTCCTCCGTATGGGTGAATCAGGATGCGCTCTCTTTGCTGCGCCTGGCAAACCGTTCCTTCAAACGCTGGCGCGCCTGTTCGGCCTGTTCGAACATCTTGCATTTGTCGTACACGCTGATCAGATTGTAGTACGCGAGCGGCTCATCCGGATTGTGCTCGACGGCGTCTTCCATGACCTTGATCGCCAAATCCGTCTTCTTGTGATTCAACGCCAATTCCATCAGCTTGAAGCTCGCTTCCAGTTGCTTGGGATCGAGCTCCAGCGTGCGCAGGTAGCACTGAATGGCCATATCGATCGTGTTGTAGTCGGACACCTGCGGATTGTCGAGCTCGACGTAGACGCCGCCCAGGTTGTACCAGGCGATGGGATCTTCGGGCGTGATCTCCACGAGACGCTCGTAGTAGCTCTTGGCCTCCATGTATTTCTTCTTATCCGCATAGACCCGCCCCAGATTGAACAGCGCAAGCACGTCGTATTGAAAGACGTCGAGTGCGTGCTTGAACTCGGCCTCGGCCTCGTCCGCCATGTTTTTGGTGGCATAAATCGTTCCGAGGTTCGAATAGTACATGGCCAGCGACCGATTCATTTCCGCGCGCAGCCCCTCGGCCATTTCGATGGATTTCTTCACCTCCACCAGCGCATCGTCCAGGCGCCCCTTGCTGAAGTACAGCTCACCCAGCCGGCACCGCGCCTGGAAATCGTCCGGCTCGGTCGCTAGCAGTTTCTCGATTTCGGCGATTTCCTCGTCGGGAGTCAGTGGTTGATCGCCGGGGTCCACCACCGCGCGGCCTTGTTCCGTCGAAGGACCAGTTTGTTCGGTCATCGTAATGTTCCTATCCAGAGTGATTCGATGCGATCGGCGTTCTGCGCTCCGAGCCCTACCTGCTCGACGCAGACGATTCCTTCCGCGTTGTGCTACACATGATCGCCGGCCAGCCGCTCGCCGCGCCCCAACATGGGTGAGTCCATGGCCGGCACCGGTGCCGGGCTCTCGCGCCGGTAGCGGTCCATCGTCAGCAACATGACGCCCAGCACGACCATCAGCGTCAAATTGGAATACAGGAGCGCATAGCCGGCGATAAACATCAATCCCAACCCATAGCCGGCCACTCGCCCCATCGTCAGCAATTTGATGACGGTGTACGACCAACTGAAGAGACCCGCCATATACAGGGCGAACGGGAGGTAAAACGTGTAGCCCATGCCGAACTGAAAGATCCAGCCGATCCCGTCCGCGCCTTTGCGGATGTTGTTCGCCAGGGCCGCATCGTACCGCGTCAACAGATAGTCCAAGAACAGCATGGTCGTGAACACCGCGCCCGCCGTCCCCCAGAACCAGATCGCGCGGCGCCGCTGGCGTTGGTTGCGGGAGCGGAACGACAATCCCCGGCCGTAGGCCCAATAGACGAGAATACTGGCGAGGACCATCAGCGCCTCCCCGCCGCGGTGGAATTCGTATACCAACGGAGGCGCCGACACCGTGCCGAGAAAACTGTAGAAGGTCGAGACGATCTGATAGTACAACCAGCCGGAAATTCCGAGCAGATACACGACGCCCAACACGCGCTGCGCGCGGTCCCGATGGGCGGTCAGATACTCCGTCATCAACAACACGATCGTGGTCAAGGCGATGAAATTGTAGACGGCGGAGCCGATCATCGTCGGAGGGACGAAGAGAAATCCGATCGTGAGCGAGAGCAGCAACCCCACGCAGGGCACGGTGGCGCGGTTCAAGCCGGTCCACCCCCGGTTGGCCAGCCGGTGGGCCATGCCCACGGTCAACCCGAGAAACAGCAGAATCGCGACGACGTTCAGCAGCCATTGCCCGATTTCCGTGAGGGCTGTGAACGTCGGAATGATCCACTGGTGATCGGCGGCCAGCTTGCTCAAATGCATGCCCAGCCGCGACACGAGCCGGTAGAGCACCAGTTCGAGAAACGCGACCAGCAACACCAGCTTGACGGTGTACTGAAACAACAGGGGCTGATCGCTCAGTTTCCCCGTAACGCGCTCCATGGCGATCGTGGCAGTCATGCGCTGCGCTCCGTATCGGGACCGTAAATTATACCGACTGCTGAAAAGACCGGTCAACGCTAGGAGCGGCCGGCCGGCGTCGCCCGCTCCGTTTCCGCTTTCGCCCGCGCGATGTAGAGCAGACCGTCCGCCATCGAATAATTGAACGGCAGCTCGCACACCACTTCACTGACCTTTTCGTAGACGTGCTGGTAGAGACGTTCGGCTTGATCGGGCGTCATGCCCTCCTGCACTTCGTAGAAAAACCCGAGGCTCAGGTCTTCCGCCGAAGGCCGCATGATCCGTCTGATGCCGTACCCGCCCGGGTCGCTCATGATCGGCGCTTCTTTTTCCAGATCGAAAAGACAGGGCTGGCATGAGAATCCGTACGACTCCTGCAGCCGCTTGTTTCCGACGATGAAATTCATCGTCTCGAGCGCCTCCTCTTCCTTCTCGGTCGGGAAGCCCACAATGATGTAGCAGTGGACGGCGATGCCGAGCTCGATGCAGTCGTTGGTGATGCGCCGGACCCATTCCTGCTGGATGCCTTTCTTCATGAAATCCATGACGCGCTGATTGAAGGATTCGAGTCCGAAGACGATCTTCAAGCACCCGGCATCGCGCATGGACGTCAACAATTCCCGCGTGAGATGCTTTTCGAATCGCATCTCGCAGGTCCAGTTGATGTCCATCCGCCGGTCGATCATCTGTTGACACAACCGCTTCGTGGGCGACAAGGCAAAACACTCGTCCGTGAAGAAGAAGTTCCGCGTGCCGTACCGCTGCTTCAGCCAATCGAGCTCGTCGATCGTTCGCGCCGGATCCTTCTGCCGAAAGTTCTGATGATCCAGCGTCAGGGCGCAGAACGCGCAGTCTTTGTAATAACACCCGCGCGAGAACTGGACGGGAAGCACCGGCTCGGGAGACAAATACCGGCCGAGCGGAAACCCGTCGTAGTTAGGCGCCGGCAACTGGTTGACATTTTCCGAATAGAACGGCTGATTGACGATGATTTTGCCGTTCTGCCGATAGATGAGGTTCGGAACCTTGCTGAAATCCTTCTTCCCCGCCATTTGATTGACCAGCTCGAGAAGCGCCGTTTCGCCCTCGAACACGACGATGTCGTCCATGATCTCGAAGAGATTGGGACAGCGACGAAGATTATCGACGAGGCGCGTAAAGATACTGCCGCCGACCGTCACGTGGAGGTCCGGTGCCGCTTCTTTAATCAACCGGCACAGCGTCAGTCCGGGGATGATCTGTGAGGTGGCGGTAATGGACACGCCGACGAGGTCCGGACGGTCATGGAGGATCGAGGACAGGAACCGCTCGCGAAACAGCGCGATATATGGGTTCTGCTGCTCATCCCTGATGACCTTCATGAGATCCTTGGACGAATAGATCGAATAGGTGCTGAATTGATTGTCCACGACCGTCAGCCTGGTCGGAAAATAGAGCGTGGAGATGACTTCCAGCCATTTGTCGATCAGGAACAGGCTCTCCCGGTAGGCGTCCATCTCATAAAAGCCCTCGCCGCGCAGCGTCTCCTTGGCCGGCTCGATGCGGTCAATCAGATAGGGAAACCGGTCCAGAGACTCGATGATCCGGGCGAGGTGTTCGGCGCTTCCCGGACCGGAGTCACCGGTCCGTTCCCGTTCCAACGCCCTGCGCTTCTCCAGCAGGCCCTGATATAGCGCGACGCCATAAGATTTCGTCACCACGTCGTCGAGCAACTCGATGCCGAGATCGCGCTGAGAGACGTTTGAGATACCGGCTTGCGCCAGGAACCCCGTCAATGAGGGTAGGCTAAGGTAGGGCTGCGAAGGATGCCAAGTCGGAGGAAAGAGCAGCGAGACCTTCATGAAATTCTCTACCGACTGATTTGAAAAATAAGAAAAAATTATGGAATAGAAGTCTTTGTTTTATACACTCCGCCCCGGCTCAAAAGCAACCCTCCACGCCGCCTCATGGCGACTTGAACCGGCGCCGGTCATTGAACCGAACATGAAAAGAAAAGCCCCGGCTCGCCGTCACCAACAGTGACCATCAAACCGGGGCTTCTCGTTACTATGTCGGCCTTACCCTAGGGCAAGGCTTGGTCTCTCCGAGACCGTTCACCTCACGGAAGCTTGAGTGTGAACCAGGTGGAGAGCGCCTTCATGCCATTGCGCTCGATGTTCGCACCATCCCATACGGCAAACGCGATGGGTACGGACATCCCCGCTTTGAACTGCGTATCGTTCGCATCGCCTGTTTCGAGCGTGCGCTTCACGACGACGCGCCACGTCGGACCGGAGAACCCACCGCCCTTGACTGAACCGGCCGGCTCCCACACACCGTTCCCGATCACGTCTTGATGGGCTTGGGTCGTCAGCGTGCTGAATCCATTGGCATTCAGGTCTTCGACCGAGCTCACGCGAAGCGTCGGATCGGACATGATGTTGCCGGACCAGATGCCGGGGTTGAAGGGGCCGAGGCTCCGACCGATCCGATCCGGATAGGTCACGCCGCCGGCAGGCTCTTCAAAATAGTAATCCCAGAAAATGCCCGGGTATTGATCGTCCACGTCCCACAATCCCGCGCTGTCCTTGCCGAGGTCCTTTTGCCATTCCGCGTTCCACCGCCAGATATTGGTGGTTCCGCCGGATTGGCCCATACATTGGAACGGCGGCGCTCCCGAGGTATTGACAGGGAACATGATGGCGGCTTGATCGCGGAAGTCCTGCGGACCGATCGTCGTATCGTTCTTGGTCTGATCGTTCCACTCTACACGCAGCCCGAGTTCCTTTCCGTTCGACATGGCCTTGACGAAGACCGACTTCACGGAAATGTTCGGGTGCATCGGTGTGGTGATCAATTGACCACTCAACGGTACGATCACACCAGGCACGCTCTCCCAAATGGGATTCGCGCCATCCATAGGGATGGGACCTTTGACCGCTTTGGCCGGGATGGTCACCGGTTGGCTGACGGCCAATGGTACCTGCCCGATCGTCAGCATCACGCCTACGATCAAGGCAGAGAGAAGAATGCCGAACACCACAGATTTATTGTGTGTCTGCACTACTCTCATGGACTATGCCCTCCTCTCTATTAAATGATTAAAACTTCACCCAAGATGACTGCCGACTACGAATAATGGACACAACCGACATGAAATCCGGACACTAGGCCGTCCCGACCGGCCCCTCTTCCTCCTTGTCCTTCTCCTTGTCCTTTTGATCCATGAAGTTCTGCGTGCCGGTCTCATTGAGTAAGAGCGTGAGCTCGTTGCCTTGGTCCTGGGCGCCGCACTCATACGTCTGACCTTCCGGAGCGTTGAACGTCGCAGGACGGTAGTCCGCTTCCGAATACGGTTGAGGCGTCACAGCCAAGAATGCAGCTTCGAAATCCATCCAGTCGGCGGTCATGTCGGCGACGAGCTTGAAGAGCCCGGAATCGGCCTTCTTGACCAGCATTCGGCAGAAGAGCGGGACCCATCGCCCGATATGGTTCTTGACGAACTTTTTCTGCGCATCGACGACGATCTGCGTCTTCTCCGCCCCGTCGTGACACCGTGAGTAGGATTCCTTGTACGCGAGAAAATGCATGAATTCGAATTCCACGCTCAGATGGTCGAGCCGTTCATGGATATCCTTCGACAGCTCGACGCCGAATGCCTTGTAGAAGCCGGCGATATCGCCCATCACGTGAGATTGGGCGAAGACGTGATCGTTACCGAACAGGGTTTCATAAGGGGGGCAGTCGAGGGTAATGACGTTGCTGAAGACTCTCCGGTGCTCCGCTTGCAAATCGGCGAGTTGCCAGTTCACGCATTCGGAAGCCACCAGCTTTTCGATCTGATCGAAATGTTTCCGCATGATGTCGAGCTTCTGCTTCGCCCGCTCACCGCCTGCTCCGTCGAGGGCTTGCTCCAACGTCGTAATGGCGACGCGCCCGTCCTCGACGAACTCCCCGCACTGGACGTAATCCAAAAATTCCTCGTCTTCGGGATAGAGCAAGCTCCATGAAATCAGGAGGTAGATTTTGCTGCGATTGAGCGCTCGCTCGACTGCGGGGGAATCTTTGATCGCCGCCGGGGTGGGGATAACGGCCGTCGCTGACGTATTTTGTACCGGCTGTTTACTCGTCATAGTGAGAATCAGCTCCTCGGTTCGACCATGTTGCCGCAGACACAAACCCGGCATGTGCGGTCAAACCTCTGGCACAAGCTCGGGTATGATAGGTAAAGGTCCAAATGATGTCAAGCGTCATGTATGGCTGGGGATAACAAATGTTAAACGCGCGTTTTTTCAAAATTTTCCAATCGGTTTCTCCAATCGGTTGTCAAGACGACTCCGGTTCCGACCAAAATCTTACCCCGGTGCCGCAAGCGCCCGGGCCGGTGTGATGCGAACGGCGATGTGATCGTTGACCGTCCGGCATATCTGCTCACAGATCCCGCAGCCAACGCAACTTTCCTGAGATACGACGAGCCGTTGCGCATCGAAATCCATCGATAAGGCGTTCATCGGACACTTCGACACGCAGGCATGACACCCTTCAGCCGCGGTGCACAGGCGATGCGACACGATCGCGGTCCCCATATCAACCGCGGCCGAACTTTCGACGGGCAGCAGCGCATCGGTCGCACAGGCGGCGATGCACGGAAAATCCTCGCACAGATAGCACGGAGTGTGATCCGGGAAAATGACCGGCGTGCCGTTCTGCTGATGAAACACGATGGAGCCGTGAGGACAGGCTTTGACGCAATCATTGCACTTCGTGCAACGATCGAGAAACAACGATTCCTCGACCGCTCCGGGCGGACGCAGCCAGTCGGTCCGCACGGCAGGCGTGGGCGTCTCGGGAATCGCCTCGGCATGCTTGGAAAACTCTTGCGCGGCTTTCGCGACGGACAGGACGGAATCCTTGAAAAAATCCCGCCGCCCGTATTTCGGATCCGTGGACACGATAATAGACGTTGTGTTCTGTGCAGATGGTCAAAAGGTTTGCCAGCAAGGCCGCAGCGAGCGAAGGGCCGAGACGTACTCTTCCTCGTACGTTGAGGCCCTAAGCGATGTGAGAACGAAGCTGGCGGACGTTTTCACCATCTGCTGTTACATCACGCCGTCGGCACGGAGCTTATAGACCTCAACACATCGGTCGCACGCGCCGAATTCGACGTCCCAACCGGGATGATTCTCGCGGATGAAATCCAATACGTATTTTTCGATCTTGTCGCCCAAATCCTCCACCCACGTGTAGGTCGGAAACCGGCACAACGGGCACGGGAAGCCCGGCATCAGCATGATCTTGTTTTCGGTCTCCGGCACCTCGCCGCCTTCCACATCGACGGCGCGGTCCATCACCCGCAACGTGTCGGTCGCCATTTCGATCAATTCGGAATGCGTGAAGAATCCCGTTTGCCACAACCCCTCGAAGACGGATTTCAGTTGCGGCGCAGGGATCTTCCGGTACCAAGAACGGAACTCCTTGAAGCGGTCTTCCTTTCTCAGCATCGGTTCTTTCCCGGCCTCGGTGAGCCGGCTGTCCACACTGAGGCTCCACAAGATTCGATACCGATGTTGAATCAGCGTCTCCTCGCCGGGGTTTTGTCCGACCTTCGTGTCCGGATCGTAGCCGAACTGAGGGTCGAGCATGTCGGCGATGTGCATGAGCTCATGGCGGCAATACCGGGTCAACGCCGGATCGTAGAACCGCCGAGGGATGAGCTTGATCCCCACGCCCTTGAGGCCCTTCTCCTCGAACTGACGGGCAAGCTCGTGTTCGACCGATCCCCATTTTCTGAGGATATCGACGCCCTCCTGGTCTTCTTTGAGCACTCCCTTGATGAGCACGATGCCGACGCGCTCCTTCAGAAGGGGATATTCGTTAAAGGCGTCGCGAATGATGTCCGAAAACCCCCACGTGCCGAAGAGATACTGGTACAGCTTCTTGAACTCGCTCTCCCGATCATCGAGGGTAAATTTCTCGTAGATGGGATCGGCCAGTTCATGGAATTCCTTATAGTAGGTGGGATCGCCTTCGCGCTCGGTCTTTTCCACGAACGAGTCGATGACTTCCTGAAGCATGGCCGGTTGAAAACGCAATTCCATGACGCTCCTTCTTATCGTCCCGCGACGCGGGGCATCCTCTGCCGCTTCGAACTCGAACCGCCGGGAAGCGGCTCTCCCGGCGGCTTGACTTGGCAGACAGGCTTCTCTTACGATCACCAAAACTGAACGCAAATTATACTGACCTGGCACGGCGGTTTGCAATCAAGCGGACCGCCGTGAACGAGTCGCAAGGCCATAATCATGACTCAACAGAGCACCTCGCCGACCGCCTCCGCACAACCATCCCCCGTTTCACCGCCGGGAGTGCCAACCTCCGTCGACTTTCTCGAATACTGGAAGGCCGGCGCACGGGAGCTCCGAACGTTCCGCGGCCACTCGCACGGCATCTGGTCCGTGGCGCTCGCTCCGGACGGATTGACGCTGGCCAGCAGCGGCGTCGACCGTCTCGTCCGGATCTGGGATATCGAAACCGGCCGGCTCCTTCGCTCGCTACGAGGGCACACCAACGACATTCGGGCCGTCCTCTACACGCCGGACGGCATGACCCTGGCCACGGGCAGCGAAGACCGCACCATCCGGCTCTGGAATCCCAAGACGGGCGAACCGCTGAAGTTGCTGTTCACCCGATACGACCACAACGTCTGCAGCCTGTCGTTGTCTCCGGACGGTTTGATGCTGGCGCGGGGCAGCCATAACAAGGACATCAAGATCTGGGAAGTCACGACCGGGACCGAACTCATGACGCTCCTCGGCAAAGATCAGTACGATCATCACTGGTCCGTATGCGTCGCGTTCTCCCCGGACGGCGTGCACCTGGCCAGTGGGAGCGACATCGGGAAAATCAAGATTTGGGAAGTGCTCCCCAGCGGCGAAGAAAAAGTGCTGATCAACGGTCATTGGCAGGACGACGAGGAGGACTCCATTGAGGCACGCGGCTATTTCTTCGAGGACGACGGAGGCTTCCAGAAGCCGATGGACTATTGGATCGGCGCGATGGCCTTCACTCCCGATGCCAAGTATCTGCTTACCGGAAGTCGCGACCAAACGATCAAAATGTTCAGCATGCCCCAGGCGCTCGAACACCGGACGCTCAAGGGCCACACCGGGTGGGTCCGGTCCTTGGTCGTCACACCGGACAGCAAGGTCCTTATCAGTGCGGGCGACGACAACACGATCCGATTTTGGGATCTGGCGAACGGCCGACCCTTTCGGACATTGAAGGCTCACACGGGCCCGGTCCGCTGCGTCACCCTCTCTCCGGATGGATTGAGGCTTGCCAGCGCATCATGGGACCGGACGGTGAAGTTGTGGGAGGGCGGACCGGAGCCTCAAGATTAAAGAGCGCGGGTCCTGTCGCGGCGAACAGCCCCACCGTGCTCGCACCCCCGCCCGGTGTGGGGTCCCCCGCTGCGCACGATGGGGCGCCCCGTTCGCCACACCACCCGCGCGATCGAGAAGTTCTTCAGTTCATCGCAAGTCGCGGCTTACCATCCTCTTCACCTAAAAAATAGAACGGCGACAGGCCGCTTCCAATCCTGTCGCGTTCATCCCACTATATTCGATCGTAGCCGAAGATTCCTCGCTAGCCTGTTTTCGTATTACACTCTGAAACTAACTCTCTTCGTCTGGCTCCTCTTTCGCCGAGGAGATGCCGTACCGTTGGCACTTTTCGTCCAAGGCTTTGCGCGATAGGCCCAAAAGCTTTGCTGCGGCAGGACGGCCTCCTTCCACCCGTTCCAAAACCGAGACGATATAGTCTTTTTCAAAATCTTCCCGTGCGGCGGCAAGGGACGTGAGCGGCGCATCGTGTCGTTCATTCCCGCCGGAAGGCCCTTTTTTCGACAGACCCTCCTTGCAAAATCCACAGGTGTCCTGCGGCATCCCGCCGGTAAACGGACAGGAGTGAAAGCCGCACAGGTCGGGCGGTTGAACGGTCTCGCGTTCCCGCCCCAATGTCGCTCCCCGCTTCACCACGTCTTCGAGTTCCTGCACGTTGCCGGGGAATGAATAGCGCAGGAGCAGTTCCCGCGCCTCCGACGAGAAGCCTTTGAGCTTTTTGTTCATGGCGGTGGCAGCGCTTTGGAGCACGTGCTCCGCGATCAGCATGATATCCTCATGGCGCTGCCGTAACGGCGGGATCGCCATCTGCACCGCCGTCAGGTGGCGGTAGAGCGCGTCCAGGAATCGCCCTTCCGCCACTTCCGTTTTCAAATCTTTCTGCGTGGCGCACACGAGCCGGACGTCGATATTGACGGTGTCGGTGCCGCCGATCCGTTCGAATTTACGCTCCTGCAACACGCGGAGGAGTTTCGTTTGCACGGTGCGAGACACCGCGCCGATTTCGTCGAGAAACAACGTACCCCGGTTCGCCAATTCGAATCGCCCGCGCCGCCGACGCGCGGCGCCCGCGAACGCTCCCTTCTCATGCCCAAACAGCTCCGATTCCAGCGCCGCCGCCGGCACGAGACCGCAACTGACCTTGATCAATGGATAATCGTGCCGAAGACTGTGCTGGTGGATGGCGTTCGCCAACAGCTCTTTGCCCGTTCCGCGCTCCCCGACAATCAGAATGGGAGAATCCGTACGGGAGGCGGCCCTGACGGTCTCGAGCGCCGCCCGCATCTGAGCGTTCGCACTCAGCATGGCGCCGAAGCAGAATGTATCTTCGAGCGTCTCCTTGCTTTCCCGGTTCTCTCGCCGCAACTTCACGACGCGTCCGACCCGCTCGACGATCAGCAGCAATTCCTCCATCTGAAACGGCTTGGTCATGTAGTCGAAGGCGCCGAACTTCATCGCCCCGACCGCCGTTTCCACCGACCCATGCGCCGTGATGACCACCACTTCGGTCTCGGGCGCCTTGTCCTTTGCCGCCTTGAGCACGCTCAATCCATCGGCGCCGGGCAAGCGCAAATCGGTAATGACGAGATCAAACGACGCCCGGCGCACCGCCTCGATCCCTTCGGTCCCCGAGGCCGCCGCATGAACCTCGTAGCCGACGGCTTCCAGGGCATCGACCATCGACAGCCGCATCAACGGTTCGTCGTCCACCAGTAAGATGACGAGCTCTCTCATGACATCCGCTCCGCCGGCGAACGTTCGAGGGACAGCGGCAGGCACAGCGTAAAGATCGTCCCTTTGCCCACTTCGCTTTCGACCAGAATCTTGCCCCCGTGACGCTCCACGATGCCGAGACTGACGGACAGCCCGAGGCCGGTGCCCTCCCCTTCGCTCTTCGTCGTAAAAAACGGATCGAAGATCCGCGGCAACACCGCGGGTGGAATGCCCGACCCCGTATCCCGTACTTCCACCAAACATACGCCTTCGGCCACGGACGTCCGAATCGTCAACTCGCCGCCGTCTTTCATGGCCTGGACCGCGTTCAAGATGAGATTCATCAACACCTGTTCGATCATGTGTCGATCGACCAGTAAATGAGGCAGCCCGGGCCTGAGCACCGTTTGCAGGACGATCCGGTTGGGCGCGAACAGGTGAGTGGTGAGCACCAGCACCCGATCGACGATCTGATTGATCTCCGTGGGGCTGAACTCGGGCTCATGCTGCTGCGAGAAGTCGAGCAATTGACGCACGATTTTCTGAACGCGCCGTACGCCGTCTTCCATCGATGCGCAGTACTCCGCTTGTCTCGCGGGAGACAGCGTGCCCTTTCGTAGATTATAGAGACAATTCAAGATCCCCCCGAGCGGGTTGTTGATCTCGTGCGCCACTCCGGCCGCAAGCTTGCCGACCGACGCCAGCTTTTCGGAATTCCGGATCTGCTGCTCCAGTTTTTTGGTCTCAGTGACGTCGCGTGCGATGCCGAGCACGCCGAGAATTTCTCCTTCGACGCCGTGCAGCGGGGACACGCTGACGGTGGCTGTTCGGGTCTCCCCCATGCGGGTCACGACTTCCACCTCATAGACCTGCTTAGCCCCGATATCCAGCGTGTTCTTCAGCCGCCGGCCCCGGTGTCGCCGGGACAACAGCGAGAGATACGGCCGGCCAAGCAGATCGTCCTTGCGGTATCCCCATACATCCACCTTGCTGTTCACGTAGGTGAATCGTTGATCCGTGTCGAGCGTATAGATGACATCGTTGGCGTTTTCGAGCAGGTTCTCCAGGTATTGTTTGGTTTCTTCGATTTCTCTGGTGCGTTCCTTGACCTTTGATTCGAGCTCCTCGCGATACGTTTGCAGTTGCCGCTCGAGCCTCTTCCGATCCGTGATGTCGCGCAACTGCACCATGACGAGCATCTGATCGGGACTGCCGGCCTGGATCAAATCCATTTCCACCGGCGTCTCGAGACCCAGCGCGTTGTGGACGGCGATTTCACGCGTCGGCACCCGCCGCTGACCCGTGTTGATATCGGCGAGCCACCCGCGCAGGACCTGGCGATGGGCCGGAAGCACGACATCGAATATGCTTTGCCCGATGATGTGCGCCTCGGCATAGCCGAGCGCCTGTTCTTCGCGCTTGTTCACCGCCACGATCGTGCCCTTGGCATCGACCATGAAGACCGAGTCGGCGACCAGATCGAACAGGGCCTTGTAACGGGCCTGAGAGGATACCAGTTGTTGGGTCCGTTCGGTGACCGCCTGTTCCAATTTCGACGTATAGCGCTGAAGCTCCTGTTCCAGACGATGCCGTTCCGTCACGTCCCGCACGAAGGCGCGCGAGTGCACGAGCCCGCCCCGTTCCAGATCGAACAGCGCGGTGGCATGGATTTCGGCGTCGATGGGCCGGCCGTCTTTCGCCAGCAACACCGTTTCCATCGTGCTTTGTCCCTTGGACACGAGTTGTTCGAGGTATTGTAACACCCGGCCTTCTTCACCACGCGGCACGAGATCCCACAGTTTCATCGACAGCATCTCGTCGAGTTGGTAACCCAACTTGTCGAGTCCGGTCTTGTTGACGTGCACGAATTGACCGCTCCGGTCCAATTGATAAATCATTTCCGGTGAATGCTCGATCAGATCCCGGTATTTCTCCTCGAGCCGCCGGACCTCCAACATGCGTCGCTCGATCTGTCCAAAGGATTGCTGCAGATTGGCCGCCATTTCGTTGAACGCCTCGGCCAATCCTTCGATCTCGTCTCCGGTCCGGAGTTTCAGCCGCTGATCCAGTCGCCCGCTGCCGATCTCCTGCGCGCCCTCGTGCAGCAGTTTGATCGGACGGGCGATCCGACGGGCGACGACCAACCCGGTCCCCCACAATACGGCCAGCACTCCCAGCCCGTAGAGGAGGACCTTGACTACGAGTTCGGCCAACGGCGCGAACGTTTCCTTCGGATCCTGCCGGACGACGGTGATCCATTGTTTGCCGCCGATGCTTCCCGACGCCAGCTTGTCGCTGAAACGGACCGGCGCGAATCCGATCAATGAGTTCCGACTCCCATGGGAATCGTCGGCGGCTACGGACCACCCAGACTTCAAGAGTCCCAGCGTGCGGACGAGTTCCGGCTTCACGCTGTGTTCCTCGGGGGCAAGGATGGGGCAGATGAGCGGCACGCCGTCCGAACTGAACAGCATGGCGTGACCTGTCGTGCCGATCGACACCTCGGCAATTGAATGAAAGAGCGTATCCCGCCTCAAGAGAATGGCGACGGCTCCCAGCACACTCTGCTGTTGGTCGTCCAAGATCGGGGCGGCCACGACGACGACATGCGTGCCGAAGGCGGGATCGAAGGTGATCTCGCCGACATAGGGCTCACGGAGCCCTCCTTTGATGACCGCCTGCCACCAGGCCGTCTTCCCGTAGAAATATTCCACCTGGGGGATGGAGCTGACGACGAGCGCACCCTGCAGATCCGTGACAAGAATCCCGACGTAGTCGGATTTTCTGATGGCGTGCCAACGGATCAGGTAATTGGTGACGATGCGGTTGATGAACAGGGGAAATTCACTGCGCTTGTCGCGCTGTTTCCACCGCTGCTGCCAGTCCCTGATCGTGTCCTGGATGGCCTTGGCGTCCTTGCCTTCGTAGGTGCGATTCGCTTCGGTGACCGCCGTGCGGAGAAAGGGCGTCGTCGCAAGCTGCTGCGCCTCGTTCATGCCGCGCGTCACATGCATTTCGATGCGGCGGGCCGCTTCGACGGCCGCTTCCTTGAAATTGTTGCCGGTCGTTTCGCGCAAAGCGCGTCGTTCTTCGATGTAGGTCAAGGCGAGTAAGAAGGTGAGCGGCAGGAGGCCGACCATGACGATCGCCGTAATGATCTTCCGTTGAAGGCTGTGAGACCGGCCCCAAAATCTCATGGCTGAGGCCCCGGCAAGATGCAGCACGGTCACCGGCGTCGCCCTCGGCACTACGCGTGTCGGGCGTCAAGGAATCGAGGGAAGGGCAGCAATGCCCCGCTAGCAGCCGAACGACCGGCGCACGCTTCGTGTTTCATACTTCACGCTCTTTTCAACAACCGTCCGGGCGTCCCCGGCCAGAGCAAGAGCAACGGGCTTGCGACGAATACCGAGGAATAGGTTCCAAAGATGACGCCCCAGAGCAGCGCCAGGGAGAAGTCGTGCAAGACCTCACCGCCGGCCACCGTCAAAGGAATCAAGACCAAGACGACCGTCAAGCTGGTGACGATCGTTCGGCTCAACACCTGATTGATCGCGTTGTTGATCATCGTCTCTTCGGTATCCCTCCGCCGTATGCGGAGGTTTTCACGGATGCGGTCGAACACCACCACCGTATCGGTCAACGAATATCCCGCCAACGTCAAGAGCGCCGTGACGACTAAGAGCGTAATTTCCTTGTCGAACACGTAAAAGGTCCCGAGGACGGCCAGCACGTCGTGAAAGGTCGCCAATGCCGCCGCGATCCCGAACCGGAGCTCGAACCGGGCGGCAATGTAAAAGATGATGCCGGCAAACGAGACCAGGATCGCGATCAGCGCATCCTCCTGGAGCTTCTTCCCGATCGTCGGCCCGATTTCCGTGCTGGAGTCCACGATGAAATGGTTGCCGGCAAATTCCTTGGCAAAAATACCGACCACGCGCTCGGCGGTTTTCTCTTCGATGGTGGTGGAGGCTTTGACTCGGATCAACAACTTATTGTCCTGCCCGAATTCTTGAAGTTCCGCGTCGCCGAGGCCGTTCGCTTCCAATGCTCTGCGCGCTTCGTCGATCTTGACGGGCTGGTCGAATTTGAGTTGGACGGCCGTGCCTCCCGCGAAATCGATGCCCAGGTTGGCGGCGCCCCGCCCGATCTGCACCAACGCGACGAGCCCCAACAGAACCATGATACCGGAAAAGAGGAACGCCATATTGCGCTTCCCCATGAAGTCAAAATTCGTCTTGCCCAAAATTTCCAACATGTACGTTCCCTTCTATCCGGTATCCGGCTGGAAGCGAGAGGCCAGTGGCGGGATGTTACTGTTCTGCTTCCATCGCCCTCACCTCGAGCCTCTCGCCCATACGTTAAATGCTCAACTGTTCCACTTTGTGCCGTTGATTCACGATGTCGAAAATGACCTTGGTGCCGACCAGGGCGGTAAATAGATTGATCGCGATTCCAAGGCACAGCGTGACGGCAAACCCCTTGATCGGTCCCGTTCCAAAGAGAAACAGGGCGACACCGGTAATCAGCGTCGTGACGTGGGAGTCGACGATCGTCAACAGCGCCTTGTCGTAGCCGCCGTCGACGGCGAGCCGCACGGCTTTCCCCGCGCGAAGTTCTTCACGGATCCGCTCGAAGATGAGCACGTTGGAGTCGACCCCCATACCGATGGTCAGCACGATACCGGCGATGCCGGGCAAGGTCAGTGTGGCCGTCAGCGCGGACAAGGCCCCCATCAGACAAATCAGATTCAACACCAGGGCAAAATCCGCGATGACGCCGGACAGCCTGTAGTAGACGATCATGAAGACGACCACCATGGCGCCCGCGACCAGCGTCGCCTTGATGCCCTTCTCGATCGAATCCCGCCCGAGCGAGGGGCCGACCGTGAGGTCTTGAATGATCTTCAGAGGCGCCGGCAGCGCGCCGGCCCGGAGTACGATGGCCAAATCGTTCGCCTCTTGGGTGGAAAAGGTTCCGGTGATCTGCGCGCGGCCGCCGGAGATGCGTTCCTGAATCACCGGAGCCGAGTAGATCGAATTGTCCAACACGATGGCCATCCGCTTTTTGACATTGTCTGCGGTAATCCGTTCGAACTCCCGCCCTCCCTTGGAGTCGAACGTGATGGAGACGTACGGATCGTTGAACTGCCCGATCGCCACGCGCGCATCGCTCAAGACATCGCCCGTCAGCATCACCCGTTTCTTCACCAGATAGGGAATCCGGTATTCCCGGCCGCTGTCTTTGTCGATCATTCGCTCGAAGAGCACTTGGTCGCCTTCCGGCAGCTTTCCCTCGACCTGCTTCAGCACCTCGGCTTCCTTCTCCTTCGGCACGCGGGCCGGGAGGTCCAACCGGACCTGGCTGTCCTCGTCCAGCATCTTGAATTCCAAGAGTGCGGTTTCCTTGATCAAGTCCTTGGCGCGCTTCGGTTCCTTGACGCCCGGCAATTGCACGACGATCTGTTTGAGCCCCTGCCGCTGCACGATCGGTTCCGCCACGCCGAATTGATCGATGCGATTTCTGATCGTTTCCAGCGCTTGATTGATCGCCGAATCCTTGATCCGTTTCGCTTCCGTGTCGCGAAGTTCCCATACCAGCGTATTCGCGGAGCCCGCCGATTCCTTTTCCGTAAAAGTCGGAAAGTCTTCGATCAACTTTTGCACTTGCGACTTCACATCGGCATTTTGAAACTGCAACACAATCTGGTCCTGTCCGACCCGCTTCACCGACTCCACGGGGATTTTCTTCTCGACCAGGAGATCCTGCAAGGACGTCACGGACCGGTCCACCGCGATTTCCACGGCGCGGTCTTCGTCCACCTCCATGACAAGATGGATGCCGCCCTGCAGGTCCAATCCGAGGGTGATGCCCTTGTTGGGCAGGATGGTCTTGGCCCAGCCGGGCAGGACCTGATAGAAGTCCGGATACGACGGGACAAAGACCACGAACGAGATCAGCAACACCGAGATCAACAACGTCAACCGCCCACTCACTTTTTTCATATCGTCTTCAGTCCCTCTTTCTGCGATTACGACTCTTTGTCCTCATCGTCGGCGCGGAGGCGCGCAATATGCTCGCGTTGAATCCTGACCTTCGTATTGTCGGCGATCTGCAGCGTAACCGTCTCTTTTCCCAGGTTCGTCACCGTGCCCCAGATGCCCGACGCCGTGATGACCTTGTCTCCTTTCTTCAAGGCATCCAGCATCGCCCGCTGCTGCTTCTGCTTCTTTTGCTGCGGCAAAATCAGCATGAAATAGAAGATCACAAAGATGAGCACGAACGGAACGAGCGACAGGATGGTGCCGGCCCCGGAGCCGCCGCCGTTCGTGGCCTGCGCCCATGCGATCGATGCCGTCACCATAGAACGGATCTCCTTTTCCCTGCTACGCGCCCGAGGCGCGGCTGCCGGCGGGCTCGGACTCGGCCGGAACACTTGCGTCCGGCGACTCACGCCCATGCTCCCGATAGAAGATGTCGCGGAATTCGGCGAACGTACCGGCAGCGATCGCGGCGCGAATCCGACCCATCAAATCTGCAAAGTACCAAAGATTGTGGATCGTATTGAGGCGGGATGCCGACAGTTCCTTCACATTGTACAAATGATGCAGATAGGCCCGCGAATAGCGCGCACACACCGGACAGCCGCAGGTCGGATCGATCGGCGTTTCATCGCGCACGTATCTCGCCTGCTTGATGAGCACCCGCCCGAAACTCGTGAACAACCATCCGGTCCTCCCATGTCTGGACGGGACGACGCAATCGAACAGATCGATGCCGCGCGCAACCGCTTCGACGAGGTTTTCCGGCATACCCACTCCCATGAGATAGCGGGGTTTGGACACGGGCAGCTCCGGAACCGTCACGTCCAGCATCCGATACATGTCGTCCTTTGTTTCACCGACCGACAATCCGCCGATGGCATAGCCTTCGAAGTCGAGCTTGACGATGTCCCGCGCCGACGTAACACGCAGGTCCTGGTCGAGTCCGCCTTGCACGATTCCAAACAGCGCCTGATCGGTCCTCCGCCGGCTCGCTTGACAACGAGCGGCCCATAACGCGGTCCGACGCACGGCTTCGCTCACGACATGGCGCTCGGCCGGTAAGGCGACGCATTGGTCCAAGGCCATCATGATGTCGGCGCCCAAGCTCTCCTGAATTTCGATCGCGATTTCCGGTGTGATGACATGGGCCGAGCCGTCAAGATGGGATTGGAAGCTCACGCCTTCGTCCGTGATCTTGCAGAGCTTGGCCAGACTGAAGATCTGGTATCCCCCGCTGTCCGTCAAGATCGCTCCCTGCCAGCCGGTAAAGCGGTGCAGTCCCCCCATCTCCGCCACGACGTTGTGACCGGGACGCAGGTACAGATGATAGGCATTGTTGAGCATGAGGCGATAGCCGAGCCGGTCGAGATCCGACGGCTCGATGCCTTTGACGGGGCCCAACGTCCCGACCGGCATGAACGCCGGCGTATCGATCAAACCATGCGCCGTCGCCAGCGTCCCGACTCTCGCGCTGGTTTTTCTATCCGCCTGAGCGATTGAAAAAGCCATAGCGTCTCTCACATCTGATCGGGTGCGGAGATGCCGAGCACGGTCAACCCATTCTTGAGTACCTGCTGCACGCTGCGCATCAACGCGAGCCGCGCCGCCGTACGCACGGGCGTCACGGTGTCCCACAACGGTTCTTCGCTCGTCTCAATTCCTGAAGACGCGTCGGACAGGTCCCTGTCGGCGGCCGGCGGCAGAATGCGGTGCTTGTTGTAGAAGGTATGGAGCAGGCCGGCCAGTTGCTGAAGATAGTAGGTCACGCGATGCGGCTCGTAGTTGAGGGCGCTCGCCTGCAGCATCGAGGGATAGGCCGAAAGTTTCCGAATCAATCCCAATTCGTCCGGGTCCGTCAGAACCGCCAAGTCGGTCTGGCTCGCCGACAGGCAGGCAATTCCCCGGGACGCCGCGACCCGCCACAGACTCGAAATCCTCGCATGAGCGTACTGGACGTAATAAACGGGATTGTCGGCGGACCGCTGTTTGGCGAGTTCCAAGTCAAACTCCAGGTGCGTTCGGGAATCCCGCATGAGAAAAAAGAACTTCGCGGCATCCGCTCCGACTTCTTCGATGACTTCCCGCATGGTGATGAATTCACCGGTTCGTTTGGACATCTTCACTTCCGTGCCGGCTCTCAACAGTTTCACGAGCTGTACGAGCACGACTTGGAGCCGTTCCTTCGGATACCCATAGGCTTGCATGACGGCCTGCATGCGTGGAATATAGCCGTGGTGATCGGCCCCCCAGACATCGATGAGCAGGTCATAGCCGCGTTGCAATTTATCGCGATGGTACGCGATGTCCGTGGCCAAGTAGGTATATTCTCCGTCCTGCTTCTTGACGACTCGGTCTTTCTCGTCGCCGAACGCCGACGAGCGAAACCACCAGGCGCCCTCCCGTTCGAAAAGGAGTTCGCGCGACTTCAATTCGTCCAACACCCGCTCCACCGTATTCGACGACAGGAGCGACGCTTCGCTGAACCAGGATTCGAATTCGATCCCGAACGACTTGAGATCGTCGCGGATGAGCGACAACAACTCCCGGTAAGCGATCTCCCTACAGCGGGCTTCCATGTCGGCCGGAGCGGTCGAAGCATCTCCGAATTGCCGTTTGATCCGCTCGGCCACGGCGGTGACGTAGCTTCCCTGATAGCCATCCTCCGGAACGGGTACCGACCGTCCGGAGAGTTGCTCGTAACGGGCAAAGACCGAGGCGCCTAACAGTTGCATCTGCCGACCGGCGTCGTTGATGTAATACTCGTGAACGACGTCATACCCGACGGTTTGCAACAGATTGGCGACCGCCTGCCCGACGGCGGCACCGCGACCGTGCCCGACATGCAACGGTCCAGTGGGATTGGCGCTGACATACTCCACCAAAACCCGCCGGCCGCGACCGACATCGGTCCGCCCATAGGCCGTCCCGAGCAGTTCAATTTCCCGCAAGGCTTCCTGCCAGACGATCGGCTTGACCGTCAGATTGAGAAAACCGGGTCTCACAATTTCGATACGATCGAAGATTTCATCGTGCTGACTGAGGTTCTCAACGATGATTTGAGCGATGTCATGCGGCGCACGTTGCTCGGATGAGGCCAACGACATGGCCACTGTCGATGCCAGATCGCCCCACTCCGGTCTCTTGGGGGCGTCCAAGGTTAAAGCCGGCCATGTCTCGGTTTTCAATTGTCCTTTCCCCCTCGCCCTATTCAACGCGCCGAGCAGAACGCTCGTCACCTTATCCTGGACGCCGCCATGAGACATGAAAAGTCCTCTAAGTCCTCAGCATTGAAAGCAAAAATCAACTGGCCACTCTAACATAGGAGATTTTCAGAGACAAGGATCGCCGTCACGAACTAGAGGGTTCGCCCTATCACTGTGTGAATGCGACACCATGAAAGAATGTCTTCGGCGGAGATGTCCAGACAAGGTTTTCCCTCGCAACGGCGAACAAGTTGCCAATCGGAGCAGGTGCACGAAGATCCTTTCACGATTTTCACATGATGTCCGCTGGGGGCCCACTGTTGGGAATCCGTCGGTCCGAACAATGCCAGCGTCGGCACGCCAAGTAAGGCGGACAGGTGCGCGATTCCCGAGTCATGACCGATAAACAATCCAATCTGTCTGAGCACGCCGGCCACGGTGAGAAGATCCAGGTCGCGGAGGACGAATGGTACAGGGGAAGTCAGCCGAAGCAGGCTGTCTACCGGTACGAAATCCGCCGGTCCTTGGAGGAGGATTGGTACCGTGCCTTGGTTGCGCAACCCTTGGATCACTCGGTCAAGGATCCGCGGTGAAACGCATTTGTGCAGACTTCCGCTACCGGGATGGATCAGAACCAAGGGACGATCGATCGGAATGCCGGCCCGGACAAGACAAATCGATCCACGCTGGACCAGATCGTCCGGCAGCGAGAGCGGCGTCGGACCCAATACTTGGTCCGGCTGTTCGTCGATGGTGTGAAGAAACCGATCGCGCTGATGTGTGGCGGTGATTTTCGCTGCAAAAGGGGAGCAGACGATGACTCGTGAGGCGTACCGTTCCAATATAGCTTTCAGTAGTCCGTCGCGATCCTCGAGCCAGGCGACGGCCAGATCACACTGCGCCAACCATTGAAACAGTTCACTATCCGTGGATACCGATCCGCTGAACAATTCGGCGCAGACCGATCTCTCGACGGACAACCATCGATCCACTTCCCGACATGCGACCAGCAGACGGCCGACCTGATCGTTCGCGCAGAGACACAATGGGTGGCCCGGATGCCGAAGACCGAGGCGTCGGAGAGCCGGAAGGGAGAGCAGAACGTCGCCCAACGCTCCAGGATGGATGACGACAATCGTGCTGTTATCAGCCCTGTCAGGATACTGAGGGATCGATTCCACGCTTCACAAGCTCACGAGCGGATTCCAAGTCCGCCGGTGTATTGACATTCATCAACCCATGTCCGGCCGGATCGATGGCTCGAAGATCGGCCTCTTCCACGATTCGGACACGAAGAGACGGATGTGCCACCATGCTCTGAATCTTGAAGTCGCGTGTCCAGATCATTTCTTCAATAACGGGCAGACATTGCCGGCTATACAGCGCATGCATCGGATGCAATTGTCTCTGCTGCTTCGCCATCACGACGTCCCATTCGTCTTTCGTGTAGAGAAACCGGCGTATGACTCGGGGATCGAGAAACGGCATGTCGCAAGCGACGACGAAGACATAGGGGGTGCTGGACTGCTTGAGTCCCGTGTAGAGGCCGCCCAGGCTCCCGCAATCCGGGACGAGATCACGAAGGACCGCCGCCGTGATCCCCAAGGCTGGGCTGTCTTGTGCTATGACGACGAAGACCTCGTGGAACACCGTGGAAAGAGCGGACAAGCTCCGCTCCAAGAGCGTCCGGTCACCGACCGAAAGATGGCGTTTATCCCTCCCCATCCTCCGGCTCTTGCCACCGGCAAGAAGAATCCCGGTCACATCTGTCACGAATGTGACGTCATTATCCATTGCAGCGCAAACAAAAAGGGGGTGGGTTTCCCCACCCCCTCCATGGCTTTGTCGGGGACAACCGTTTCCCCGGCAGAGTTTAGACTGTCTTGCCCTTCTTCTTGTTCGCCCGGCGGGTCAGCACCCACCCTTCCAGGAACACCACACCGGCCGCGATCACGACCGGATAAATATACGTTTCCCGCGGGATCGGCGGATTCAGGAACGTATAGTAAAACGCGGATACGGCCATCTTCCGGCCCGCATCCCCGTTATGGCCATCCCATGCGAAGAACACCGTGGGAATATACTGCCCCACTTCGAAGAAGGTGTCCTCGTCGTAATCTTGATCCTTCTTGTTCCCCAGCGGCCGTTGAATCATCACGTACCAGCGGCCGTTTTTCCATTCGGCCTTGAGCACCTTGAGATTTTCTTCGTACGTGTCCCGCTCTTCAAAATCCTTGTCCCATCCGGTGCCTTTGAAGGCTCGGATCGAGCCATCCGCTTCCCACTTCACAATATCGACAGGGAACTGCTCGTTGGTCCCAAACAAATACCGCGGCTTGATCGGAGCCGGTAACTCCTTCCATTTCACCGGATGTTCGACCGCGATGGCGTCGTTGTAGACCGTGTACTTGTTCTGATTGGCTGCGATGGAACCCTCCTCACCGGTCTTGGGATCCTGTTCCTTGATATCGACATTGACTTGGGTCGGGGCCCAGGGCAACTTGCCCTCGGCGACGCTCTTCGTCCGATCGTCCCACTCCAAGAGGTAGACCACGGACTTGTCGTTGTACAACGACCGGACCCAAATGTCGTCGATTCGGTTGACGAAGTTCCTGGGCTTATGCGTGATCTGTCCACCCATCGCCACGTAACGTCTTGGCGCTTTCTGCCAGGCTTCGTTCTCAAGATCGGCGGGAATTTCCCCTTCTACGGGGTTCGACGGGACGACAAAGTTGATCTTCGGTTTATCGGTCAACGGATCGATCGGCAGCGGATTTCCCTCGACGTCCCGCTCGCACAGCGAGTTGACGAAATTGGCAATGTCCCAGCGTTCATCGACCGAGGTGCTATCCGCAAATGACGGCATCGGCGTGCCGTTTACGCCGGTTGAAAACGTCCGGAAAATATTCTTCACGTTGTATGGATCCTGACGGCTGCCGCGGAAATTCCAACACTTGTGCCAGTTGGCCGGCTGAATCGAGAACCCCCAGTCGTCTTTCAGATTGAACGCGTTCCCGTCTCCGCGTCCTTCGGTACCATGGCACTCGATGCATTTCTTTTCTACGATGAGCTCAGAACCACGTTTCAAACTCTCCTCGTTCGCCGGCTTTTGCTTGATATCTCCCAACTGTAGAACCGTCTGCGTTTCCGATTGCTTGTCAGTAAATTTCCGGTCCTTGACTAATTGGGTCGTCACGAAGGACAGTACTTGAAGCCGCTGTTCTTCGGTCAGAATACCTTCCCAGGACGGCATGGCCGAGCCTGGGAGACCATGAGTGACGGTCTCGAAGAGGTCATTTTGCCCAGGGATCGGTTTCTTGGCATCGAACAGCGGGAGTTCACCGCTGGCTGTATGGCGAATCTTGAACGTACCCTGGTTGAAGTTGCGAGGACGAGGCCAGAGACGATCCGCACCTGGCCCGTCGCCTGCTCCGTCGACTCCATGGCACCAGACGCACTTCGTAAAATACACGCGCTTGCCCGCTTCGATCATCTCGGCGGATGGCTCCGGGGCCAGATCGCCCTTCTTGAAGCCCTCAGGGAGATCTTCCGCTCCGATCATGGGGACTCCCAAGCCGCCGGACAATAGGATGATTCCAAAGGCAGTTGCGGCAACCTTTCCTGCCTTCTGACTTGAACTGTTCATCATGTTTTCCCTCATCATCTCGTCTATCCCGGTTAACGATGAATCCCGTGAATGATTAATCCCAAGTACGTGGATAGTAGCCGGTGTGCCAGTACTCGAACAAAATCACCTTCCAGATTTCATCGACGGTCAAGTGCTGCTCCCACGGCGGCATGACGGACGCCCACGGGAAGCCTTCGTTCGGCAACCCGATTCCGCCCTTCGATACACGCCAGAAAATAAACGTCTCTTGAAGTTGCGCGATCGTCCCCGGGTCGGTGAAATTCGCGGGGATCGGATTAAACGCGAACGCGTGCAGGCCGCGGCCGTTCAGATTGTCCCCGTGGCAGAAGTGGCAGTTCTGAAAGAAGATCTCCCCTCCCTCACGGACGTACTTCAGATAACCTTGGTTGTTCTGATCCCAGGGATTGGCATTGGGTTTCATCAGCCGACCCATGCCTTGCTCCACAATGTTCGCGTTGGTGTATTCCTGATCGTACTTGCCTTCCGGATTGACACGGTACGGATTCTGCGACGTCTGCAGAACGTAGGTCTTCCCGTGCACCTTAGTGCTGGCGGGTGGCGCGGGATGAACCGTACGTAGCTCGATCGGCTCCTCGGACTTCGGTTTCATCGCGTTGTACGAGAATCCTCCGATGAGAATGGGGAGCAGCACGAGGTAGGCGTACCGGAGCAGCTTGTTTCCGCCGCTCTGCGCGTCCATGACATTCAGAATCGGCTGCTTGAACTTCTTCCAGTCCTCTTCGTTGGACGACACCCACATGAAAACCGCAACGAGAGACACGGTTCCATACATGGCCCGGACGCTGAACGGAATCGGAGGATAAACGCGGAATTTGAGATAGAGCAGGATAAACGCCCAAAACCCGATTCCCTGCCAGAAACGCGGCAATGGCATACCCATGGAGCTGAGCAAATAGCTCAAACCCGCGAATCCGGCGACGAAAAGCGCAAGCTCCGTGAGCATCTGCATCGGCATATAGCCTTCGACCAGACGCACGGTGTTCGAGGGGACGATGTCGAAGATCATCCCGATCAGCAGGAGGAGTCCGATGACTCCAACCAGCGCTCCGACTGACATTATTGCTTTCATCGGTGAACTCCCTTTGCTCTCCTCATGAGGAGAGGATAGACGGCAACAGTTATGAAATCTTCGGTGGCGGCGCTCCCGCTTTCACCTGTGAAAGATAGTCGACGATCTTCTTGAGCGCTCCCGCGCTCAGTTTCTGGCCGAATACCTTCGGCATCGTGTTGTCCGGGAACGGCTTCACGACGTAGGTGCTCGGCGAAACGACGGATTCCATAATGTATTCGGGAGTGGACTTTGCGGCTCCCTTGTATTCCTTGTCCTTCAGGCGTATCGGAGCATTGGTCCCTTCTTCCAACTTGGGCCCGATCGTTCCGGTGGCTCCAGGAATACCAGGAATCGTATGGCACGTAATACATTGCGCCTTGGCAAAAATTTGATCGACCGGTTCGGTCCCATCAGCAATCAGCGCGCCCCCTCCACCTGCAGGCTTATCCTCCTGCATCTTGGGGCGGTCTGCTTCCGGAATAAATTTCTCATATGACTTGGTGATTTCCTCGTATGACGGAGCTTCGCGCCCTTCACGGACGTAGAACCACGTATCGACCGCCGCCAGTTCCGGCAACGAGAGCGAGATCGG
>DATFDJ010000027.1:0-10534 GCA_035252115.1 Nitrospira sp. | reverse complement strand
AGGCATATCGCATATGGAACGGACCGAGCAAAACCAGCAACACGAACAGGACGATCGCATCCGCACCCCGGGTGAAGCCGAAGCGGCAGATGAGTTGACCGACCAGGTGGCGGCGCAATTCACCGGTGAAGCGGCGAAGACCGAAGAACCGGTTGAGCAAGTCCTTCTGGAAGAGGAAAAGGTCAAGGATGAAATCGACATCCAGATCGACTTACTCAAGGATCCAGATTGGGTGGTCCGGCGCGAGGCGGCAATCACCCTCGGGGAAATGGCCGATGAACGTTGCGTCGAGCCGCTATGCAAGGCGTTGTACGACGGGGACTGGCAGGTCCGCGAGGTGGCGATCGATGCCCTGGGGCAGATCGGCTCTCCCGCTGTGGAGCGGCTCATTAAACTGCTGCGGGATTGGGACGTCCGGAAATACGCGATCGCCGCCCTTGGTAAGATTCGGGACGAACGCGTGCTCGATCCGCTTATGCTGCAGCTCCACAACGATGAGTTCAAGGATGACGCGACAAATGCCCTGGTGGAACTCGGCGAGCCTGCGCTTCCGCGATTGGTGGCGGCGCTCAAGGACAAGGATGAAATGGTCCGCAAGCAGGCCGTGTTGGCCCTGGGGCGCATCAAGCACGGCGAGGCGATCGATCCGCTTATTGAAATGTTGAGCGATAAAGATTGGTTTACCCGCCTGACCGCCGCGGCGGCGTTGGAAGCCATCGGAGACGCCCGAGGTCGGGAAGCCATCAAGCCGCTGACGAAAGATCCCGACATGGTCGTACGAATGCGGGTAGAGCGGATTCTGGCGAAGTGGAAGAAGCAACCGGCCACTGCGTAGCCTGCGGAAAAATCGTGAAGCATGGTTCGGTTGCGAGATACGGATCACCGGATACCAGCTATTTGTTCAACTGCCGGTCGATGTCCTGCTGGAGTTCGGTGAGTTTCTTCATCGGCACCGACTTGCCCATCGACAGCTCAAGCCGCAGTTCCTGTAAAGTGCCGATAAGAGTGCGGACCTCCTGAGTCAAGGCATCGGGCTTTCCTGTCTTAATCGCCTGTTCCAGTCCCGTCACGCCCTCCGCCAACTGTTTCGCGGCCTCACCGAAATTCTTGTCGAGTAAATCGGAGCGGCATTGCACGATTTTGGATTTTGTGTCCAGCAGCGCCTGCCGACGTCGCAGATCCTGTTCGATTCCCATCGTGGTATCGATCACACTCCTCGATACATCTTTGATCGACTGAGGTAGGCCGGCGACTGTTTCCTGCAACGTGCCGGCAGGTCGTTGGCCGAAATAAAAGCCAAGGCCGAATGAGAGTGCAGTAACGACTAATATCCCGACGAATTTCCACATGGCTATCCTTTCCGTCCTTGACGGTTCGAAGACTTCGAGTCGCGATCCAGTTGTTGGACCAGGCTGCCGGCTGCCGTGACGCGAACAGCCGTGTCGGAATCGTGCAAGCCTTTTTTGAGCAACGGGACTGCGGCATTCGGGGTCTTGCCCAGGGCTCTTGCCGCGAATAGACGCGGCTGGGGTTGCTGATCCTCCAGGAGCGCCCGGAGTATTCCAAGGGTCTGTTGATCGGCTGTGACGCTGAGCGCCTGTGCGGCGGAAGCACGGACCGAAGGGTCCGGGTGGCGTGCCAAATCGGCGGCGACCAGGACTGCGGTCGAATCTCCGAGCCGCAGAAGGCCCTCCACCGCTTGGGCGCGCACCTGCATCGAGGCGTCCCGCGTGAGGGCTTGCAGCAGCGGCCGATTCTCTCGGATTCCAAGACGGCCCAGACTTGCAGCGGCGACTCCGCGAACGCGGGCGTGTTCGTCGCCAAGCGCATGACTCAGCGGCGCCACGGCGCCCGGTTGACCGAAATCGCCCAACGCGCCTGCCGCGAAGGCGCGGACTGACGGGTCGGGATCGTATACACCTTGGGCCAGGATTGCGAGTGTCGAGGGTCGTTTCAATTTTCCGAGCACGCCCAGTGCGGCCATACGAGTTTCCGGATCGGGGAGCGTGGCGGCTCCTACGATGTCGGTCAACATGTCTTCCTTCCCCAGTCGATAGAGCGCCGCATAGGCAAAGACACCTTCGGGTCCATCCTCGCTTCTCGCCACGTCGATCAGGCGCGGCATGATGTCCGCAATCTTGGCGTCGCTCAACACGTTCATCGCGGCAATGCGGACCGCCGTCGTATTGTCCAACAAGGATCGCCGCAGTGCCCCGGATTTGCCTGCCAGCCCGGCGCGTCCAAGCGCCTCAACGGCGCGCGCGCGGACCACCGGCGACCCATCCAAGAGGCCGTCCTCGAGAATGGATTGTGTCTCCGGGAGCCCGAGTTCGGCCAATACCGAATAGGCCGCGATCCGAGCGTATTCCTGGAGATCGCGAACATGCGCTGTGACCATGGCCAGCGCCAGCGCGCGCAACAGGGCGCGATCATCCGTTTGCTCCCCGGCAAATGCTCGGTCATACAGGACCAGCGCCTCCTCCGGTCTGCCCAGCTTCAGTTGGCTCAGGAGGACGAGGCGAAGGAACGAGCGCGATGGCGCCGCATCGGGCGACAGAGATTGCCACAGGCGGAGGACCCTGTCGTAGTCGGCCTGCTGAAAGGCGGCGGCGGCATCGCGGTCCAATGTCGAGGACTTCGATCCAGCGGCAGAGTGAGCGGGCGAAACGACGGCGAGAACGATGAACAGGGACAGGAGCGCCGTCAGCATGGAGCCACTGATAGCATCGGAAGGCGGAGACTGTCGAGTGAGTGGGGCTCAGCTCTCACTACCACGCTGTGAGCGTGCGGGCCATTGCCGGCGTATAGAGGAACTCCACGTAGTCTTTGACCATCCGTTTGGTGCAAAAGGCAGGCGCGACGGTTCGAATACTCTCTTTGACCAACTGGAGCCATCCGCGCGGAATCCCGTCGAGGTCCCGGCGGTAGTAGAGGGGAACGACTTCCTGCTCCAGCAATCGATAGAGTTGCTCGGCGTCGTGATGGTCCTGAGCCGCCACATCCTGATTGCCGACCAGCGGTTGTATCGCCCAGCCGTTCGCGCCGTTATAGCCCTCTTGCCACCAGCCGTCCAGCACGCTGAAATGAAGGGCGCCGTTCAGCGCCGCCTTCATACCGCTCGTTCCACTGGCCTCCATGGGAAATCTCGGCGTGTTGAGCCAGATATCGACGCCTTGCACCAAAAATTTCGCCATGTGCATATCGTAATCTTCGAGGAAGGCGACCTGGCCGCCCAGTTTGTGATCCTGGCAAAAATTCAATACCTCATGGATGAAGTAGCGCCCCGGTTCATCCGCCGGGTGAGCCTTGCCGGCGAAAATCAGTTGCATCGGCCGCCAGCGGTCCTGAAGCAGCCGTTTCAACCGTTCGAGGTCGCTGAATAACAGCGTCGCCCGCTTGTACGTCGCAAATCGCCTTGCAAAGCCGATGGTCAAGGCCTCCGGGTCGAGCAGGGTGCCGCGTGCGAGCACTTGAGACGGCAGGAGATTGCCCTGCATCCATCCGGTGCGGGCGCGTTCCCGGATGAAGCCCATCAACTTGCGCTTCATGGTTTGGCGGACCGCCCAAAGTTCATCGTCCGGAATGTCCAGCACCCGCTGCCACATCGCGGGATCGTCACAGATCTCGGCCCAAGCGGGACTGAGCGACCGGCTGTAGAGTCGATGGAGTTCCGGTGCAATCCAGGTCGGCACGTGCACGCCGTTCGTCACGCTCCGAATCGGGACCTGTTCGACGGGAAGGCCGGGCCAAAAATGCTGCCACATGGCCCGGCTGACGCGGCCGTGTTCGCGGCTGACGCCGTTTACGTGTCCGGACAGGCGCATCACGAGCGCGGTCATGTTAAAGCCATGGCCGCGGGATTCCGGCGTTTCTCCTAATTGGAGAAACTCCTCCCTGGTCAAACCGATCTGGTCCCAAAAACCGGCAAAGTATCGATCCATCAAGTGGTGCGGGAAGACGTCATGGCCGGCGGGAACGGGAGTGTGCGTCGTGAAGACTGTGCTCTGGCGAACGAGCTCGCTTGCTTCGGCGTGAGACGAGCCTTGTTGAACGAGTTCGCGCAGGCGTTCCAAGGTCAAAAAAGCGGAATGGCCTTCGTTGGCATGCCACACGGACGGGGCGATGCCAAGCGTGCGCAGGACGCGAACGCCGCCGATGCCCAGCAAGATTTCCTGACACAGCCGCATTTCTTGGTCGCCGCCGTAGAGTCGGGCGGACAGGGCACGGTTTTCCGGTGTGTTCTCAGGAACGTCGGTATCGATGAGATAGAGCGGCACGCGGCCGACCAAGATTTTCCACACGACCGCCGCGACCATGCGCCCGCCTATGTCCACCGAAATCCGGCATGCTTCCCCGGACGGTGTGAGCGCCGGACGGATGGGAGACTCTTCGCGAGTGAATGGCGCATAGGCCGCTTCTTGCCACCCCTCCGGTGTGATTCGCTGGCGGAAATATCCCTGCGGATACATGAAGCCGATACCCACCAGCGGGACGCCGAGGTCGCTCGCTTCCTTACAATGGTCTCCTGCGAGGATGCCGAGGCCGCCGCTATAGATCGGAACCGACGTGTGAAGGCCGAATTCCGCGGAAAAGTACGCGATGGTGCTCTTGATTGAATCTGCATGTTGCACGCTGAACCAACTCCGGCCGTTTGCGCGATACTCGTCGAACAGTTTCATCACGGCGGAGTATTGGCGGAGATACGAAGGATCTTCCGCAAGGCGCGCCAGCCGTTCGGATTTCACGTCGGCCAGCAGTTTAACGGGATTATGATGTGTGAGAAACCACAGAGTGGGATCGATTGTCTCAAATAACTGGCGGGCTTCCAGGGTCCAGCTCCACCACAAGTTTTGCGACAATTCTCCCAATCGGTCCAAGGCAGCGGGCAATGGAGGTCTCAATGCAGAAGACTGGGTCGCACTTTCCACTTACAATTCCTCCTGACAGGGGTGCCGATATTGTCGTGAGAGGGAAACACGCATTCGGTAGCAATGTCGCTCAGGCGTGGCCTGCTTTATGCCAGGATGCCCAATCGCTAGAGAATGCCACGGCTGCGTAGCGCTCGCCAAGGATTTTCGCAACTCTGTTCATCAATTTGGTGAGCTGCTGCATTTCTTCCTGCGTCAGATCCTGGCGAAAACGGGGATGGAGGCCCCAACGGGTTTCGACTTCCTCACCGCTGACGGTGGAGACCACACTCACCAATTTGATTTCGTTACCCGTGGGGCCTTTCGGTGCGGAAGCAGATTGCGCCGCGGTGCCTTCCTCGGTCGGTTTCGTCGGTGCGGTGTCCGGCGGAGCGTCTCCCTGAAGAATGGCGGTAATCGCGGGAATCACCGCGGTCGCGCAGAGAGTGGCGTTCGAGGTGATCTGCGGGTCGTCCGCGACGCCGAGCGCATGAGCCACCCGCCCGCCGAAGGCCTCGAACATCTCCTTCTTTGCCGCGCTCTCCTCGGCAATCGAGAAGCGATAGCGTTCGTACAACTGCCTGCTCTCGTCCACCGCACCGCCGATTGTCATCATGATTTCGGATTGATCGACATTTGAACCGAAGGCGGGCTCCAAGACCGTCTTCAATTGCGTGGTGACGGCATCCTCGAGCCCGTTCATGAACTCGGGCTGATCTTTGACCGGAAGATGGAAGGCCGAAAGCCGGTCGGTGAGATTGAACATGACCTTGAGAAATTCCAAGTACAATCCCCATTCATCCTGACGCTTGAGCTTCATCGCCTGTTCCGGCGCATTCTTCTTGATCACAGTGACCGATTCGCCGGCGACGGCCAGCATCAGCTCCGCGAGCGAACGTTGTAGCGTGCCATATGTGGTCTTTGCCGCAGCCATGGCTCTCTCTTCAGCACGGAAGAAAAATGAGTGGTGCATTATAGCCGAGAGTTCGTTCGCGCTCCAAGGGGTGCTCGGAGATAAGAGATTGCGAAGGCGGCATGGCGTCGTTGAAACGCGCGGCTCTATAATGTTATACAGCCGGTGGCCGCTCGCGTCCTTTCATGAATCGCTCTATCACGCCGTACATTTTGAAGAAGACGACGGACGATGCTGCTCTGCGCACGCTTTCCATCGATTACGCGGCGGCGTTGAATCCCCAGCAGTTGGCGGCGGTGACGGCGGCGGACGGCCCGTCGCTTGTCATCGCCGGGGCGGGCAGCGGCAAGACTCGCACCTTGATTTACCGGGTCGCATATCTGATCGACGCCGGCGTGGATCCGGCCAACATTCTTCTCCTGACGTTCACGCGAAAATCGGCGCAAGAGATGCTGGATCGCGCGGGTGAATTGATCGGCGCGAGGAGCGAACGTGTGTGCGGGGGTACGTTCCATTCAGTCGCCAACATGCTGTTGCGGCGTTACGGCAGAGCGGTCGGCTTGGAGCCGGGCTTCACCATTCTCGACAGGACGGATGCGGAAGATCTGATCGCGCTGGTGCGTTCGCAATTGGGTTTGAACGAAAAAGACAAGAGGTTCCCACGAAAAAATACGATCGCGGAGATGTTCGGCAAGTCCGAAAACACGCTGCGAAGTCTGGACGACGTCGTGCTGGAGGAGTTCAGTCATTTCGCCGATCACCTCGACGCGCTCACCCAGCTCCAAAAGGGCTACCAGACGGCCAAGGTCCGACGGCAACTGGTCGACTACGACGATCTGCTTGTCTTGCTCAGACGCTTGCTGACCGACGATCATCAGGCCAGGCATGCGATCTCGCGGCTCTATCGATATATTTTGGTCGACGAGTATCAGGATACGAACCGTCTCCAGGCGGACGTGATCCGCCAACTCGCGGCCGAGCATCAGAACGTGATGGTGGTGGGCGATGACAGTCAATCGATCTATGCCTTCCGAGGCGCTACGTTCAAGAACATCATGGAGTTTCCCTCGCTGTTTCCGGGCGCCACCATTTATAAGCTGGAAGAGAACTATCGGAGTACGCAGCCTATCTTGAATCTCGCGAACTGCATCATCGAAGAAGCGGCTGAAAAGTACACGAAGCACCTCTTCACGAGAAAACTCGATGGACCGCTGCCGACCTTGGCCGAGGCTGCGGGAGAAAATGCCCAGTCGCGGTTCGTGGCGCAGAAGATTCTGGAGCTGCGTGAAGAAGGGATTCGACTGAGTGAAGTCGCCGTGCTGTTCCGGTCCAGCTTCCATTCGTTCGATCTGGAAATCGAGCTGTCGCGCCGTGGATTGCCCTTCGTCAAGCGGGGCGGCGTGAAATTCATCGAGACGGCTCACGTCAAAGATCTTCTGGCTCACTTACGCGTGGTGGCCAATCCTCTGGATGCCGTCAGTTGGCACAGGGTTTTGATGTTGGTGGAAGGCGTGGGACCGAAAAAAGCACAGGATCTGCTGGCCTCGCTGGTCAAGTCGGAGAGACCCTATTACGTGCTGCGCGAGGTCGGCGGACGATCGGGACAAGGACTCAAAAATCTTGCCAACACGCTGGAAAGTCTTTCCACATCGGACGCTCCGAGCACGGCCGATCAAGTGAACCATATCTATGAATACTATCTTCCGATCCTGAAGGAACAGTACGACGATTATCCGAAGCGTACGAGGGACTTGGATCATCTGCACACGATCGCGGAAAATTATCCGGAAGTCGGCCAGTTTCTTGCCGATCTGGCGCTCGAGCCGCCGGATGGCAGCGCAGCGGATGTGGAGCCCCCGGATCGCGACGATGAACGGATGGTGCTCTCGACGATCCACTCGGCCAAGGGGCTGGAGTGGCAGTGCGTGTTCGTCATTTGGGTCGTCGACGGAAAATTCCCCTCGACCTATGCGTTTGTCACCGACGATGAGTTGGAAGAAGAGCGACGCCTGTTCTATGTGGCGGTCACGCGAGCAAAACGGTTCCTTTATCTGACGTATCCGATCAACGTGTTCGATAAAAGCAGCGGGATGCTCTTGTCGAAACCGACCAGATTCCTCGATCATGTCTCGCCGGCGATGTTCGATCAATTGGCCTTGGTTGAAGAAGGCGGTCACGCAGATTGGCGCGGATATCGCGACCAGTTCTCTTGATCACCTCTCGGTCAATTCCACTCGATTCTCCAGATGATGACGCGCTTCTTCAGTCGGTCGGTCATCCTCGTTCTTTTCTTGGTCGTCGTATGGCACCGGCCGGCCTTGAGCGCAGGCACCGGAGAGTCTTCCGGACGCATATGGAAGCAATTGGTGATGGAAGCTCAGCAAATGGGTCTGCCGGTGAAGTTCTTGAAAGTCGTGCCACCCGATCTCGTGACATTTGAATTCGATGACTTGCAAGCCTTCGCAGCGGAATATCATTTGGGCGAGCACCGGATGGTTCTCAACAGAACACTGTCGTTCAACGTTGCGGGAGGAACGTTGCGCCCATTGAAACGGCTGACCCATGCGGAAATAGAGACGCTGTACCACGAACTGTTCCATGCCTACATGGATTATCTCTCGACGAAAATCGGCGACGCGGACCCATTGCTCTCCTTTGCGAAGGCTCAGCGACGTTGTCGCTACAGCGCCGTCCTCATCACGCCGGTCGTCCAGCGAAAGGGCGAAACGGAAGAACGATTCCTCAGTGAAGGGGAATCGTGGGAAGTCTTGAATGAAGCGTGGGCCGTCTTCGTCGGTTGGGCCGTATGGAATCAGTTGGAGTCCGGCGGATCGGCCGGGGTGTCCATCTCAAAACCGGGGAGCGCCCGCGAGGCGTGGCTGCGTCGTCTTCAGGAGGCGGATAGAGAAGGGAAGATCCGCGGCTACTATGAGCCGGAGAATAAGGAAGAGCGAGCCATCACAAGAAAGCGATTCCTTGCTCCGGCGTCGCGGATATCGAAGGAAGAGGTGACGCGTTTAATGGATGAGGCGCTCGGCTACCCCGCCGATTTGACTCGGCAAGCCGCGCGAGTCCTTGCCTCGGCTCAGGTTGATCTGTCCTCGAATGAACCGTGCCGATGATAGGAGATAAGCCACGGGAAAAGTTTGTGGATCTCGTCTTGTGTCTGCCTTTGGGGGCTGGCAAGGCCGTCCATGAGATGCTTCTCATGAGAATTCGATAAAAATTTTCCATTTCACCATCGGGGCCCTTGACTTCGTAACACTTCGCCAATAGAATCGAGCGTTTCTTGAACAGGGCTGATCCGCAGCTCATGGCTTTTATCCTTATTGATCGTAAGGAGGGGGAAGCTGTGTGTGGATCAGCCTACTCTCTTTTTCGGCGTCATACGGAAAGAAGACGAGTGTTGGCCAATGAGATCTCCTGACTGTTTGGGGCAGGTACCCAAGTGGCCAAAGGGGGCAGACTGTAAATCTGTTGCCATCGGCTTCCAAGGTTCGAATCCTTGCCTGCCCACCATACAGAGCTTGCTCGACCGCGAGCGCTTGCTTATGGTTGGGCGCGAGCGGATAAGCACCTTCGGCGCTCTTTGGC
Organism: Nitrospira sp.; assembly: GCA_035252115.1. Taxonomy (GTDB): domain Bacteria; phylum Nitrospirota; class Nitrospiria; order Nitrospirales; family Nitrospiraceae; genus Nitrospira_C. The sequence continues at coordinate 1,120 of DATFDJ010000027.1, read as the reverse complement.
GTTGAGCCGGCGAACTAATTATTATTTATGGAGTGAGCCGGAGCAATACCTCCAGTGTTGTATGGCTGGGCACGAGCGGTAGCCACTTCAGCAGTTGGCGAAAAGATAGAGGCGGGCGTAGCTCAGTGGTAGAGTCCCAGCCTTCCAAGCTGGCTGTCGTGGGTTCAAATCCCATCGCCCGCTCCAATGACGACGTAACGCGTGAGACTGAAGTAGTGGGATAGCCAGTAGATTGGACCCACGACAGTGGGGATTTCGAAAGGGGTGAGCCCCTTTCGTGAGGAGCGCGCGAGGAGACTGGCCTCCTCTGCGGGAGTTGGTGAGGCAGGAATCAGCGCCGAACCGACGACGGAGTGCGGTTCAAATCCCATCGCCCGCTCCATAAGATAAAGACGTAAGGCGTTAGGCGTGAACGTGAGACGGAAGCAAAGTAAGTATTAAGCAACGGGATGCCCGAAACGTATCACGCTTCACGGATGACGCATAACGATCAAATGGCCCACGTAGCTCAGTTGGTAGAGCACGTCCTTGGTAAGGACGAGGTCACGCGTTCGATCCGCGTCGTGGGCTCCATACCGGGCTTTGCTTGGGCGGCCTCATCGATCAAACGGGCGCGGATGAGTATCGTGCCTCCAGTAATTTGAAATAGCTTGTAGGCCTGGAGCGCTTAGTAAGGAGCGCGACCGGAAAATATTTCAGTATCGAGATAAAGAGGTGCGTTATGGCGAAGGCGAAATTTGAGCGGAAGAAGCCGCACGTGAACATTGGGACGATCGGGCACGTGGACCACGGGAAGACGACGTTGACGGCGGCGTTGACGAAAGTGTCGGCGGACAAGGGAATGGCGAAGTTCGTGAGCTACGATGAGGTGGCGAAGGCGAGCGAGAGCCAGGGCCGGCGGGACGCGACGAAGATTTTGACCATTGCGATCAGTCACGTGGAGTACGAGACGGCCAACCGGCACTATGCGCACGTGGACTGTCCGGGGCACGCCGACTATGTGAAGAACATGATCACCGGGGCGGCGCAGATGGACGGGGCGATCCTGGTGGTGAGCGCGGCCGATGGGCCGATGCCGCAGACGCGCGAGCATATTCTCCTGGCCCGGCAGGTGGGGGTG